>CAZESU010000017.1:0-26444 GCA_964515275.1 uncultured Oscillospiraceae bacterium
ATGCCCACGCTCCGCCTTATATCAAGCAGACGGTCTTCATCCGCGGTGTCCACCCCGTTTATCAGTACCTGGCCCTCCGTAGGCAGCAAAATGGCGTTCATGTGCTTTGCCAGGGTGGATTTGCCGGAGCCGTTATGGCCGAGAACCGCCACAAAGCTCCCCTCTTCTATGTCAATGTCAATCCCGCTGAGACTCTCCGTCTCATCGCCGGGATAGGTAAAATGCACGTTTTTAAAACGGATTACAGCGCTCAATTTTCTCTGTTCCTTTCCGTCCCCGTTGTGTCGTTTCCGCCCGTTCACCCCCGCGCAAATCCAAAGCGCCTGCTTTGGATTTGAGAGGAAGGATTATATGATCGGTCATGGGGCTTATCGTATAATCCTGACGAAGCGGCGGGTCAGGTCGCCGCCTTGCCGCTTTTGCCATTCCCGGGCCGGCCTTCGCTCGGCCCGCCAATGGCGCGGCTGCGGAGAAACCCGACCGCCTTTTTCTGCCCTTTCACCCCCCGCGCAAATCCAAAGCGCCTGCTTTGGATTTGAGAGGAAGGATTATATGATCGGTCATGGGGCTGCCGTCCGCGGCGGCCCCTGACCTTATCGTATAATCCTGACGAAGCGGCGGTCAGGTTTCCCATCTGCATGTTGCGCCGCAGGGCAGCACCAGGCCGCTGTCCGTGACCGGAAGCCCCAGCTCCCGGCTCTCGGAACGGCCTCCGAATTTCTTTGTGAAAATGCTCTCCGCCACATAGGACAGCACCGACGGGGAAAGGCCGGTGGTATAAGAATTGATGATAACAAAAAGCGGATCGTCAGACAGCACGCCTGCGCAGAGGGAGACAAAGGGCCATAAATTCTGCTCCAGCTTCCACACCTCGCCGCCGGGCCCGCGCCCATAGGAGGGCGGGTCCATAATGATCGCGTCATAGCGGCGTTCCCGGCGGATCTCCCGCTCCACAAACTTGGCACAGTCATCCACAATCCAGCGGATGGGCGCGTCGCTGAGGCCGGAAGAGGCGGCATTTTCCTTTCCCCAGGCCACCATGCCTTTTGCCGCGTCCACATGACAGACCTGAGCGCCCGCCTTGGCACAGGCCACCGTGGCCGCTCCCGTATAGGCAAACAGATTCAGAACGCTGATGGGTCTGCCGGCCGCGCGGATTTTCCCCATGGCCCAGTCCCAGTTGGAGGCCTGTTCCGGGAAAAGTCCGGTGTGTTTGAAGTTCATGGGCTTTACGTTGAAGGTCAGTTCCCCGTAGCGCACCTGCCAGTTGGCAGGGAGTTTTCCCTTGTCCCAGCTGCCTCCGCCGCTCTCGCTGCGGCGGTAGCGGGCATCTCTGTCGTTCCAGTGGGGGTTTCTTCTGGGCGTCTCCCATATTGCCTGCGGATCCGGGCGCACCAGATAATATTTTCCCCAGCGTTCCAGCTTTTCTCCCCTGGAACAGTCCAGAAGCTCAAAATCCTGCCATTTATCTGCGATCCACATAAGGGTACCTCATAATCATCCGCTATTTACAATAATCCCATATTAAGACATGATATTTTATCACCAAAACCCTGCACGGTCAACAGAAAAAGCAGATATTCCGAAATATCGGAATATCTGCTCGAGACTGTCAAAGAATCGGAAGGCAGTAAGCTAACGGGAAGGAAGATACGGTGAAAGAAACCCAGGAATGGTGACTTTCACGTCCAATAAAGTGTCATTTTTGAACTTTTTCCGAAAATTGAAATCAATGGGAATTGTAATAATACAGGGCGGCGGTGTCAGTGAGCACCGCGTCACACTTGCCGGCATAGAGATACTCAAAGCACTCCGTTGTCCCACCTGCAAGACGGGTGATCTGCCCCAGCCGTTTTGTCAGCTTCTCGTTGCCGGTCAGGGCAGCCATCGCCTCCTCGGTTGTGGGCATGGCCATGTTCCTGCCGCTGAGCTTCAGGCTGTTCCACACGCTGGAGCCCTCCCGGGAAGCCACCACAATGTCGTTTTCCATATAGGGGCCGTACTGGGTGTAGCGCCCGGCTTCCAGCTCTGCCTCGTCAAGGACGATGCCGCCCCAGGCGCAGTCGATATTGCCGGAGTACAGCTCAATATAGACGTTTTCCTTTTCAATGGGCTGTATCTGCAATGTCCAGCCCAGCTTATCGCACACAGCCTGTGCCAGTTCCACATCGAAACCCCAGTAGCTGCCGCCGGACATATAGGCCACCGGGAAGGAGTTGATATCCACTCCGATAATAAAGGTCTGCGGATCCGGCAGACCCAGATTGTCCAGTGCGCCCGCCTTTTTATTGAACTTTACGATATTGTCGCCGAACCACTTCCGAGTCAGCTCCTCCACTGCACCCTCGTAGCTGAGCTGCTCGATAGCGGCAGTGACGTAAAAATAAATGTTGTCATCGTTTCTGAAAGCCAGGGAATATTCCTGCTCCACCAGCGTGAGTACGGTCTTTACCCCGTAGGTGCTTCCTCCGCAGGCGCTGCAGCTCAGGCAGATGCTCAGCACCAGCAGTACACATAGTAATTTCTTCATCTCAACCCACCTATGATCTTCTTCGCCCGCTTATCATACGGAAAAAACGGCGTAAAATCAAGGGCTTTTCCCGTTTTTTAATATTTTATCCGATTTTTGGGGCAAAAAAGCTCAGATTTCAATGCCATCAGCGGTTTTGCGGAAGCTGCGGGCGTAAAATTCCGCCGCAGCCTTTATGAGATATTCGGTATCCTTCACGCCTGCCGTCTCATAGGCCGAGTGCATGGCAAGCTGAGGCAGGCCGATATCCACCGTATCGATGGACACATGGGAGGAGCTGATATTTCCCAGGGTGGAGCCGCCGGGCATATCCGCACGGTTGGTAAAACTCTGCACCGGAACGCCTGCCGCCCTGCAGATCTGACTGAATACGGCGGCGGATACGCTGTCGGTGGTGTATCTCTGGTTTGCGTTATATTTGATGACAATGCCGCCGTTGATACGGGGTCTGTCGTTCCTGTCGGCAAATTCGGGGTGATTGGGGTGGACGGCGTGGGCATTGTCCGCCGAGACCATGAAGCTGTTTGTCAGAGCAGCCCGGTAGGCCGCGGGCGTTTTGCCCAGAGCCTCACAGATGCGATAGAGCACATCCTCCAGAAAGCTGGAGTCCGCCCCCTGCTTGGTGCCGCTGCCCACTTCCTCGTTGTCAAACACGGAGAGAACCGCCGCGCTGCTGCCCTCCCTGGCGCAGAGCAGGCCCTCCATGCAGGCAAAAACACACTGCAGGTCATCCAGTCTGGGGGAGGAAACAAATTCCTCCTCCGCACCCCATACGGTGCCGGGGGTACGGGGATAAAGGCTCAGATCCTTTGAAAGCACGTCCTCTTCTTTAACGCCCGCCGCCTCCGCGGCTATGGCATCAAAGCCCTTTTGAAGCTCCTCACTGCCGATGACCGGCAGCATGTCCACATTGGGGTTGTAGCTCTTGCCCTCGTTTGCCCCTCTGTCCATGTGGATGGCCACGTTGGGGATCAAAAGCAGGTCCCGGTCGATATTCACAAGTTTTGTGACGATGCGCCCATTCTCCCGCACCGCCACCCGGCCTGCGGCAGAAAGAGGCCTGTCCAGCCAGGAGGAGCAGAGCATGCCGCCGTATTTCTCCACATTGAGCAGGGTATACATCCCGGCGGACTTTACCGGGGCGTTCTCTTTGATCTTGAAGCTGGGAGAGTCGCTGTGGCCCGCCATAATCATAAAACCGGGGAAATCCGCCTTGGGCAGGCGCAGGGCGATAAGGGAGGAACCGTTTCTCCGCACATAGTATTTCCCGCCAAGGCTGATTTTCCATTCCTCCGCCTCTGAAAGCTCGGTATATCCCGCACTCTCCAGCCTTGTCCGGATCTGTTCCACCGCATGATAGGGTGATGGGCTGGCGGAAATGAAGTTCAAAAGTTTGGTGTTGATCTTATCCATGTCCAATACTCCGTTTATTTGATAGCGGTCTCAGTATACCACAGTTTCAAGTGTTTGAATATAGCGATTGAAAAAATTGGGCAGATATGGTATAGTCTTTCCAGCGATCAAAACTGAAAGGAAGTACAATATGAAAGTTTCCGAACTGCCCTACAAGCGGGTAACCCTTGAAGAAGTGGCCTCCGTTATGGAGGATGTGATACCCCGCATTAAAAACGCCGGGAGCGTGGATGAGATTCTCCGAGCCAGAGAGAAGTATCTCAAGCTGGCCGTCGAATATTTCACCGCCAATTCTCTGGCATATATGCGCTATTCCATCAACACCGCTGACGAGTTCTATGTAGCCGAGAACGACTACTACGATGAAGTGGGCCCTGCCGTCAACAATTACAACGTGGAGTACGCCTCTGCCCTGCTGGACTCCCCCTTCCGTCCCCAGCTGGAAGAGATTCTGTCTCCGGTGCTGTTCAAGTCCATGGAGGTACAGCGTAAGTCCATGTCCATTGAGATCGTGCCCGACATGGTGGAGGAGAATAAGCTGGTCAGCGAATACTCCAAGCTCATGGCCGGTATGGAGTTTACGTTTCGGGGTGAGAAGATGCCCCGCTCCATGCTGATGAAATACGCCAAGAGCGATGACCGCGACACTCGCCGGGAGTGCTACGAGGTACTGGGCAGAGGGCTGGAGCAGCACAAGGCCCAGCTGGACGACATCTATGACCGCATGGTCCACGTCCGCGACCAGATGGCAAAGAAGATGGGCTACAAAAACTTTGTGGAGCTGGGTTACTACCGCATGGGCAGGCTCTGCTACGATCAGGACAGCGTAAAGACCTTCCGCGAAAACGTGCTGAACGACGTGGTTCCCGTGGTGGCGAGACTCCGCAGTGAAAATGCCAAACGCATGGGCATATCCGATTATAAACTCTATGATAACGACGTAATCATCCCCGGCGGCGACCCGGTACCCAAAGGCGGCAAGGAGAACATTTTTGCTGCGGCGAAAGAGATGTACCACAGCATGGGTCAGGAGACCGGCGCCTTTATCGACATGATGCTGGAGAACGAAGCCTTTGACGTGGACTCCCGCAAAAACAAGTGGGGCGGCGGCTACTGCACCGAGTTTGCCAAGTACAAGCAGCCATTTATCCTTGCCAACTTCAACGGCACTTCCAGCGACGTGGACGTGGTGACCCACGAGGCGGGTCACGCCCTCAATGCCTACCTGATTGCCGACAACCGCTTTTCTCTTGAGCTGGGCTGCGGCGGCATGGAGACGGCGGAGACCCACTCCATGAGCATGGAGTTTTTCGCCTGGCCTTATATGGACAGGTTCTTCGGCGAGGACGCCGACAAGTACCGCTACATGCACGCGCTGGACTCCTTCTCCTTCATCCCCTACGGCACCATGGTGGACGCCTTCCAGCACATTGTATATGAAAATCCCGATATGACCCCCGACGAGCGCGATGCCGCCTGGCTGGAGCTGGAGCATCAGTTCCGCCCCCACATTTCCATGGAGGGAATCCCCTATCTGGAAAAGGGCACCCGCTGGCAGTATCAGATGCACATCTATGAAAGCCCCTTCTATTATATCGATTACTGCCTGGCCCAGACCGCAGCCTTCAACTTCCTGCTGGCCTCTCTGGACGATTACGACGACGCCTTTGCCCGTTATCTGAAATTTTCCAGGCAGGGCGGCGAAAAGGTCTGGACAGAGCTGCTGGAAGAGGCAGGCTTCTCCTCACCCTTCGTTCCCGGCGCACTGAAGGCTCTGTCGGAGAACATCGAAAAGGTGCTTGAAAAGATCAAGGTCTGATAAAAAACCTCCCAAAAGGGAGGTTTTTTCTATGACCACAGACCACAATCAAAAGCCGGCGCTCCCCAAATGGGGAACGCCGGCTTATATGGTTTTTATCGGATAAAATTGGTTTTCAGCTTCCTTTCATAGGCCGGTTCCGGCACGCCGGCCGCCCGGCCCGCCTGTATGCACTTTATGAGCCAGGCCATATTCTCGCCCAGGGTGCGCATGGTCTGCAGACCCTCTGCATCCTGAAGCGCCTCTTCGGGGGTGTTGCCGTGGATCTGGTTCCAGTACTGGGAGGAGACCACAGGCATGTTGCTGATAGTAAAGTATTTATTCAGCACATCGAAGGCGGCTGAGGCCCCGCCCCGGCGGCAGGACACCACGGCGGCAGCGGGCTTGCCGGCCATTTTGTGGCCCCCGGCAAAGAACAGCCTGTCCAGAAAGGCAATGAGCTGACCGTTGGGAGAAGAAAAATACACCGGGGAGCCCACCACCAGGCCGTCAAACTCCTCTATCCGCGCAATCAGACGGTTCACGCCGTCGTCAAAGACGCATTTTCCTGTTTTTCCACAGCCCCAGCAGCTGGTACAGCCCTGTATGGGGCCTTTTCCCAGATACAGTATCTCCGTTTCCACCCCGTTTTTGTTCAGGCTCTTTTCCACCTCGTGCAGGGCGGTGTAGGTGCAGCCATGCTCGTTGGGGCTGCCGTTTATCAGAAGTACCTTGCTCATATCATTTCTCCTTTATTGAATCAGCGCCGTCAAATGACGGCGCTGTGTATTTTATCCTTCAAATTCGCAGACGTAGGCGATCTTGCCGCTGTAAGCGCCGGGGTAGTCGGCCACGGGATCGTTGCGGCTGTCGTTATAGACCCAGCCGTTGTGATACCACAGCATCAGATAATCCTCGTACACACCGTCATAGCTGTCCACATAGGAGGGCTCGCCGGAATCCCAGGGATAGGTGCTGACCTGCTCGTCAGTCTCCCACACAAGGGAGCCATCCACCCTGTGGCAGCCGATCCACAGAATGTTCACATTGTAGGCGTTGGCAAGGTCGATCACCTTCTGAAGCTCTGCATCATCGCTGATGACCACAAGATGTCCGCCTTTTTCAATGCATTTATCTCTTGCCTCGGTCCAGCTCACATCCTCAATAAAGAGCTGATAAGTGGATTCCTTCGGCTCCTCGGGGGTCTGGCTCTCAACGGGAGCCTCGCTTTCGACAGGCACTTCGATCTGCTCCGGCGGGATGACAACCGCATTTGTACTGGCCTCAGGGCTTTCCACCGCAGGATGGTTTACTTCCTCCCGGTCGCTGTTGATGGCATTGACAATGATGGCCACTATGATGAGCAATACGCACAGCAGCATGATGAACACAAAGGGACGGGTTCTGCGTCTCTTTACCTTTTCTGCAATCTTGCGCTCCCGCTCCATACTCTTGCCGTACTGAACGGCAGGCGTGACGGGACGCTTGGGAACGACCGGCTCCAGCTCCGGGTTCTTCTCCTCAAAAAGCCGCACAACGGGCTGCTTTACAGGCTCCGGCTGTTTTTCCGGTTTCTTTTCCGGCTCCTCCTGCTCTGCTTCCTCCTGTGCCGGCTCCTCCGCAGCGGACTCTTCCGCCACAGCTTCTTCCACAGCAGACGCTTCAGCAGTTTCTTCTTCCGCCTCTTCAGCGACCTCCTCAACAGCATCTGCAACGGTCTCTTCAGCCTCGGGTTCTTCCGGAACCGGCGGCTCAGTCTCGCCGCCCTTTTCGATGATGGCGACCATCATCCGCTCCACTTCGCTGAGATCATCGTCGTTCTTATTGAAAAGCAGTTCCGCACTGGGTGCGCCACTGAGATACAGGTTTTTCACGCAGCTGTCCAGCATGGCCTCGATCTCGCTCACGCTCTTATAGCGGTCAACGGTCTTGAAAGCGGTGGCCTTGGCGATAATCTCGCCCAGACGGCGACCCGCCTCCTTCGGCGGTACGAAACGCTCTCCGTTCATGCGGCGGGCGCGGGCGGCCTCAGCTCCATCTTCCTCAAAGGGCAGCTTGCCACCGCTGGCGGCATCGTACAGCAGCATACCCACGGCGTACACATCCGCTGCCGGAGAAGCCTGGCCGTGCCAGAACAGCTCCGGGGCGATAAAGTCCGCCTCGCGGCCTTCCCATCCCTCACTTTTTGCGGAGCCGATGGCAATATTTCCCTCTTCATCAAGGCTGATATTTTCAGGATACACGCCGCCCCGGTAATTGCCCGCTCCGGCATCCTGCCTGATCTGCCGGCACAGGGCAGAGCCGAACTCGCAAAGCTCCTTCCGGCTGAATTTTGTTATCTTATCCCCCAGCGCCTGCTGCGGGTCAAACTTTATATTTCTCTCCATTTGGTATCCTCCTGTCCGGATTTTCAAGATACTTGAATATCGTAACACAGGCTTTTTTAATAGTCAATCGGGAAAGTTTGAAAAGCCTTATTTTTCCATCTCGTCCGCAATGGCGTTGATCCTGTCAGTGTATTTTCCAAGCTCCTTGTTGGCTCTGCCCTCGCACTTGCGGGCCGCTTTCAGCAGTCGCTCCGCCGCGGCGATCAGCCTTGTAAATGCGGCGCTTACGGTTCTGCCGGCAGCGGTCTTTTCGACGGGCTTGCCCTCGGTGATGCGGACAAAGCGGCCCTCCAGCAGATCAAAGCTGGTGCCGCTGTAAGGCGCAAAGGCCCTGTAGCCCAGCTCATCGTTCAGGCAGGCGGTAAAGCTGTCCGCCGCCTCCGGGTCGCCATGGTTTACAAACACCATTCCGGGCTTTTTCTCAAAGCCGCTGAGCCACCGGATGAGCCCGTTTTTGTCCGCGTGTCCGCTGACGCCGGGCAGGGCGGCGATCTCTGCCTTTACCTGTATGTCCTCGTTGAAGAGCTTGACTTTCTTCGTGCCCTCCACCAGAAGCCGGCCCAGAGTGCCGGCAGCCTGATAGCCTACAAAGAGGACGGTGGATTCCGGCCTCCACAGATTGTGCTTCAAATGATGGCGTACACGACCCGCATCGCACATGCCGCTGGCGGAGATGATGACCTTGGGTGTCTTATCCTCGTTGATGGCGATGGACTCCTCCTGAGATACGGCGATCTTCAGTCCCGGGAACACGATGGGGTTTACGCCGGAGCAGATCACATCCCGCATCTCCTGATCCACAAACTCCGTATCGCACTGGAGAAACACATTGGTGGCCTCGATAGCCAGAGGGCTGTCCACATACACAGGGAAGTCACCGTGGCCCTTTACCATGCCCTTTTCCTTGATCTCCCGGATAAAGTACAGCATCTCCTGGGTCCTGCCCACGGCAAAGGAGGGGATGATCACATTGCCGCCCCGGTCAAGGGTCGTCTGTATTTTTTCCGCCAGAGCGGGGACATAGTCGGGTCGCTCTTCACCGTGCAGCCTGTCGCCGTAAGTAGATTCGATAACCAGATAGTCCGTCTCCTTCACCTGCTGAGGGTCCTGAAGGATGGGCTGATCCGTATTCCCCACATCACCGCTGAAGGTGATTTTCCGGCACTCTCCGTTTTCGGTGAGCCACACCTCAATGGCGGCAGAGCCCAGAAGATGGCCCACATCCGTAAAGCGGATGGCCACGCAGTCGTTCACCTGAATGGGTTTATTGTAGGAGCAGGGGCGCAGGCAGCCCAGAAGCCCCGCCACATCGTCAAGGTCGTAAAGCGGCTCGATCTCCGGCCCGCCATTCCTGATGGATTTGCGGCTTTTCCACTCCGCATCGGACATCTGGATATGGGCACTGTCACGGAGCATGATATCGCAGAGGGAGCAGGTGGCGGAGCTTGCATATACTGCACCGCGAAATCCCCTTTTATACAGCAGCGGGAGATTGCCCGAATGGTCGATATGGGCGTGCGTCAGGAGGACGAAATCAATCTGCGAGGGATTGACGGGCAGTTCCTGATTGACAAAAATGTCCTTGCCCTGCTCCATGCCGCAGTCCACAAGGCCTTTTTTGTCGCCCGCCTCAATGAGCGTACAGCTTCCGGTAACTTCATGGGCAGCACCTAAAAAAGTGACTTTCATGCTCATATCTCCTTACATTTTATCTTTTATATTATTTTACACCAGAGCTTTTGGTATATCAATGCCTGTCACAAAAGTTTAATAATTGTAAAGAAAGGTCTTTTCTGTTATGATATGTATTTGGAGGCAGATCATGGAACATTACCGCAGTGCAAATTCCTATATGAAAGAGCGATTCGGCTGCAAGGTGTACAAGCTGGCGCTGGGCGGGGGCTTCACCTGCCCGAACCGGGACGGCACACTGGGCACCGGGGGCTGCATTTTCTGTTCCGGCAGAGGCAGCGGAGATTTCGCTGTGGATGCCGGGGAGGATATCGTCAAAGCGCTGGAGAAGGCCAAAGCCGTCATTGCGGGAAAGACCGGGGCGCAGCGTTTTATCGCCTATTTTCAGAGCTTCACCGGCACCTACGCGCCGGTGGAAAGGCTGAGAGAACTGTTCACCGGGGCGATCCTGCAGCCGGAAATCGTCGCCCTGTCCATCGGGACCCGTCCGGACTGTCTGGGGGACGATGTGATAGAGCTGCTCAGAGAGCTGAACGCCATAAAGCCCGTCTGGGTAGAACTGGGGCTGCAGACCGTCCACGAGGAGACTGCCCGGATCATCCGCCGGGGCTATGAACTGCCGGTTTTCGAGGATGCGATAAAACGGCTCAAGGCGGCAGGACTCTATGTAATCGTCCACATGATCATCGGTCTCCCCGGCGAGAGCGAAGAGATGATTTATGAGACCGCCCGCTACATCGGCCGCGCCGGGGCGGACGGGGTCAAATTCCATCTGCTGCATGTTCTGTCGGGAACCGATCTGGCGGAGGACTATGCCGCCGGGAAATTTCAGGCTTTGCGCCTTGAAGAATATATTGAGCTGCTGGAGGGCTGCATTCGCCGCATCCCGCCGGAGATGACGGTACACCGTCTCACCGGAGACGGGGCCAAGCGGGAGCTGATCGCGCCCCTGTGGAGCGGAGATAAAAAGCGAGTCCTGAACAGCATTAACCGTGCCTTTGACCGGGACGGTCTTGTACAGGGCTCTCTTTATTGAAACAAATTAATTCTTCTTAAATCGACATTTCGGGATGGCGCAGAGAAAAGATATGTGTTAGAATAACCTGTGGAGATCAGAGCTGAATGGAGAAACCCCTATGAAAAAGCTTTTTACCAGATTTCTGGCCTTATTGTTGATATTCGCGCTGGCGCTGAGTCTCGCGGCCTGCTCCAGCCTGCCCACCAGGGAGGAGCAGCTCAATGTGTCTCAGGGGTCCGCCGCCTCTGACGCAGAGGCTGCACCGAAGGCCACGCCCGCGGTTACCGAGTCCCCGGAGGATGCCTTTATCCCGGTCAGCATCAACGAGGTGATGGCCTCCAACAAGAGCACCCTTGCCGACGCGGACGGGCTCTTCCCCGACTGGGTGGAGCTGTACAATTACGGCACCGAGCAGGTGGAACTTTCGGGCTATTATCTCTGCTGCGGCGGTGATCGGTGGCAGATACCCGCTCTCTCACTGGAGCCGGACGGCTACACGGTGATCTTCTGCTCCGGTGATGCCGTTGACGATGCCCACAGCAATTTTACCATCCCCAAGGAGGGCGCTTCCATTACCCTTGAAAGCGCCGCCGGCACCGTGGTGGAGCGTTTTGACGTGCCCGCCCTGGCATCGGACACAAGTGCCTACCGGGATGAGGAGGGCATCACGGTCACCACCCTTTCCGCCACTCCCGGCTATGAAAACTCCACAGAGGGTTATGCGCAGTTTCTTGCCAGCCTCAGTGCCTCCGGGCCTCTGGTCATCAGCGAGGTCATGGTATATAACGAGTGGTATCTGTCCCAGAACGGACAGTATACCGACTGGGTGGAGCTGAAGAATGTCTCGGCTTACCCCCTTGCCCTCAGTGACTACTATCTGTCCGACAGCGGCAGTGACCGGGCTTTCTTCCGGCTGCCCGAATATACGCTGGAGCCGGGCGAGACTTATATCGTCCTCTGCTCCGACGAGGATTTGGAGAATGTAAGCTGCGCCCTCGCCGCTTTCGGTCTCAACGCCCGGGACGATCAGCTCTTCTTAAGCTACAAGGACGGCACATTGATTGATTACGCCCATCTGCATGACATTCCCATTAGTTACAGTTTCGGCCGCATGGACGGGCAGAGCGGATTTTTCCTCTTCAGTTCTCCCACCCCGGGCAATGAAAACGCCGGCGGGGCAAGGGTTCTGTCCGAAAAACCGGTACTGCTGGGAAACGACGGCGTGTATAACAATGTGGAGAGTGTGACGGTCACCCTGTCCGGCACGGGCACCATATACTACACCTTAAACGGCACCGTGCCCACCACCAGTTCTCAGGTCTATACCGAACCTCTCACCCTTACCTCCACCACGGTCATCCGGGCCATCAACGTGAAGGAGGGGCAGCTTGCCAGCGATGTTCTGAATCTGAGCTACATTATCAACGAAAATCACAGCCTCCCGGTAGTCAGCGTGGTTGCTGACCCCGATGCGCTCTTCGGAGGCGCCGGCATCTACACCAATCCTTCATTGGATGTGGAGATTGCGGGAGCTGCCATGCTCTATGACGGCGGCGAGGGCTTCACCATCGACTGCGGCATCAAACTCCACGGCGCCACTTCCCGACTGGCACAGGATAAAAAATCCTTCAAGCTGTGCTTCCGCTCCCGTTACGACGGGGAGCTGAATTACGACCTGTTTGAAAACGGCGTGACGGAGTTTTCCTCCATTCTGCTCCGGGCGGCTCAGGAGAGTACCTACTCTACCTTGATGCGTGACAATGTGATGCATCAGCTTGCTATCCAGTGCTTCCCCGAGCTCCCCGCTCAGGATTACAAATACTCCGTTCTCTACATAAACGGCGAGTACTGGGGCATTTACAATATCCGTGAGGCCCACTCCAGCACCCATTACGCCAACCACTACGGCTATGATGAGAGCACCGTCACCCAGTGGAAGGAGTCCTGGGATCCTGACAGCAGCATTGCGGAGATATGCAGGTTTGCCCTGAGCCACGATCTGTCCAATGACGACAATTATAATTATGTGGCAGAGCACCTGAATATAGACAGCATTATCGGCTGGACCATCATTCAGGCCTATTGCGGCAACTATGACAACAATCCGCCCAATATGCGCTTTTACTACTCTACCGAGGACGAAGTGTTGACCTACGCGTTGGTGGATCTTGACCTTGGCTTCTTTGTCTACGACATGTTCGATCTTCCCCTGAACGGATATAACGGTGCCAGCTATAACTACAACGAACTGGCAAAGAAACTTTTGACCAACAAGCAGTACCAGCTTCGTATGGCGGAGCAGCTCTCTGCGGCGCTGACCGGGCCTATGTCCGATGAAAACGTTGTGGCCCTGATTGATTCTCTTGCCGATGAGCTGAGGCCGGAGATCCCCCGCGACAGAACGCGCTGGGCGCTGGGCGGCGGAGGCGACACGGTGGAGCATTGGGAGACCGGTGCTGAGATGGTGCAGTCCCTGCGTGACTATGTAACGCGCAAGGGCGGACGTGCACAGCTCATTGCGGATTCCTTTATCAACCACAGCAATCTCACCTCCGCCGAACGGTCACAATACTTCAGCGATTTTGGTTATTAAACCGTAATACAGCCCCCGACCCAACGGATCGGGGGCTGTTTTTATTATCGGCAGGGAATGTCACATATCGAACAGATTGATCTGGCTGCTCTCCGGCATGTCGCCCAAAGCGCCCAGAGCCTTCAGCTGCTCCAGATGGGTCTGGCTGACCTTGGGGCAGGCTCTGCCCAGCTCCTCCATGGAGATGAACTTCTCCCCCGTCTCCTTGCAGCGGGCAAGGTCCATTGCCGCTGTCTCGCCAAGGCCGGAGATAGACACAAAGGGCGGGCGCAGGTGCTTATCGTCCACGATGATAAACTTTGTGGCGTCGGACTGGTACAGGTCAATGGGCGCAAACGCAAAGCCGCGCATATTGAACTCATACACAGCCTCCATGGTCACAAGCAGATCCTCTTCGTTGGCAGTCAGGTCGCTCTTGCGGCGCATCTCGTTGATCTTCCGGCGCACCGCGTCCGTGCCGCCGCCGGTCATCAGCGCCGCGTCAAAGCCGCCCTTCTGGCTGCGGCGGTAGAAGTAGGCGCTGTAAAAGGCCAGAGGCTCATGCACCTTGAACCAGGCAATGCGGAAGGCCATCATCACATAGGCCACTGCGTGGGCCTTGGGGAAAAGGTAGGCAATCTTGCGGCAGGACTCTATGTACCATTCCGGCACGCCCAGATCGTGCATCTGCTTTTCCGCGTCGCCGGGGAATTCACCGCTCTTTTTCACCTTGCCCTTACGCACTGCCTCCATGGTTTTGAAAGCCAGAGAGGGCTCCATGCCCTTTGCAATCAGGTAGAGCATGATATCGTCGCGGCAGCCCACGGTCTCATTAACGGTGGCGATGCCGTTTACAATCAGGTCCCGGATATTGCCCGCCCACACGTCGGTACCATGGGAAAAGCCGGACAGACGCACCAGTGTGTCGAACTGTTTGGGCTGGGTCTCCACCAGCATCTGGCGGGTAAAGCCGGTGCCGAATTCGGGGATGCCAATGGTGCCAGTCTTGCCGATGATGGGGTCATCCTCCGGCAGACCCAGTACGGCAGGACTTGTGAAGATGGACATGGTGTCCGGATCCGAGAGCAGAATCTTCTTGGCATCTGCTCCCGTAGCGTCCTCCATCATGCGGATCATCGTCGGGTCATCATGGCCCAGCTCGTCCAGCTTCAGGAGGTTTGCCTCCATGCAGTGGTATTCAAAATGGGTGGTGATGATATCGCTGTTGGGGTCATCCGCCGGGTGCTGCACCGGGCAGAAGTCCGTAACATCCATATCCTGCGGGATAACCACCAGACCGCCGGGGTGCTGACCCGTGGTACGCTTGATACCCACAAGACCCAGAGTGAGCCGGTTCTCCTCTGCCTTGGTGGCTTTGATACCCCGCTCCTCCAGATACTTTTTCACATAGCCGAAGGCGGTTTTCTCCGCCAGCGTGCCGATGGTGCCGGCGCGGAACACATGATCCGGGCCGAACAGCGTCTCGGTATATTTATGGGCCTTGGCCTGATACTCACCGGAGAAGTTCAGATCGATGTCAGGGGTTTTTTCATTTCCCGGGAAGCCCAGGAAGGTCTCAAAGGGGATGTCAAAGCCGTCCTGATTCATAAGCGTACCGCATTCCGGGCAGTTTTTCGGCGGCATGTCCGCGCCGCAGCCGTAGCTGCCGTCGGTGATAAACTCGCTGTGGCAGCACTTGGGGCACACATAATGGGGCGGCAGAGAGTTGACCTCCGTGATACCGGACATGTAGGCCACGATAGAGGAGCCCACGCTTCCCCGGCTGCCCACCAGATAGCCGTTCTCCAGAGAGTTCTGCACCAGCTTCTGGGCGCTCATGTAAATCACGTCGTAGTTGTGGGCAAGGATGGTGTTCAGCTCCACATCCACCCGGTCTTTCACGATATCCGGGGGATTTTCACCGTAAATACGGTGCATTTTGCCGTAGACCAGCTCCTTCAGATCCTCCGCCGAGTGCTCGATCTTGGGCGGAAACAGGTCTTTCGGCAGAAGCTCGATCTCCTCCACCTGGTCGGCGATGGCCCGGGTATTGGTGATGACAACCTCTTTTGCCGTCTCCTCCCCCAGATACATAAACTCCGCCAGCATCTCCTCGGTATTGCGGAAGAAGATGGGGCAGTCCCTGTCCGCATCGGAGAATTTCTTCGCCGCCTGCAGGATTTTTCGGTACTGCTCGTCCTCCGCGTCGAGAAAGTGCACGTCGCTGGCAGCAATGACGGGCTTACCCAGCTTCTTTCCCAGGTTCAGAATGGTGCGGTTATAGTCCTGAAGCACCGTCACATCCTTGACCCTGCCGTTTTCCACAAGGAAGCCGTTGTTGCAGATGGGCTGTATCTCCAGATAGTCGTAAAAATCCGCGATCTTTTCCAGCGTCTTTTCCTCAGCGCCGTTCATCACCGCGCCGTAAAGCTCGCCCATGCCGCAGGCGGTGCCTATCAGAAGGCCCTCCCGGTGCTGGATGAGCAGACTCTTGGGGATGGTGGGACTGCGGTGGAAATATTTCAGATAGGACTGGGAAATCATCTCGTACATGTTCTTCAGTCCCGTTCGGTTCTTTGCCAGCAGCACCATATGATAGGTCTTTGCTACGTCCGTGCGGCGCAGGGAGTGGTAGACGGTCTCGATATCGTCCACGGTGCGGGCACCCTGAGCGCTCAGCATGGGCAGGAACTTGCCCATCATGCGGGCTACCACCATTGCATCGTCCGAGGCACGGTGATGATTGAACTTGGGCAGGCCCAGATGGTTGGAAACCGTGTCCAGCTTGAAACGCTTCAGCTCCGGCAGCAATGCCTGAGACAGGGTCAGCGTATCCAGAAACACCGGGGAGAATTTGATCCCGTGCCTGCGGGAGGCGGCGGACATGAAGCCCACGTCAAAATGAGCATTATGGGCGATGATGGGTCGGTCACCGGCGAACGCTATAAACATGCGCATGGCCTCGTCCTCAAGGGGTGCGCCGGCCACGTCGCTGTCCCGGATGCCGGTCAGCTCCGTCACCTCGGTGGGGATATGCATCTGAGGATCAACGAAGGTGTTGAACACCTCCTTGATCTCGGAGCCGGAGAAAATCACCGCGCCGATCTCCGTCATGCGGTCATTCATGGCGTTCAGGCCGGTGGTCTCAATGTCGAAGGCCACGAATTCCGTGTCCAGCGGCAGCTTGCTCTTGCCCATGACAGCACTGTTGCCGTCCATGTCATTTACATAGTAGGCCTCCAGGCCGTAGATGATCTTGACGCCGTGCTTTTTGCCCGCCTTCCACATATCCGGGAAGGCCTGGGCCACGCCGTGGTCGGTGACGGCGATGGCGGGCATGCCCCAATACGCCGCCCGCTTTACGATGGCAGCGGGGTCTGTCAGCGCGTCCAGTGCGGAGAAGCGGGTGTGCATGTGCAGCTCCACGCGCTTTTCCGGGGCATTGTCCGGGCGTATGATCCGCTTGCCTTTCATGATATTTTTGGGGTCCAGAACCATATCCTCGTCATACTTGCTGTATATGATCTCACCCTGTATCACAAGGTGGTCGCCCTCGGAAATGTTGTTGATGATGGACTGGTCGTCATCTGAGCGGAGGAAGTGGGAAACCCGGACGGAGTTTGTCCGGTCCGTGATGTCAAAGCACAGCACCGCGCCGCCTTTTTTGACGGTGCGGCTGGTGACCGCCACCACATCGCCCTCTACGGTCACTTTACCGGATTCGAGGGTCAGTATGTTCATGGGTACCGGGCGCTGCTTGATGGCTCTGCCCATGAGGACATCCCCCCTGGGTGCGCCGCCGCTTGTTCCCGCGTTCGATACAACTGCGGGGCCCGTGGCCGTTTTGGGTCTGGGGTACTCCGGCACAAGTCCCGCCCCGTTCAGGGCGTAGTCCGCCTTCAGCCGTTCGCTGAGGGAACTGATCTCCACCGGGGAGGGCATGGCGGGAAACCAGGCACAGACGGTCATGGTCAGCTCGTTTCTGTCGATCTGCACATCGGTCACATATGCCTTGTCCAGCCCGCCGCAGTATGCCTTCAGGTCCTCACAGCCGGGGAATATGGTGAGAAATGGGGTATGCTCGCTCATCTTTTTTCCTCGTCGTTTTCTATCAAATCAATCAGTGCGCCGCAGAGACGCTCATAGGGATAAGTGCCTACCACCTGTCCCTTTTTGAATAAAAGGCCCTTGTCCTTTCCGCCGGCGATGCCGTAGTCCGCCTCCCTGGCCTCGCCGGGGCCATTGACCACGCAGCCCATCACCGCAACGGTGATATCTCTGTCCATGCCGGAGACCAGCTTTTCCACCTGAGTGGCAAGGCTGATCAGGTCAATCTCCGTTCTGCCGCAGGTGGGGCAGGAGACGAACTTCACGCCGCCCTTTCGGAGCCCCGCAGCCTTCAGGATGGCAACGCCGGTTTTGACCTCTTCCACCGGGTCTGCCGTCAGGGACACCCGGATAGTGTCTCCGATGCCCTCGCTGAGCAGGGTACCGATGCCCACCGCGGACTGTATGGTGCCGTTCCAGGCGGTGCCAGTCTCGGTGACGCCCAGATGAAGCGGATAAGCAAAGCACTCTGAAGCCATGCGGTAGCTTGCGATGGTCAGCGGCACGGAGGAGGCCTTCATGGACAGGCAGATATCGTCAAAGCCGAACTTGTTTAAAAGCTCAACATGTCCTCTGGCGCTCTCCACCATGGCCTCCGGGCAGGGGTGCCCGTATTTCTCCAGAAGCCGGTGCTCCAGGCTGCCGGCATTCACGCCGATGCGGATGGGGATGTTCTTCGCCTTGCACATGTCCGCCACGGCCTTTACGTTCTCTTCGCCGCCGATATTGCCCGGGTTGATGCGTATTTTGTCAACACCCCGCTCGGCGCAGATCAGGGCAAGCCGGTAATCAAAATGGATATCGGCAACGATGGGCAGATCCACCTGCTCCTTAATGGCGGATATGGCCTCCGCCGAGGGCACATCCGGCACCGCAAGGCGCACGATCTGGCAGCCTGCGGCGCGAAAGCGCCTGATCTGGGAAACGGTGGCCTCCACATCCCAGGTCTTTGTATTGCACATGGACTGGACGCTTATCGGGGCACCGCCGCCGATCTCCAGCCCGCCTACCTTTATCTTTTTTGTTATCTTTCTTTCCATTATCCGGTCACGATCCTGACGATATCATTGAGCATAACAAAGGCCATCAGTCCCAGCAGCAGCACCATGCCGGCAGCGTGGATATAGCCCTCGTACTTGGGGTTCAGTTTTCTCTTTGTCACGGTCTCTATCACCCATGTGACCAGCAGCAGAAACACCCTGCCGCCGTCCAGCGCGGGGATGGGCAGCATATTCATCACCGCAAGGTTTACGGCGATAAAGGCCCCAAAATAGAAGATGCTGTACAGAGCGTCGGCAGTGGACTCGGCCTGCTCGCCGGTCTCCGCCATCATGTCAACAATGCCGACGGGGCCGGACAGATCCTGTACGCCCACATTGCCGCTGACAAGCTCCCTCAAGCTCATCCAGACCATACGCCCGAACTCCATGCAGGTGTTCCAGGCATTTTGGACTTTCACGCCGAAGGTGGCCTCGTCATAGCCGAAGTAGAAGCCGTACATCTTGCTTTCTTGACCCTCATATTGCAGGGGGACCAGTGCAAAGTCCTCCAGCTTCACCTTTTTTCCGTCCCGTATCACCACAATGTCATAGGTCCCGTCGCCCTTTGAGAGGAATTCCGATACATTATAATACTGATATATCCTCTGCCCGTCAATGCTGTAAAATCTGTCGCCCACCTGCAGGCCCTCTTCGCTTTCATAGGGGCAGCCCTCCATAAAGTCCGTCAGCACCGGGGCATAGAACGCAGCGGCATTGGCATACAGGATCAGGACGATCACAAGTCCCAGAACGAAGTTCATGAAGGAGCCCGCTGCAAGGATGATGACCCTCTTCCAGGGGGCCTGGTTGATAAAGGCTCTGGGATCCGAAGACTCCTCATCTTCCCCCGCCATGGCGCAGAAGCCCCCGAAGGGTATGCAGCGAAGGGAATATTCCGTCTCGCCTTTTTTCCTTTTGAAAATGGCTGGGCCCATGCCGATGGCAAACTCCTCCACTCTGACGCCGCAGGCTTTGGCGGCGGTAAAGTGGCCCAGCTCATGGACGGCGATCAGCACGCCGAAAAGCAGAATTGCGATAAGAATGTATAAAACGGTCATTTACTGTATTGCTCCAAAACATAGGCTCTGGCGGCGGCATCCGCCTCCAGAATAGTATCAAGGTCGAAGTTCTGCACAACGCCCACTGCCTCAATTGCCCCGGCGGCGGCATCATATATACGATTATAACCAAGCTGATGGCGCAAAAACATGCCCACAGCCACCTCGTTCGCGGCACTCATAACGCAGGGGGCGGTGCCGCCGGTGCGGGCGGCATCCATTGCCAGCTTCAGGCAGGGCGTTTTCTCAAAATCCGGCGCTTCAAAGCTCAGGTCTTTGCATTTTGTGAAGTCCAGTCTCTCAAACAGGGATGCCTTCCGCTCCGGATAGGTCAGCGCAAGCTGAATGGGCAGCCCCATATCGGGCACGCCCAGTTGAGCGATCACGGTGCCGTCAACAAGCTCTACCATAGAGTGTATGACGCTCTGGGGGTGGATTACCACTTCAATATCATCCGGTGTCACGCCGAAAAGATGCATGGCCTCGATAAATTCCAGGCCCTTGTTCATCATGGTGGCACTGTCCACGGAGATTTTTGCGCCCATGCTCCAGTTTGGGTGCTTTACGGCCTGCTCGGGGGTCACATCTTCCAGCTCCTCTCTGGACTTTCCCCGGAAGGGGCCGCCGGAGCCGGTCAGCAGGATTTTCCGAAGCTCGCCTTTGCCCCTGCCCATCAGACACTGAAAGATGGCGGAATGTTCCGAGTCCACCGGCACGATCTCCGCGCCCTTCTCCCCGGCCCGAGCCATGACGAGTTCCCCCGCGCAGACAAGAGTCTCCTTGTTGGCAAGGGCAATGCGCTTTTTCTCATCAATGGCGGCGAGGGTGGGCTTCAACCCCACAGAGCCGGAAACCGCCGTCACCACGCAGTCGATTTCCGGCAGTGTGGCGGCCTCCATAAGGCCCTCCATGCCGGAGCCGACCCGGATATCCGTATCCGCCACGGCAATTTTGAACTGCTTTGCGGCCTGCTCATCATACACCGCCACAAATTGGGGATGCAGCCGTCTGGCCTGCTCTTCCAGCAGATCAATCTTTCTGTTGGCGGTCAGCGCCGCCACGGGCATACCGATATGCTCCGCCACGGCAATGGTCTGTCTGCCGATGGAGCCGGTGCAGCCCAGAATGGAAATGGATTTTACCATGTTGTATTCCTCTTTATTTATCTGTTTATTTCACATTTCCGAAGCGCCTGTCGCGATTCCGGTACGCATCGATGGCCTTGTCAAGCTCCGCGCTTGTAAAGTCAGGCCACAGCACATCGGTAAAATAAAACTCCGAATAGGCGCACTGCCACAGCAGAAAATTGGAGATACGCAGCTCCCCGCCCGGACGGATCAGCAGGTCCGGATCGCAGATACCCGCAGAGTACAGGTAATTGCCGAACTGCTCCTCGCTGAGTTCGGCCTTAACCTTACCTTCGGCATAGTCCCGGGCATAGCGCTTTGCGGCATTGACAATCTCGTCCCTGCCGCCGTAGTTCAGGCAGATATTGGCCTGAAAGCCCTCATAATGGGTGGAGATCTCATCCGTCCTTGCCACCAGCCTTTGCAGTTCCAGGGACAGGGCGGACACATCGCCGAATATCTTCATCCGAATATGGTCCCGTTCCATGGTACTGATGGCCTCGTGGAGATACTTCTCCAGAAGCCCCATGATGGTCTTTACCTCATCCCCCGGGCGCTTCCAGTTCTCCGTAGAGAAAGCGTAGACCGTCAGATACTCCACGCCGATATTCTTGCAGTAGGTGGCGATCCTTCTGAAATTTTCGGAACCGGCGGCATGTCCCGCAGTTCTGGGCAGGCCCCTCTTTTTGGCCCAGCGGCCGTTGCCATCCAGTATGATGGCAATATGGCGGGGAACGCCGAACTGCTCCGGCTCCCCCGCCCTGTTGATATTTCTGTTCTCTGACATTATATCTCTGTGAGCTCTTTTTCTTTCTTTTCGGTGATCTTGTCGATCTCTTTGATGAAGTCATCGGTCAGCTTCTGGATATCCTTCTCGGCATCCTTGTAGTCGTCCTCCGTGATCGCAGAGGATTTCTGCTGCTTCTTGAACTTCTCGATGGCGTCGCGGCGGATATTGCGGATGGCGACCTTGGCCTCCTCGCCGTATTTCCTGGTCTGCTTTGCCAGCTCCTTACGTCTCTCCTCGGTGAGTGGGGGGAACACCAGGCGGATCATGCGCCCGTCATTCTGGGGGTTGATGCCCAGATCGGAGGCGAGGATAGCCTTTTCGATGCCCTTGAGCACGGAAGCGTCCCAGGGCTGGATGACCAGAGAGCGGGGGTCAGGTGTTGCCACGGAAGCCACCTGCTGGATGGGAGTGGGCACGCCGTAGTAGTCCACCTGAATCTGGTCCAGAACAGCAGCGTTGGCGCGGCCTGCGCGGATAGTGGCCAGCTGCGTGGACAGCGCTTCGCAGGTCTTTTTCATTTTGTTCTCAAATTCTTTGTAGTCAGACATGATCTTACCTCCGGTTAATAGTTTTTATCTGAATATGTTTTACTCCACTGTGGTGCCGATCTTTTCGCCGCCGAGGACCCTGAGAATATTCTCCGGCTCCGCCAGTCCGAAAACGATAACGGGGATGTTGTTGTCCATGGCGAGGCTGGTGGCCGTGGTGTCCATCACAGCCAGATGCTTCGCCAGCACCTCATCGTAGCTGATGCGGTCATACTTTACCGCGTCGGGATTTTTACGGGGATCGTCGCTGTATACGCCGTCGATATTCTTGGCAAGCAATATGGCATCCGCATGAATCTCCGCTGCGCGGAGGACTGCCGCCGTATCGGTGGAGAAGAATGGCTGGCCCGTGCCGCAGGCAAAGAGAACGATGCTGCCGTTTTCCATATATTCTATACTTTTGGCGGTGCTGTAACGCTCGCCCACGCCCTGAATGTCCACTGCGGTCTGCACTCTCGCATCGACCCCGATCTGCTTGAATACATCAGCCACGGCAAGGCAGTTCATGGCGGTGCCCAGCATGCCCATACGGTCTGCACTGACCCGCTCCACCTTGCCTGCGCCGTCCTTCACACCACGCCAGAAGTTGCCGGCGCCGATGACGATAGAGGTCTCCACGCCCATTTCGGCGCAGCGTTTAACGGTATGGCAGACCCTGGATACAAAGTCAAAGTCAAAGCCGGTCTTCTTCTCACCGGCGAGAGCTTCGCCGCTGATTTTGATGACAATGCGCTTATAAACGGGCTTTTCCATTCTCATTACTCCTTAAATATCAAGTATACCCATATGCTTTTAAACAGAACAGCTTATTCTAATAGATTTTACCACAGCCTGTTCTTTTTGACAATTCCCAAATGACAAAATATGCATCGTCGCAGGAGTATAATCTTCCCATGCAAGTAATCTATGTAGACAGTCTCTTCTTTCTGAACCTCTGTATCGACTATCTTCTCTGCCTTGTCTCCGCCAGAGTGTGTGGGCTTTGTCTCAAGCGGCTGCGCTATTTTTTTGCGGCGCTGATCGGGGCCTGCTATTCCGTGGCAGTGTTCCTGCCGGGTCTGGACTTTTTGTCCTCACCGGCATGTAAACTGGCTGCGGCGCTTTTGATGGGGCTTGCCGCTTACGGCGGGGAGTCAAAATTTCTGCGCTGCTGCGCGGTTTTTTTGTCGGTATCCGCCGCCTTCGGCGGGGCGGTGTGGGCAATATCCATGGCGGGAGGAGAATCTTTCTCATACGGAGTGTACCTGCCTGTCTCCATGCGTGCGCTGGTGCTGTCCTTTGCTCTGTGCTACGGCGGAATAAGCCTTCTGTTTCGCCGCAGGGCAAAGCTCATGGATCAGCGCCGGGTACAGGTGAGCCTTGTATTTCAAGGCAGAGAGAGCCGCTTCATTGCGCTGCTGGACACGGGAAACGGTCTTTCCGACCCGGTCAGCGGCAAAGCGGTGATGGTGGCAGGGCTGCACGCCCTGCGCCCCGTACTGGGAAGCGCGGCGGAGCTTTTTGCCTCCGCCGACCCGGTCACCGCCCTGGAGCAGGTCTCCCGGCTTCCGGAGTTTGCAGGCAGGTTCCGTCTGATCCCCTATGCCGCAGTGGGTGTATGCGGTATGCTGCCGGTTTTTCGTCCCGAACAACTGGTCATCGACGGGAAAGAGGAAAGGGAGCTGCTTGTAGCCGTCTCCCCCTCCGCCGAGGGAGACGGCTTTGAAGCTATTCTTTAGTGGGAAAGGAAAAATGCATGTTATGTAAACCGCAAATCATTTTTATCAAGGACAGGATCCTGAGTATTTTAGGCATAGAACCTCCATCGGTTTTTTATATCGGCGGCAGCGACACCCTGCCGCCGCCGCTGGAAAGAGACGCCGAGGAACAGGCGATAAAGGCTCTGGAGACAGGAGATGAGCGGGCGCGGCAGCTTTTGATTGAGCACAACCTGCGCCTTGTGGTGTACATCTCCAAACGCTTTGAAAACACCGGCATCAACATTGAAGACCTGATCTCTATCGGCACCATAGGGCTGATCAAGGCGGTAAACACCTTCAAAGCGGGCAAGAACATTAAGCTTGCCACCTACGCCTCCCGCTGCATTGAAAATGAGATATTGATGTATCTCAGGAAGATCAGTTCCCAGCGCACGGAGGTCAGCTTTGACGAGCCCCTGAATACCGACTGGGACGGCAACGAACTGCTGCTCTCGGACATTCTGGGCACCGATGACGACGAGGTGTACCGCCCGCTGGAGGATGACGCCGACAGGCAGATGCTGATGGAGGCCATCTCCTGCCTGTCGGATCGGGAGCGCAGCATCATCAGGATGCGCTTCGGCCTGCCCGGGGGAAAGGAGTACACGCAGAAAGAGGTAGCGGACATGATGGGCATTTCCCAAAGCTACATAAGCCGGCTGGAAAAGCGCATCATAGACAGGCTGAGGAAGGAGATGCTGCGGCAGATGCAGTGCTGATGACGGTATGACTTGTCAAAGCCGGGTGGGGCGGTTATAATATACTCAACTTCCCAGGGGAGGAAAGGTATCTATGGACATCTTCGATCTGATAGGCCCCATCATGGTGGGCCCCTCCAGCTCCCACACGGCAGGGGCTGTACGCATCGGGCTTGTTTCCCGCAAGCTGCTGGGTGAGATGCCGAAAAAGGCGGTGCTGTATCTGCACGGCTCATTTGCAGATACCGGTCTGGGACACGGCACCGACAAGGCCCTGATTGCCGGACTTCTGGGCATGGAGCCGGACGACGAGCGCATACCCGACAGCTTCCGCTATGCCAAGGAGGCAGGACTGGACTTTTGCTTCAAAACCGCCGATCTCCGCGCTGCCCACCCCAACAGTGTCCTTTTGAAACTGACCGGGGTAAGCGGCGGCAGTCTTGAAATAACGGCGGCCTCCATCGGCGGCGGACGCATACAGATACGCCGCCTGGGCGATCTGGAGCTGTGTTTTTCCGCGGAGCAGCCCACCCTCATCGTCAAAAACGAGGATCATCCGGGCAGTGTTGCAGATGTGTCCCGGGTGCTGGCTCAGCACGGTATCAACATCGGCACTTTTCAGGTGAACCGGGACTCCCGGGGCGGCAGTGCCGTCATGGTCATCGAGTGCGATGCCCCCATAAAAGAGGACGTGGTAAAATACATTGCAGGCCTGCCGGGAATTCTGCGGGCCGTCTGCATCAACTGAGGGGAGGGACGGGAAATGGTCTTTTATTCTGTGGAGCAGATGCTGAATGCGGCAAAAAATCAGTCTGTCCCCCTTTGGAAGCTGATTCTGGACTCCTCTGCTGAGGAGAGCGGTATAAGCCCGGAGACCTCCTGGGGCATGATGGCCAAAAGGCTTCAGGCCATGCGTCAGGCCGACGCCTCCTATGACCCGGAACAGCTTTCCCAAAGCGGTTTAAGCGGCGGAACCGCAGAAAAAATGCGCCGGCAATATGAGAGCGGCAGATCCATCTGCGGCGAGTTTATCGGGCAGGTGCTGTCCGGCGCACTGCGCATGGGCGAATGCAACGCCTGCATGCATCGTATCGTGGCCGCCCCTACGGCAGGCGCCTGCGGCGTACTGCCGGCGGTGCTGCTGCCCTATGAGAGGAAATACGGCTGCCAGGATGATGATCTGATTCGCGCCCTGTATGTTTCGGCGGGCTTTGGAGCCGTCATCGCCCAGAGAGCCTCCATCTCCGGGGCGGAAGCGGGCTGTCAGGCGGAAATCGGCTCCGCCGCCGCCATGGCTGCCGCCGCGCTGGTGTATCTCCACGGCGGAGATAATGAGCAGATGGCAAGCGCCGTGGCCATTGCCCTGAAGAACATGATGGGCCTTGTATGCGACCCGGTGGCAGGCCTTGTGGAGGTGCCCTGCGTGAAGCGAAATGTTGCCGGGGCGATGAACGCCCTGTCCGCGGCGGAGCTGGCCCTTGCGGGGATCGGTTCTCATATCCCGGCAGATGAGGTGATCGATGCCATGCGTGCCGTGGGCGAGGCCATGCCCCCCTCTCTCCGGGAGACCGGCAGAGGCGGCATTGCCGCCAGCCCTACGGCCATAGCTTTCCGTAAAAAATTTTTCGGAAAATAATACTGATACCTGATAGAACTCTCGAAAATCTTGATCGACCTTTTTATCAGATATCAGTATAACAGGCTGCCCCAAGGCTCTATACAGGAGTCGGCTGCCTGCTTATCATTATACGAAAGCATATGATTTTATGAATGAGGCATAAAAACAGAACCCCGCAGGGGTTCTGTTTCAGACCGTAGACAAAGTTATCGGCAATGAATATTCTTGCATGGGGAGATTTGTGAAGAGGGGATGGGAGTCCCCTCTTCACGTTCAATCTTGCCTTATTCAGGGGGATTTTTGAATCCC
>CAZESU010000018.1:0-26285 GCA_964515275.1 uncultured Oscillospiraceae bacterium
TCAAAGAAACCGTGCTTTTATGGTGGGGGAAGGTGGATTCGAACCACCGAAGGCAGTGCCAGCAGATTTACAGTCTGTCCCCTTTGGCCACTCGGGAATTCCCCCATATTCACTTCTGTCGGATTTTCGCGGGTGGAGCTGGTGGACGGACTCGAACCCCCGACCTGCTGATTACAAATCAGCTGCTCTACCAACTGAGCTACACCAGCACGGAACCGGCTTGACTATAATAGCAAACCGCTTTCATTTTGTCAACAGGAATTTTTCCAAAAAATTATTCTTTTCTTAAGGATTATTAATTCTGTACTCCCTGATTTGCATTACAACGGCAGATATGCTACTATGGATACCGTAAAAAGTCAAATCACAGGAGATACAAATGAAAACTGCCGTAAAATACAGATTGATACTCATCTTAGGCGCCGTGCTTATTCTTGCGCTGGCTGTGGTCATCGTGGCACTGGCCCTGCGCCCGAAGCCGGTGGATCCCCACGAGGGGCAGGTATACATATACGACGGCTTTGACTGGATATGGATGACGCCGCTGCCCGGTGTGGACACCAACACGCTGACGGAAAACGACTTTACCGCAGAAAACGGGCAGCCCACCTATAACGGCAGCGACTACACCGTGCTGCGGGGCGTGGACGTATCCGAACACCAGTACGAGATCGACTGGGCTCAGGTGGCGGCCTCCGGCGTGGATTACGCCTATATCCGGCTGGGCTACCGGGGTTATACCGAGGGCGGACTTTTTGAGGATGCCTATTACAAGGCCAATGTGGAGGGAGCGCTGGCAAACGGGCTTCAGGTGGGCGTGTATCTGTTCTCTCAGGCCATCAACGTGCAGGAGGCCATGGAAGAGGCCAATTTCGTTCTGGAGCGCATAGAAGGTTATAACATCACCCTGCCGGTGGTGTTTGACTGGGAAAAGATCAACGGTGAAACCGCCGCCCGCACGGACAATCTGGACTTCAACATTCTCAGCGACTGCGCCGTCGCTTTCTGCGACACGGTCAAAAACGCCGGGTACGAGCCCTGCATCTACTTTAACCGGCATATGGGCTACTACGGCTTCGACCTGTCCAGAATGACGGATTACCGGTTCTGGTTTGCCCTGCCCGAAAGCCCTTTCCCCAATTTCTACTATGCCATCGACATGTGGCAGTACAGCTTCACCGAGCAGGTGCCCGGTATCACCGGCGAGACCGATATGGACCTGATGTTCCTCCCGCTGGAGCCGGAGAATGAGGCCGCGTGAACTGACGCGGAAGAAATAATACTTGAAATTTCGACCATTATGTTATATACTGTTCTTCAGTATGCCGGTGTGTTGGAATTGGTAGACGAGGTGGACTCAAAATCCATTACCAGCGATGGTGTGCGGGTTCGAGTCCCGCCACCGGCACCACTTCGGAGCGGACTGTATATCGTTCGCTCCGACTTTTTTGCAAAAGTCGGCGCTCATTCCTTCCGATTCGCACCATGAGACAGCCCCTTGAATGCGCGGCATCAGCCGCGCTTTTTTTCTATGCGGATCAGATCGGATTTGGGTTCTGCCGGGGAGCAGAACCTGGCTTCGTCATTGGCCCAGCCCCGGTTGATGAGCCAGTATTCCGTCTCATCCACGGGGGCGGCCAGCTCCTCCTCGCTCAGCTCCACATCCTGATGGAGCCTTGCAAAATGCAGCGTCTCGTATTCCCAAAGCTCCCTGACCGTGAAGTCAAGGCCCAGTTCCCGGGCCACCGGCAGCAGCACCGCCTCCACCAGCGGCTCCCGCAGCTCCAGACTGCCGGGATAGACCGCCTCCGCATCCTTTACCCGTTTTTGAAGTTCCGGGTCGAAATTGTACCGCTCAAAGAATTTTTTCACGTTTTCGTTCATACCTGTCTGCCCCCGAATGATTTGTTATCTACAATATAGCACGAATCTCTCCCGACGGCAACCGGTGTTCAGAGCTGATACAGTGCCACCATGATGGGCAGGGAGACAATGCACAGCAGCGTGGTAATCACATTGATGGCGCTGGCGTAGTCCGCGTCCTTGCCGTAGACCTGGCTCATCTGGGTGATCATGCCGGCGGTGGGAGAGGCGCTGGCAAGCAGGGTGACCAGCAGAATGGTCTCGCCGCTCTCCGCAAGGGAGGTTATGCCGGTAAACTTCAGCAGCATGAGCGCCGGCAGCGGCAGAATGATCAGGCGCAGTAAGGCAACCAGCCACACCCTTTTATAAGAAAACAGCTTTTTCATGTCCATCCCGCCGATAATGATACCCGTCACAAGCATGGAAACCGGGCCAACCATGGAGCCCACGGAGCTGATGGCGTCCTGCACGGGAGAAGGGAAGGAAAAGCCCGTCAGCAGGATGATAATGCCCAGGAATACCGCGATCAGGTTGATATTGGTCAGAACCTTTTTCAAATCCAGCCCCCGGTCACCGCAGAGGACCGCCTTGCCATGGCTCCAGATGAGGAAAAGCTGCACGGCAGTAAAGGGGCTTGAATAGATGATCCACTCCGGCCCCAGCATGGCGCTGACAAGGGGGATGACCAGGTTTGCCGAGTTCGGATAGGCCACGGAGTCCATCTCCACCGGGTCCAGCCGCAGGGGCTTTTTCAGCAGGTGCGTCAGCAATATGGTCAAGACCTGTATCACAAAGGAGGCACCCAAAGCCAGCAGCAGTCCCGCCCGTATGTCCGGCGAGAACGTGACCTGAAAGGACGTAAGGATCATGCATGGGGTTATCAGATACAAGGTCAGCAGAGACAGGGTTTTGCTGTCGCCTGGCTTGAGTATCTTGAGCCTGACCAGCAGTGCCCCCACGAGCAGGATCAGAAACAGTGAGATTATTTTCTTTACAAGTGCGGCTACGATCATCCCGAAACCTCCCAAAATGACATCAGACTATATTTACGCAAAACCGCAGGAAAGTCAAGATATTGTTAGAAAAATCTCAATATTTTCAAAAAATACACGAAATTTTGAAGAAATCGTAAATAAGTCGGGAAGCCGTTGAAAAAGAATTGGGAGGCGTGTATAATCAGCTTAAGATTTTCTTAAAATTTTTTAATAAAGGTAAACTTCCGGATAGGGGCTTTGAAATGGAAATCTTGAAGTATCTTCTTGTCATTGTCGTGGGCTATCTGCTGGGTTCGATCAGCGTGTCGGTGTGCCTGTCAACGAAGATGGGCGGAGATGTGCGCAAACAGGGGAGCGGCAATGCCGGCGCCACCAATATGGCCCGGGTATACGGCATAAAGGCCGGGGTACTGACGCTTGTCGGAGACATGGTAAAGTCGGCGCTGGCTGTGCTGCTGGGCTATGTACTTTTGGACGATATGGGCCTGATGGCCGGCGGTGTCGCCTGCATCATCGGGCACTGTTTCCCGGTGTTTCACGGCTTTCGCGGCGGCAAGGGCGTGTCCGTCGGCGGTCTGCTGAGTCTGGTCATCGACTGGCGGGTGGGACTTCTGGTGTTCGGCAGCTTCGGTCTGTTTGCGGTACTGTCCAGAAAGGTCTCTCTGGGCTCTGTGTGCGGGGCACTGGCGATCACGGTCGGCGCGCTTCTCTTCCATGTGAGTACCCCGAGACTGATTCTGGCAATCGTCGCCATGTGCATGGTCATCTTCCAGCACCGGGGCAACATCAAACGGCTGCTCAACGGCACCGAGCCGGACTTCAAGCCCAAAAGCACAAAGCGAAATTAATACGGAAACTTATGAAAAAGAACCATCAAAAGCAGAGCGTTTGACGCTCTGCTTTTTTGGAGACTGTCAAAGAACCGGGAAGCGGATCGTTCCTTTCCGGCATGGAACTTCACCTTGACCGAAGCCATCTTTGGGTGTATATTCTTCTATATAATATATTATTATAATGACTTGAAAGGAGCGGCAATATGAACGCAGAACTGAGCCGTGACATCGATCAATTTATAGAAGAAAACCGGGAGGCGCTTTTCCAAAACATCGCAAGGCTGGTGGCGATCAACAGCGTGGAGGGCGAGAAAAAGCCCGGCGCACCCTTTGGCGAGGGCCCGGCAAGGGCGCTGAAGGAGGCATTGCTCCTGTCCGAGGAGCTGGGGCTCAAGGCCGTCAACTGCGAGGATAAGATCGGCTATGCTCAGATAGGGGAAGGTGAGGACTATATCGCCACCATCACCCATCTGGATGTGGTGCCCACCGGCGACGGCTGGAGCAGCGACCCCTTCACCATGCGGGAGCGGGAGGGCTATCTCATCGGCCGCGGCGTCATGGACGACAAGGGACCCAGTGTCCTGTGCCTGTACGCCCTCAAGTACCTGCATGACAGGGGAGTGGCTCTGCGCTATCCTGTCCGCGCCCTGCTGGGCATCAATGAGGAGACCGGCATGGAGGATGTGGACTATTACCTTGCCAATTACAGGGCACCGCTGTTCTGCTTCAGCCCGGACGCAAACTTCCCCCTGTGCAACGGGGAAAAGGGCATTTACCACGGACGGATGCTGTCCAATGTGCCCATGGAGAACATCATCGACATCAGGGGCGGCTTTGCCCCCAATGCGGTGCCCGATAAGGCGGAGGCATGGATAAAGAGCGATAAGACCCTGGAAAATACCGGGCGGGTCATCGCCGGGCAGACGGAAAAGGGCGTCTGGCATCTGACCGCCAGCGGCATCGGCGGCCACGCCTCCCTGCCGGAGGGGACGGTAAACGCCATCGGCGTGCTGGTCAATTATATCCTCGATCAGGGCATCGCGGGCAGTCAGGAGGCAAGGTTCCTGAAGGCGGTCTCCAAGCTGAATGAGAATTACGACGGCAGCAGTCTGGGCGTTCAGGCGGACGACGGACTGTTCAAGCCTCTCACCGTCGTCGGCGGCGTGATCGGGGTGGAGAACGGGCGCATGTTCCAGACCGTGGACAGCCGTTATCCCACCACCATGAGCGGCGCGAAGATCGCATCCATCATCGCCGCAAATATCGACGGCGCGGCGGAGGTCACTGTGGATCATGACGCGGCCCCCTTCTATATGAGCACCGACAAGCCCGAGGTAAAAGTCTGCATCGACGCCTATCGTTCCGTTACCGGCGAGAACGCAGAGCCCTATACCATCGGCGGCGGCACCTACGCCAGATACTTCCCCAACGCGGTGTCCTTCGGCCCGGAGCACCCCGAGCGGCCTCAGCCCGATTTTGCCGGCCCTATCCACGGCGTGGACGAGGCGGCCAGCAAGGACATGCTCATCGAGGCGCTGAAGATCTATATTGTGGCACTCATTGAGCTTCAGAAAGTGGAGTTCTGAAACATACGGAAGCAAGACCCGGGCGGGGCGCAGGCCCCGCCCGGACTTTTTTATGTGCAAGCGGGCCGGCCGGTACTTTTTTACACTTTTTTAACCTTTGACCTTTCCCGTGTTGTATAATCAGTGTATAATATAACGTAGTCTGTATATTGGAGGGAAAAGAAAAATGAGTAAACGCGCTCTGATCGTAGAGGATGACAGCAACATCGCCGAGCTTCTGCGCCTTTATCTGGGCAAGGACGGTTTTGAAGTGATGATCGCCTCCGACGGCGGCAAGGCCGAGAGCAGCTTTGACCTGTTTGCACCGGACGTGGTGCTGCTTGACATCATGCTGCCGGTAAAAGACGGCTGGCAGGTCTGCCGCGACATTCGTAAGAAATCCTCCACTCCCATAATAATGCTCACCGCAAAGGGAGAGACTAATGATAAGGTAAACGGCCTTGAGATGGGCGCTGACGACTATGTCACCAAGCCTTTTGAGGTAAAGGAACTGCTGGCCCGCATACACGCGGTCATGCGCCGTACCGATGCGGATACTCCGGTTGATAAGAAGCTCAGCTTTGATAAACTGGTCATTAACCTGGACTCCTATGAACTGATCGTGGACGGAAAGAAAGTCGATACGCCGCCCAAAGAGATGGAGCTGCTGTTCCATCTGGCCTCCTCTCCCAACCGGGTGTTCACCAGAAACCAGCTCCTTGACGAAGTATGGGGCTTTGACTATTTCGGCGATTCCCGCACCGTTGACGTCCATATCAAGCGCCTGCGTGAAAAGCTGGAGGGGGTATCCGACAAGTGGTGCCTCAAGACCGTATGGGGCGTGGGCTACAAGTTCGAGGTCGTTGAGTAAACCGTGAAGAGCATCTATCTCCGTAACTTCGTGGCCACGGCCACAATGGTCGCCATCTGCTTTCTCATTATCGCGGTGGCCTTTGTGGGCATCGGGCGGAGCTACATTATCAACGAGTACCGGGACAACATGGAAGACAGTGCCAGCGAGGTGGCGCGCATTGCCTCCGCCATTGCCCAGTATGACACGCTGAGCAGCTGGGCGCTGGGCATGAACCTGAGCTCCATCTCCAACAGTACCGGAAACCACATCTTTATCACCGACACCGACGGCGTGGTGGTCGCCTGCTCTGACCGCATATCTCTGTGCGAGCATTTGGGCAAGCAGCTGTCCGAGAGCACCATGCTCCAGCTCACCACCGCCGGACATATGGATCAGATCACCAACCTTGACGGCATGTATGCCAAAGAACGCTTCGTTGTGGCTACCCCTGTTGGAAGCAGCAGCGGCAGCCCTATCGGCTATGTTTTCGTGACCAATGTGATCGACAATATTCTGGGCGCCTTTTCCACCTTTCTGGGAATCTCCGCGCTGGTGGCGGCAGGCGTGTTTGCCGCGGCCCTTCTGATAAGCCTTGCATATTCCAAGCGCATGGCAAGGCCTCTGGATGAGATGGCGGCGGCTTCCCGCAAGTTTGCCCGGGGCGATTTCTCCGTCCGCGTAAAGCAGCAGGAGGATCCCACCGACGAGATGGGCGCTTTGATCGAATCTTTCAACAAAATGGCGGACGCCCTTGAGAGCGCCGAGGCCAGAAGAAGCGAGTTTATCGCCAATATCTCCCACGAGCTGCGCACACCCATGACAACGATTGCCGGCTTCGCCGACGGTATTCTGGACGGCACCATCCCCAAGGAGGACGAGGAGAAATATCTCCGCTCTATCCGGGACGAAACAAGGCGCCTGTCAAGACTTGTGCGGGATATGCTGGATGTGTCGCAGATGCGTGCCAGAGCGGAAGACCCTGCCCGCCGGACCGAATTTGACCTGACGGAGCTGCTTTTGCAGACCATGCTGTCCTTTGAGTCCCGGACCACAAAGAAGGGTCTGGACGTGGATCCCCAGTTCCCGGAAAATCACATCATGGTGCGGGCGGATAAAGATGCCATCACCCGGGTCATCTATAACCTGATGGATAACGCCGTGAAGTTTGCCGCCTCCGGAAGCTGCATCACCGTGCGGCTCTATAAAGATAACGGCAAAGCCTATGTCTCCATCAAGGACTATGGCGAGACCATACCGCCGGAGGATCTGCCCTTTATCTTTGACCGTTTCCATAAATCGGACCGCTCCCGCAGCCTTGATAAGGACGGCGTGGGTCTGGGTCTGTATCTGGTAAAATCCATCATCAACAGCCACGATGAGGACATTGCCGTAAAAAGCGAGGACGGCATGACAGAATTCGTGTTCACCCTGCCGCTGGCAGAGTAATAGATAAGAAGAATGGCGTGAAAAATCACACGATTGTAAAACAGCGTGCCGTTTGCCGCGAAAGCGGCAGCCGCAGCACATAGCGAAAATCTCTGTTCCGCCGCATTCCGGGATTTTCTTTTCTCTTTGTGCTGCCGACTTTGCGGCAGAATGGAGATTGATATGAGCAATAACGACTGGTATAACGATGAAAGCTGGTACGCTCCGCTGGAGCGTGAGCCGGAGAATCCGCAGCCCGGAGCCAAAAAGAAAAAGCGGAAAGTCAGAGTGATCGGGATCGTGTGTCTTGCCTTTGCGCTTCTGGTGGGTACCTCCCTGGCTTTTCGGGAGCCGGCCAGCCAGAGCTCAGGCAGCGGCGCCATCTCCCCGTCTCTTGATGAGAGCGATGATCTGCCCGAAACCTGGACGGAGTTTTTCGACACTTATTATGAAGCGGTCCAGACCGATGTGGCGGATATCAACATCACCCGCGCCCAGCTCCCCATAGACTTCACGCTGGAGCTTGTGCCTGCCCCGGAGACAGAGCTGAGCCTTCAGCAGCTCTATCAGGACTGTTCTCCCTCCATCGTCGCCATTACCGGCTATGTGGACGGCAAGACCGGATACAGCTGGGGTACCGGCGTGGTACTGTCGGAGGACGGCCTGATCCTGACCAACACCCACGTGATCGAGGAATGTGACCGTGCCACCGTCACTCTGTATGACGACAGCGTATTCGAGGCGGAGCTGGTGGGCGCCGACGCCATAAGCGACGTGGCCGTTCTGAAGATTCAGGCCAGCGGCCTGCCCGCCGCCACCTTCGGAGAGAGCGGCAGCCTTATGGTGGGCGACAGGGTCGCCGCCATCGGCAATCCTCTGGGCGAGACCTTCCGCATGACGCTGACCGACGGCATCATCTCCGCCATCGAGCGGGGCATCAACTATAACGGACACAGCATGACCCTTCTCCAGACCAATACCGCCCTGAACGAGGGCAACTCCGGCGGCCCCCTGTTCAACATGTACGGGCAGGTGGTGGGCGTTACCAACATGAAGATGATGTCCTCCTATTCCAGCATTGAGGGCATCGGCTTTGCCATCCCGTCCTCCACGGTGAAGAATGTGGTAAACGCCCTTGTACAGGACGGCGAGGTGAGGGGCCGTCCCTCCGTGGGCATCACCATCGGCGCTATCCCGGATAATGCCTCAAGCTATTATGACATTCCCACAGGGCTCTATGTCTCCGCTGTTGCCGAGGGCTCCGATGCGGAGGCAAAAGGCATCCGGGAGGGCGATATCGTCACCGCCGTCAACGGCCAGCCCGTCGAAACCACCGAGGAGGTCTCCGCCATCAAGGATCAGTTCGGTGTGGGCGACAGTCTGACCTTCACCATCTGGCGCGAGGGGGAAACCTTTGATGTGGATGTGGTGTTGATGGACACCAACGATATCTACGGAAAATAACAAAAGCAAAGCATAAAAGCGCGAACCGTTCCCGCAAAGCGGGAACGGTTCGCGCTTTTCAGGCCTGATTAAATCCGATTAAATCCGGGAAAAAGTTCGAAAATTTTAAAGACTTTAGAAATCTTAATAACTTAAGAACCTTAAAAGTGCTCCTTTCGGCCTGTTTCCATATATGCCATCGGCTATCATGCAGACAAAGAGATTACTTACAGACGAAGCAGTGCCATTCCTCTTCGCAGAAATGTGCTGCAACGGTGAGGCCGTTTTTCTCCAGCGCGGCGCGGACCTCGTCCTGCCGCCCTTCGATGATCCCGGAGGTGATGAAAACCCCGCCCTCCGTCATCAAGCTCCGCACATGGGCGGACAGAGGGATGATAACATCCGATACGATGTTTGCCAGCACGATATCATAGCCTGTTCCCAGCTCTTTCCGAAGCCCTGCGTCACCGATGATGTCCCCGGCGTAAACCCGGAATCTGTCGGCGCCGATGCCGTTGAGCGCAGCGTTGGACATGGCGACATCCGGTGCTTTCGGGTCAATGTCACAGCCCACACAGCGCTCAGACCCCAGAACCAGACCGCCGATGCCCAGTATGCCGCTGCCGCAGCCCAGATCCAGCAGCTTCCTGCCGGGCCCCGCAAAGGACTCCAGCGCAGTGAGGCACATCCTTGTGGTGGCATGGCTGCCGGTGCCGAAAATCAGACCCGGGTCAAGCCGCAAGGGGAGCCTGCCGTCATCCGGTGTCTCCTCCCATTCGGGAACCACCACCAGCTTCTCGCCCACCTCAATGGGCTTGTAGTATTCCCGCCAGTTGTTCTCCCAGTCGCTGTCGGCAACGTAGGATATCTGCACCCCCTCATAGGCCGAGCGAATCCTGTGCAGCACGTCCCAGCCGGCGTCATCGTCGGACAGATAGCACCTGATGCGGCTGACGCCGGTAAACTTATCCTCCAGCTCCTTGTCCACATAGTCCCAATATTGATGGTTGTTTTCCAGGAAGTCGCGGAAATCCGCTTCGTTTTCAATGACAAAGCCCCCGGCACCCATTTCCGCCATCGCCTCGCAGCGTTCGTCAATGAGCTCCTCAGGCGTGTCGATGCAGACCTCGATCCAGCGCATGTTTCGATCCTCCCATGATGGTTATGCCGACATTTTACCCCTGTCGGCCTCTTCTGTCAAAGGAAACTCCAAAAACAGGGAAAAAGCTGCGGATCAATTTTTGAGATTTATAAATCAGTGCGGAATCGTTACAACTTTCCTTTGTAAACGGTGCAATATTTGAACAAGTAAAGGTATAAAAGTTATGAAATATTGGAAATATTAAAAATTTTGAACCATTTGAAACGATCAGCAAATGGGGAGAACAGCTTTGACCATGTGGGTATCCGTGTGGCAGGCACCATAACCGTGGACGGTGTGGAAAAGTCTGTCACCATCGCAAATCCCGTTTCAAACAAGGCTTAGTTTCTCTCCGCCTGATAGACGGAAATCTTTGACGCTATGGCATCCGCCGCACTTTCAACGCTCTCATCTCCGGCAAAATACTTTGCCGCCGCGTCCGTTACCAGGGGATACAGCGGCCCCAGCTGGTGAAATACGCCGTGTATGCCGCTCAACAGCTCCTCGCAGTACACATGGTCGGAGGTATCTGTGATTTCTATTGTCGTGTCCTTTCCGTTTACCGTCATGTGCATCTCCAGTCCCTCCTCGATGGATTCCCGGTCAGACCGAAGCGCATATTCATAGCCCGCCCTGGACAGGGAAAACATATTTCCCGCCGCGCTCTCGTATACGTCCGGGGAAAGGAAGTATTCAAAAAAGCGCCAGACCACTTCCTTGACCTCCGACTGGGAGTTCATGCCGAATTCAACAGCCGGAATCAGAAGCCCGGTGTTGTTGGCGCAAAAGGGCAGCCCTGCAAAGGCAATGTTGCTGTTCAACACGATCCGGTAATAGCGCATGACGGGAACGCCGCCCACATTGATCGTAGAAAACAGCGGGAAGCTGCTTCCGCTTGGGGGTGTCACACTTTCAGGGAGCTGCCTGGCTATCCTTAAAATGGCCTCGATATCCTCCACGGTATAGCCCTCGGAATAATCCCCGCAGAACGCCAGCTGGAGGAAAGACGACCTTGACAGCCTTCCGTCAAAGGCCGTCGATACATCCCCTATCCGCTCCTCAAAGTCCCGTATCCCCTGGAAGCCGCCCTCCGGCATATACTGCTCCGGGCAGATAATGGTCCTCACCGTAAACAGCGGGATAAAGGACGTCAGCTTTCCATCCGTCATGATGACCGACAGGGGCGCTTCCATCAGGTCGTTCAAGGAATAGTTCTCGCTCTTTTCAAAGTAGGGAACCAAATCTTCCAAAATGTTGGAACGGCTGATATCCTCGGAAAATGCCGTCAGGTCAATGATGTCCGGGCCATTCCCGGCTACCAGTTCCGTATTCAGGATGTCCTGTCCGTTGGCATAAGCAGAATAGTCCTTCACAACGATCTTATAATCCGCATCGCTACTGTTAAACGCCATTACCGCAGAAGAATACGTGGCAGCTTGGCCATCTGTGGCCAGCACAATGGTCTGTCTGGTATCCTCTTCTGAGGGATATATGAGCCTCACGTTTCCTTCCCATTGGCTGATAAACTGATTATCCCCCAAGGGAAAAAGACCCCCGGCACTGATATTAAGACCATTCCATGTAAAGAGGGGTGTTGTGGTTCCTTTGGCAATGGAATATTCAAATACGCTTGTGGAATCTCCCACATAAATTTCCCCGTCACGGACGGCCATAAGAAAGCCTGTATCAAAGCTGCATATCTCTTTAAGCTCTTTTTTCTCCATATCCAGAAGGCTGACCATACACCCTGATTTATCCGCCTCAAAGGTGTTTTCCTGTGCTATGTAAATATTCTCTCCATCCATCTTGTATAGAAATCTATAGGGAATCTTTATCTCCTCTATAAGCTTCCCATCAAGAGTGCAGACGGAGAATGCCCATGAGCTGTCGTTGTTATAGGACCGCTGCATGTAGACTTTGTCCTCGGTAATAAAGACATCGCTCACCGAAAAATCATCGTCGGAGGTGTAATTAAATTTTTCTTCGAACCGCCCCTCCGGCGACAGGATCCCATATCGTTCGTAACTGACGGTTCGGCTCTCATTCTCTCCCGAAACTACTGCCCATACCTCGGGAACGCCGGAGTTCAACGGCGCAATCCCTTCACCGGAGGCAAGAAAGCATAAGTTGTAATCTAAGAGAATGTGACCCTCCAAATCAATTTCCATCAAAAAATAGCAGTCATTTGCCACGTCAAAGCCATACGCGAAGGAGCGCTCTCCCGTAAAAAGCATCAAGGATGTTATAGGCAGATCCCGTTCAAATTTAATAAGCTCGGAAGTAAAGAACAGTTCCCCGCTGCCGTCCACCGCCGCAGGATCCACAGAGGTCAGTTCTATCGTGCCGTCCTTTGCCACGTTGGGCGTGCCGGCATCCTCGGAAGCGCAGCCGCTTAAACAAAAGATCATTGTGAAAAGGGCCAGCAGTCCCGCTAAAACCCTGCGCCATCTCTGTTTCATTACACAGCTCCTTTCTTTTTTGCCGGAAGTTGTCAGGATGGGGCTGTCTCACAAAAGCGAGGCAGCCCCACCAGACGCAAGTAGAGTATACAGCATACGGGACCGGATATCAAGTCTGCCTGCCCATGAATTTAGAAATGGAGATTGGAACAGTTACTGCAAGACAGATCACGACGCAATCTTTATGCGGATGAAAGAAGACCGCCTCGTTGAAGTTCATGCCGTTCAGACGCTCCTGGTTGGTGACGAACTTGCTGTGAACGTCGCCTCCCATATTGCGGCCTTCCATGTAACCGCACGCATAGCATCTCATAAGGTCATACTTCCTGTGATTGTCTTTTACCATTTCACGTCCGCAGCGAGGGCGCTTCATAATCAATTCCTCCTGATACGGATCCTTGATCAAAACGTTTACGGGACCGATATTTGGCTGTGGCGGTGAAGCCCTCCGGCGTCATGTCGGAGTCTCCCGGCATCCCTTTGAAGTAAAGACCATGGACTATCACCAGCTGCCGCGGGAACAGTTTCCCTGGGCGGAGTTTGGTTTACATCATTCATAAAAACTTTGCGCAGTTGCCATTTTGCCGAATTACGAGATAAAACAATCGAAAGGACGGCCGGAAGGTCGTCCTTTTTTACAAAAAATTTTACTGCGCTTGTTATATACAAAAAACTATGTTATCATCAGGTCGAATATCATGGAGGGAAATAGGGTCTTATGAGCATTTCCAATATTATCACCCTTTTGGGCGGTGTTGCCCTGTTCCTGTTCGGCATGACGCTGATGGGAGAGGGACTGAAAAAGGTTGCCGGAAACAAGCTGGAGCTGGTGCTCTACCGCCTGTCCAGCACGCCGATAAAGGGTGTTTTACTTGGAACCGGCGTTACAGCCATTATTCAGTCCTCCTCTGCCACATCCGTTATGGTGGTGGGTTTTGTGAACTCCGGCATGATGAAGCTGGAGCAGGCTGTCACCATTATTGAGGGCGCTCTGATCGGCACCAGCGTGACCGGCTGGATCATCTGCCTTTCCAGTCTGGAGGGCAGCGGCTGGGTCTCCCTGCTGTCCGCCTCCACCCTTGCGGCGGTGGTGGCTGTCATCGGCATCATCCTGCGCATGTTTTCCAAAAAGCAGATCAACTGGCATATCGGCGACATTCTTCTGGGCTTTGCGGTGCTGATGCTCGGCATGCAGACCATGAGCGGCGCAGTCTCCCCGTTGAAGCAGAGCCCCGAATTCATAAGCCTGCTTACCACTTTCTCCAATCCCTTTCTGGGCATCCTTGTGGGCGCGGCTTTTACCGCTATGCTGCAAAGTGCCTCCGCTGCGATCGGTATTCTGCAGGCCCTGTCCATGACCGGGGCTGTCACCTTTGCCACCGCCTATCCGCTGATTCTCGGCATTGCCATCGGCGCTGCGGTGCCGGTGCTGCTGTCCGCTCTGGGCGCAAAGACCGATGGCAGACGCACGGCCCTTCTGTACCTGGTCATTGAGATTACCTCCGTGTTTGTCTGTTCGGTGCTGTATTACGGCGTATCCGCCTTTGTGGATCTGGGTCTGGCGGGGCTTATCATGAACCCGGTGAGCATTGCCCTTGTAAACTCCATCTTCCGTGCCCTAAGCGTCGCAATCCTGCTGCCCCTCAACCGAATGCTTCTGGCCTTTGTGGAGAAAATCGTCAGGGTCAGCGACGAAGAGCGCATCGTGAACGCTTCTCTGGACCGTCTGGATGAGCGCTTCCTTGCCCATCCGCCCCTCGCCATCGAGCAGAGCCGCCTTACCGTCAACGATATGGCCGATGCCTCCAGAGAAAACTTTATGGACGCCCTGAACCTGCTGATCCATTACAGCGAAGAGGGCTTCCGCCATGTGGAGAAGGGCGAGGATCAGATCGACAAGTATGAGGACAAACTGGGTACCTATCTGATCCGCATCAACGCCAATGAGCTGGACACGGTGCAGAACGAAAGTGTCTCCAAATATCTGCATACGCTGAGCGATTTCGAGCGAATCAGCGACCACGCCATGAATATTGCGGAGACGGCTCGGGAACTCCATGAAAAGAAGCAGATTTTTTCCGATGCCGCCCGGCATGAGCTGAGAGTGCTCACCACCGCCGTGGTGGATATGGTACAGCTCACTTTCACCAGCTTCAAGGAGAACGATATCGAGAACGCATACAGGGTGGAGCCTCTGGAGGAGCGGATTGACATCCTCTGCGACGAATTGAAGCTGCGCCATGTGGATCGGCTGCAAAACGGCGTCTGTCTGCTGTCACTGGGCGTTGCCTTCAATGACCTGGTGACCGATCTGGAGCGCGTGGCGGATCACTGCTCCAACATCGCCATCGCCCTGATCGAGCTTCAGGCCGAGGTCTACGACACCCACAGCTATGTCATCAACCTGAAAGAGCTGCACTCCCACCACTTCAATGAATATTACGAGGAGTACAGCCGCAAATATCAGATATAAAGCGGATAAAAAATAGAAACAGAAAAAAGGAACGTTGCAAAATCGTTTTTGCAACGTTCCTTTTTTATCCGTGGAAGCCGGTGTCCGGGTCAAAGGGACAGGAGGAAAAGATCGACCCTGCGGCAGAGCGGTAGTCTGCAAGGGTTTTGGACTTATTCAGAGCCTTATAAGCTTTGGCACTGTCCGGGAACATATAGATCATGTAGTACCAAAGCTCCTTCATCCGGGCCATGGCGTAACGGTCGCTGAGACCGGAGGCGAGGGCGTCTTCCAGCAGTCTGTCGTGAAACTCCCGAAGCTCCTCGCGCTGCAGCGCTTTGCCGCCCTTCAGTACGCGAAACAGAGCCGGATTTGCCGCCGCGCCCCGGCCCAGCATCACCCGCTGAAGCGCAGGGATTTTTTCCGTCAGCGCGCTCATTTGGGCGGCGTTAAAAAGATTGCCGTTATAGCAGACGGGGAAGGGGCAGCCCTCAAAAACCCGGGAGAAGGTCTCCAGATCCGGCCGGCTTTTGTACATCCCAGCCCGGTCTCTGGCGTGGATGATCAGTTCCGACAGGGGATAGCGCTTATAAATCTCCAGAATGGCGGGAAACTCCTCCGTGCTGTTCATGCCCATGCGGGTCTTTACAGAGATCTTCACAGGCGCTTCCTTGAATACCCGGCTGAGAAATTCATCCAGAGAGCCGAGGTCCGCCAGCATCCCGGCCCCCTTGTGCTTGGAGACCACGGTGCCGGAGGGACAGCCGGCGTTCAGGTTGACCTCCTCATAGCCCAGCTCTTTCAGCTGTTTTGCCACCGTGAGAAAGGCCTCTGCACTGTTTACAAGCAGCTGGGGCACAAGGGATATCCCCTCGTTGTTGTCCGGCAGAATGTCCCGCAGATGACTCAGCTTGCAATTGCCCTTGCCGTCCGGGGCGATGAAGGGAGCGTAATATTTGTCCGCGCCGGGAAACATGGCGCTGTGTATCCTGCGGTAGGAGGCTCCGGTAACGCCCTCCATGGGCGCAAAGCTGAGGTTCATGGTCTATCCCGCCTTTCTTCGGATACTATACTATAAATTTTTTGTTACGAAAAGAGAAAAAAACGCCCTGCGTACTTGGAATGTTAACAATTAGGCAGTATAATTTCAGACAAGAAATATACTGGAGGAATGGATCTTGAAACACCCCGCGCTGGTGAGAGCACTGGCTGTAGCTCTTGCCGTCGTCAGCGTGCTTACCCTCCTTTCGGGAGCGGTATGCATCGGTAAAGCGACAAAGGATAATAACGAGAATACAAGACAGTATAATGTGCTGTCAGAAAAAACGAAAAATGCCTCTCTGCTCCAGCGGCGGCTGGAGGAGGATCGGACGGAATTTAACAGCGCGGATTCTCTGCTGTCGGAAAGTCAGGCGCAGTATGACGAGGATATCTTTGCTTTCCGCAAGGAGCTTGCCACTCACACCGCCACAAGGGCAGGCCTGATGATGGGGCGGAGTGCATTGAGCACTGCGGACGATGCGCTGGAGACCGGCCTGGAGCAGTATAATCAGGGGCTTGCCGCCTATGAGCAGGGCGCTGCGGCTTTCGAGGAGGGCTATCAGCAGTATCTGACGGCAAAGCAGGGCCTGGAACAGGGCTGGGCAGCCTATTACGAGGCTGTGGCACAGCTGGAGGCCAATTCCGAGGAGCTGACTCAGCAGCGGCAGCAGGTGGAGAGCCTGATGTCCACCGTTACCGCCACACGGGAAACAACAGCGGAGCTGAAGGACTATATCGCCTCTTTGAAGGAGCAGATGCCGGTGGATCAGGCGGCGCTGGAAGAAAAGCTGAAAGAGCTGGAGAGCCTGATCAACGAGCTGGCTCCGAAGTTGAGCCAATATGAAAAGGAAATGCTTGTCTATCAAGCCGCCTGCACTCTGTATGACGAGGCGGAAAAACTTATGGCGCAGCTTGTGGAGCAGGGATACAGCGAGGATGAGGTCAAAGCCCTGGTCGATGAACTCTGTATGCAGGGATTTGGTATGAGCTTTGAGGAGCTGAAGCTCTGGCTGGAAAGCAACGAGCCTGTTCTGAATGAGGAAAACCAGGAGATAGAGGACAGCCAGATCGAAATTCAGCTGACCCAGGAGCAGTATGACGCCCTTTTAAAGCTGATCAACGAAAACGAGGGTCTGCTTGACAGCGCCGAGGATGCGCTTACAAAGGCGGAAGAGCTGCTCGCCCAGCAGGAGCAGGAGCTTCAGGCCGCCCTTGACGCCATGGATGAGCCTGCCCGGCAGCTTGTCCTGTTGAAGGCACAGCTTGAGGAGGGGCAGAGTCTGCTGGAGGAAAACGAGCCCGCCATTCTGGAGGGCAAGGCCCAGCTGGAGGCGGCAAAGGCGGGGCTGGATTTGGCCCAGGCCGCCATTGAAGAGGGCAAAAATCAGATCAGCGCCGGCTGGGGACAAATAGCCGCCCAGGAGCAGGAACTCGAGGAGCAGGCGGAGGAGCTGAAGGCCGAAAAGGCGCGGCTTGAGGACGTCTATGATGAGATCGACGATCTGGAACTGACGGTAGAGGACTTTGAGAGCCTGGAGGATAAATATACCGCGGCAAGGGCTGCTTTGATGGCTTATGAAGGTGTTGCCGGGCGGGTGAATAACGGCGGCGAGCTGGTAGCCTCTGCCCAGGCGGAGCTGCAGACCATGCAGCAGCAGGCGGAAAAAGATTACAGGGGCAGGCTTCTTATGAGTGCGCTGATGATCCTCTGCGGTGTGTTCGGCCTGCTCTCGGTGTTCTCAGCCTTTGAAAAGCTGCGGCAGAGCCGGCTCTGGCTGTATGCTACCGCAGCGGCGCTGCTGGCGGCAGGCAGCGAGCTGTGCAGCCTTCTCCTGGGAAGGGGATTGCTGTATACGTCAATATTCGTTGTGATCTTCGGCATCATTCTCATCCCGCTGAGTCTGAATACGGATATCCGTATAAACAGGAAAAACAACTGCATGACTTCCTGAAAAGTCATGCAGTTATTTTTTTCTGTTTATTCCCCGTAGCCCATGGGGTTCCTGCTCTGCCAGGCCCATGTGTCGCGGCACATGTCCTCCAGATCGTATTCCGCCTTCCAGCCCAGCTCCTCTGCGCTCTTGTCCGGGCTTGCGTACATGGTGGCAAGGTCGCCGGGGCGGCGGGGTGCGATCCGATAGGGCACCTTTTTGCCGGTGACCTTTTCAAAGGCGTGTACCATGTCCAGCACGCTGTAACCGTTGCCGGTGCCCAGGTTGAACACGCTCTCGCCCTTGTGCTGCTGCATGTAGTTGATGGCGGCCACATGGCCTCTGGCCAGATCCACCACGTGGATGTAGTCTCTCACGCCGGTGCCGTCGTGGGTGTCGTAGTCGTCGCCGAAAACGTTCAGATACTCCCGTCTGCCCACTGCTACCTGAGAGATGAAGGGCATCAGGTTGTTGGGGATGCCTCTGGGGTCCTCGCCGATCAAACCGCTGGAATGGGCGCCGATGGGGTTAAAGTAGCGCAGAAGGACGATGGCCCAGCCGCTGTCGGATTTGGCGGTATCCCGGAGAATCTGCTCGGACATGTATTTGGTCCAGCCGTAAGGATTGGTGCACATGCCGGTGCGGGAGGCCTCCCGGAGGGGCATCTCGTTGTCGCCGGAGTAGACGGTGGCGGAGGAGGAGAACACGATGTTCTTTACGCCGTGGTCCCGCATCACCTCGCACAATGTCACGGTGGAGAACAGGTTGTTGTCGTAATACGCAAGGGGCATGGCCACAGACTCGCCCACGGCCTTGAGCCCCGCAAAGTGGATCACGCAGTCGATAGGGTGCTTGTCGAAGATGGCGTTCAGGGCTTCTCTGTCCCGCACGTCCTTCTGATAGAAGTCCACATGCTTTCCGGTGATCTGCTGGACTCTTTCAATGGCCTTTGCGCTGGAGTTTACCAGGTTATCCACCACTACAACGCCCATATCCCGCTCCAGAAGCTCAACACAGGTGTGGCTTCCGATGTATCCGGCACCGCCGGTAACAAGAACGTTCATCTTTCTCTCCCTCTCAGTCCAGCAGAGCTTCCGGGTACACGCCCTGACGGCGAAGCTCCGCAATGTAATTGACAACGCTGTCCATATCTTCCTTGTAGGTGATGCCGTGCCAGGTCTCATGGCAGTTGAGGATGCGGATGCTTCCCTTGTTCTCCTTGATGATGGCGTTTGCCACAAAAGGCAGGAAGTATTCGCATTTCAGGGGGTTGACGGGCACATTTTCATCCAGCCAGGCGGGGAAACGCCCGTTCAGCTCCCGCAGCATGGACTTCCCAAAGCCCCAGAAGTTCATGGACACGGGCACATCGCCGGAGACGGGGGTGAAGTTCACGCCGTCCTCGGTAAAGGCCGCGTCATTGCCCCGCTTTTCGATGCGGGTGCGCTCCACCACGTCGGTGAGAAAGCCGTTTTCCACGCTGCATATGCCCCGGGCCACGGAGCCGTTTTCCGTTACCGTCTTGCGAAGCTCATAGGCGACCATGGCGTGTTCATTGTCGGCCCGATCCTCTTTCAGAAAGTCAAACAGGACGGAATAGGCGCTGGGGCCGTAAAAATCGTCCGCATTGATAACGGCGAAGGGCCCGTCCACCACGCCGGCACAGCAGGAGACCGCGTGCCCGGTGCCCCAGGGCTTTACGCGTCCCTCGGGAACGGCGTAACCCTCCGGCAGTCTGTCCAGCTGCTGAAAAACGTATTCCACGTCGAAATATTTTTCCATACGCCTGCCGATGGCGTTTTTGAAATCCTCTTCGATCTCGTGCTTGATGATAAAGACCACCTTGCGAAAACCGGCACGGTATGCGTCGAAAAGGGAGAAGTCTATAATAGCATGTCCATGGTCGTCTACCGCCGTGATCTGCTTGAGACCGCCGAAGCGGCTGCCCATGCCGGCGGCAAGAATGACCAGTGTTGGCTCCTGCATAGCGAAACGCCTCCAATTGAAGAATTTCCTGTATCCGTATTATACCAAATTACCCCGGACTTGTACATAGAAAATCAAACACAAACGCGGCACAGCTTTACGAAAAAAAGAGGGGATGGGAGTCCCCTCTTCACGTTCCATCATGGCTTACTCAGGGCTGAAAATGCGTTACATGGTCATTGCCTGACGGCAGTAGTAGTTGAAGCAGCGTTCCTGCTCCAGCGTGCTGCTGTCCATATGGCCGGGGTAGACCTCGTAATCTCCCGGCAGGGCGCAGATGCGCTTGATGGACAAAAGCTCATCTTCCAGGCTGCCGCCCTCAAAATCCACTCTGCCGCAGCTGCCTTTGAAAAGAGTATCCCCGGTGAAAAGGGCATCGCCGCAGCGGATGGTGACGCCGCCGGGGGTGTGGCCCGGGGTCTCCATGATCGCAAAGCGCATCCCGGCAAACTCCAGCACGTCGCCGTCGGAGATATGACGCCCGTTTTCAGGCAGGGAGAAGCGCATCAGCTCATATTTGCCCTTGGGGGAGCAGTCCTTCTCGTTGATATAAATGGGCGCGCCTGTCTCCTCGGACACGGCAAGAGCCGCACCGGTGTGGTCAAAGTGCCCGTGGGTCAGCAGAATGGCCTGGCACTTCAGTTTGTTGTCCTCAAGATAGTTGAGGATGGTGTTGCTCTCGTCGCCCGGGTCAATGACCACGCACTCCAGCGTTTTCTCATTGGTGACGATATAGCAGTTTGCCTCAATCTGTCCTACCGGAATCGTCTTGATCAGCATGTTCAAAGCTCCTTTGTATCAAGTAATATGGTGACAGGCCCGTCATTCTGGGAGCGCACCTGCATCTCTGCGCCGAATTCGCCGGTGCCCACGGTAAAGCCCCGGGAGCGGCACTGGCTGATCACCAGCTCATAGAGGGGGATAGCCTTCTCCGGCCTTGCGGCCTTTGAAAAGCCGGGGCGGCGGGATTTGCAGTCGGCATACAGGGTGAACTGACTGACGATCAGCAGCTCCGCGCCCGCGTCCGTGGGGTTCACGTTCATTTTGCCGTTTTCATCCTCAAACACACGCAGGCCGCATATCTTGTCGGCAATCTTCAGTGCTTCCGCCCGGGTGTCCTCCTCGTGGATGCCCAGAAGCACAAGAAAGCCCGTACCGATGCAGCTTTTTATCTCTCCGCCGATCTCGACGGAGGCGGATCTTACTCTTGTAACCACTGCGCGCATGATCATACCCTCGCACTTTCGTTATGGCTTATTTTCCGCTTCTCGTGACCTCGGTGACACCGGGAATGGAGGCCAGCTTGCTCATCATATATTTGAGCTCGCCGATGTTTTTCACTTCCAGTGTCACGTTCGTCAGGGCAACGCCCGCCCCATTGTCTCTGGCGGACAGCGTGCGCACCTTGGCGTTCAGGGAGTTGAGCACCGTGGCGATGTCCATTACAAGGCCCGAACGATCCTTGGAGATGATGATAATGGTGGTGACATAGCTGTCGGTAATCTGGCTTGCCCAGGAGACCCTGATCCAGCGGCCCTCGTCCTCCGGGCTGCGGCTGCGTTTCAGGTAATTTTCGCAGTCTTTCCGATGGATGGAGACACCCTGCCCGCGGGTGATAAAGCCGATAATATCGTCTCCCGGCACAGGGGTACAGCAGCGGGAGAACTTCACAAGGCAGTTGTCCAGCCCGGCCACCAGAATGCCGTGAACCGCCTTGCCCTCTTTTTTGGAGGCCTGCTGCTCCCGGCGCTCCGCCGCCTCAGACACCTTGTCAAGGGCGGTCTTGCGGTCGGACTTGGCGCTGCGGGCCAGTTCGTCCTTCAGACGGTTGGCGGCCCTTGTAGCAGTGAGGCCGCCATAGCCTATGGCGGCATACATATCCTCCGGCGCGCCGTAGGACAGGCGCCTGAGGATGGGGGACATGATATCCTCGCCCAGCACATCGTCAAGGGTCAGACCGTTGTGCTTCAGCTCATCTTCCAGCATCTCGCGGCCCCGGAGGATGTTTTCATCCCGCCGCTCCCTCTTGTACCACTGCTTGATCTTGGTACGGGCGGAGCCGCTCTTTGCCACGTTCAGCCAGTCGCGGCTGGGGCCGGGGGCGGATTTGGAGGTGCGGATCTCAACAATGTCGCCGTTTTGCAGCACATAGTCGAAGTTGACGATGCGCCCGTTTACACTGGCACCCACCATGTGGTTGCCCACATCGGAATGGATGCTGTATGCAAAGTCGATGGGGGTTGCTCCCGCGGGCAGGTTGATCACATCGCCCTTGGGGGAGAACACGAACACCTCATCGGCGAACATGTCGATCTTCAGATTGTGGAAAAAGTCCTGCGCGTCGGACTCCTGCTGGCTCTCCAGCAGGCGGCGCACCCAGGCAAATTTGTCCTCGTCGCCCATGCGGACGGAGCTGCCGCCGTCGTGCATTTTGTATTTCCAGTGGGCGGCGATGCCGTATTCGGCGGTGTGGTGCATATCCCAGGTACGTATCTGCACCTCAAAGGGAATGCCCTCCGAGCCGATGACGGTGGTGTGTACGCTCTGGTACATGTTGGGCTTGGGGGTGGATATATAGTCCTTGAAGCGCCCCGGCACAGGCTTGAACATGTCGTGAATCACGCCGAGGACGTTGTAGCAGTCGGGTATGGTGTCAACGATGACGCGGAAAGCGCACAGATCAAAAATGCCGTTGATGTCCAGCTTCTGGGCGTACATCTTGCGGTAGATGCTGTAAACGTGCTTGATCCGGCAGAAAATGGTGCAGTTGATGCCTTCCTCGTCCATGCGCTTCTGGATCTTCTCCTTCATGGAGGACATGAAGGCCTCCAACTGAGGCATCTTCCGGTCAAGGGTGTCGGTAATCTCCTTGTAGCCGGCGGGGTCAAGGTACTGGAGAGACAGATCCTCCAGCTCCCACTTGGCCTTCTGCATGCCGAGCCTGTGAGCCAGAGGGGCGTAGATCTCCATGGTCTCAAGGGACTTGCTGCGCTGCTTTTCGGCGGTCTGATAGGCCATGGTGCGCATGTTGTGCAGGCGGTCTGCAATTTTGATCAGGATGACGCGGATGTCCTTGGCCATGGCCATGAGCATCTTGCGCAGATTCTCCATCTGCTCGTCTTCCTTGCTGGTGTACTGTACACGGGTCAGCTTGGTGACGCCTTCCACAATGTCCGCCACGGCGGGGCCGAACTGGCGGGCAATATCCGCGTGGGTCAGGTTCGTATCTTCAATTACGTCGTGGAGCAGGGCGGCGACAATGGAGTCCTCGTCCAGACCCATATCCACTGTGATATTCGCCGCAGCGACACAGTGGGTCACATAGGGGGATCCGTCTTTCCTGAGCTGCCCGGCGTGGGCGGTTTTCGCCATATCGTAAGCCGCGCGGATCCGCTCAAGAGACATGCCGTGGCCGGCTGCCTTTATCTTTTCCTCCAGCTCCTCATACATCGCATCCGGGTCAAGGGGCGTATTCTGTTGTTCTCTTTTTCCAAGTTCTGCTTCCATTTGCACTCTTGCTCCTTTGCCCTGAAACATCACTCAACAGGACCTTAACAGACGGATAATATCGGTATGATCCAGATCTGCTTTGCCGTCTATGTGAGCCTCTCTGGCTCTGTATATCCTGCCGTCGGCAGAGGACAGAAGTCCCGCCTCCAAAAATACCGAAAGACAGATGCAGAAACGCTCCGGCTCAATGCCCTCGGGGCACTGCTCCATTACTCCGCCGGCGCTGTCTGCCACAGAGAAGTCCTCCTGCCGTATGATATGCCACACCCGGATAAAATCGCTCCGGTTGGGGCAGAAAGCCGCTGCGGCCCAGAGCATATCCCGGTCATTTTCAAGGATACCCCGGCAAAGCTCCCGGCAGTCATGCCGGCGGGCTGCGCAGATCACAAGCTGCACCGAGATATTGCCGCGAAAGTCATTGATCTGGGGCGTGAAGGCCAGATCGACCAGATCCCCCTCCCGAAGCCCCAGCTCCTTTGCGGTGTGGGAGAAGAAAATAGCCTCGAAAGAGTCGCCTCTCAGTCGGATGCGCATCCGCAGGTGCCTTCCGCCGCCCACTGCCGACATGCTCTCCATCCTGACACCGCACATGCACAGCAAAGGCCTGGGATTGGCGTTGCCGTAAGGCTCCAGCCGGTCAAGGGACCGAACATTCTCTATGCTCAGCAGAGAGGGGTCGTTGATCAGTAAATCGCACTGCACCTCCGGCACAGCGGCGGGTTTATTCGCTTTATAGTATTGTGCCAGAGCGGCGCGAAAATCATCCAGCTTCTCGCTTTTTATGTTCAGTCCGGCAGCCAGCGCGTGACCGCCGAAGCCGATCAGATGCTCCGAGCAGGCGCTGAGAGCCTCAAACAGATTAAAGCCGCCGAAGCTGCGGCAGGAGCCCTTGCCTGTATCGCCGTTGAGGCAGATCATGACGGCGGGCAGGGAGTACTGCTCAGCAAGACGGGAGGCGGCAATGCCGATGACGCCCTGGTGCCATTTGTCGCTGGCGAGGACGATGGGCGCGTCCGGCGCAGAGCCGGAGAGAAGGGCGTTGGCCTCGTGCCAGATCTCTGCCTCGATGCTCTGTCTCTGCCGGTTCAGCTCGCAGAGCTGTACCGCAAGCTCGGCAGCGGCGATGGGGTCCGGCGTCATCAGCAGCTCCGCCGCCAACTCTGCCTGACCCAGTCTCCCCGCCGCATTGAGCCTTGGGGCAAGACTGAAGCTGATGGTGGAGGCTGTCAGCTTCTTCACGTCGATGGAGGACTCCCGCATCATTGCGGCAATGCCGGGGCGGGGAGAGCTGCCCAGCTTTTTCAGACCACGGCGCACCAGACTGCGGTTTTCTCCCACAAGGGGCATCACATCCGCTACCGTTCCCACTGCCACCAGATCAGCGTATTTTTCCAGGATCGTTTCACTGCTGCCCTCACAGGCGCAGGCCAGCTTCAGGGCAACGCCAACTCCCGCCAGGTCCTTGTTGGGATAGGTGTCTCCCTCCTGCTTGCAGTCGATGATGGCCGCCGCGTCAGGCAGTTCGTTGTGCCCGCACTCATGGTGGTCGGTGATGATCACGTCCATTCCCGCTTCGGCGGCATGCTCTGCCTCGGCCCGGGCGGTGATGCCGCAGTCCACGGTGATGAGCAGACTGACGCCTTTGACCCGGAGATTATCGAGCGCGGCGTTATTGAGCCCGTAGCCCTCCTCGTTCCTGTCGGGGATATAGGGCAGGCAGGTGAGCCCTTTCGAGCGCAGATAGTCCGTCACAAGGCAGGTGGAGGTGATGCCGTCCACGTCGTAGTCGCCGTATACCGCCACAGTCTCTCCGGCGGCCATCGCCCTGTGTATGCGAACAACGGCCTTTGCCATGCCCTTCATGAGCATGGGGTCGTACAGGGTCTCACTTCCGCCGAACAGAAGCTCATCTGCGGCTTTTCGGGTGCGTATCCCCCGCAGGGCGAGCACAGCCGCCAGCAGGGGAGGGCAGCCGCAGTCCAGCAGCTCCTGCGGCGGTATCGGTCTCACATATGGAATTTTCCATTCCTTCTGATTCATAAGCTTTCCTAAAAAATTTATTTTACTATTTTATCAAATGCGCGCTTTTATTTCAATAGGAAAGCGCGAAAAACGGCGATTTCACCGGTTATAATCCGAAAGCCGTTTTATTCCACCGCTTTTTTCCCCGGCGTGGAGCACATAGTCAAGAGCCTGTTCCGGCGTGTCGCACAGAGAGAAGAGCTCCATGCAGTCCTCACTCATAAAGCCCTCCGCCGCGGTCTTTTTCAGCATGGCGTACATGTCATCATAGTAGCCCAGGGTGTTCAGCACCGCCATGGGCTTTGCATGCTGCCCGAGCTGCTTTAAAGTCAGCGTCTCGAAAAATTCCTCAAAGGTGCCGATGCCGCCGGGCAGCATGATAAAGGCCTCCGCCTCCTGCTCCATGAGGGCTTTCCGCTCCCGCATGGTTTCGGTAAAAATAAAGCGGGTACAGTCCGGACAGAGAATTCCCGGTTCATCGAAAAAACGGGGAGCGATACCGATAAGCTCGCCCTTTTCCCCGGAAATACCCCGGGCACAGGCCCCCATCAGGCCGCCCTGACCGCCGCCGAAAACAAGGCAGTGTCCGCCCCGGGCCATGAAAGCCCCCAGCTTCTCCGCCGCCTCGAAATATTCCCGGGCCAGCCTGTCGCTGGACGCACCGTATATACAGATTTTCATAACGCTTGCCTCACAAAAAATTTTTCGTTCTATTTGATAGCCGCCTCGGCAGTGTCGCCTGGCATAAAGGGAAAAACCCGTATTC
>CAZESU010000019.1:0-25374 GCA_964515275.1 uncultured Oscillospiraceae bacterium
ACAGAAAGTACAATGACTTCCCTATGCGCCCCCTATACTGGCGTTCTCCTAAAGAAATCCTTTTTTCTTTCCCAGACTGTAAAAGTATGATTGACTAACCTACATAATGTGCAAATTACCATCTGTATAAAACTGTTACTGATTTACGCAGACCCTGCTTATTATCGGCAGGGGCGGCGAATTTTTTGTGGTTTTATCGGCTGATTTATATGGGAAAAGCAAATATTTCAAGGTATTTATACAGAAAAAAAGAAGTTACATAATAAATTCAAATAATTATTCTTCAAATAGTTATCAACATTTCCAACAGGTTTTTCAACATCGGGTTTTCATTGAAATTTCAGACTTTTTATGAAAAAAAGCCAAAATCAGTCGAAACCGCAATCGTAATTTAATTACAAAAAAGAAACGAAAAAAAGTTTACATAAGAGTAATTTTCATCTTCCGTACAGACTCATCATGCCAGAGTCTGAGAAGGAGACAAAATCTTCGCCTGCCACAATAATGTGGTCATCAAGGGCGATCCCTACAAGCCTCAGCGCCGAGGCTATCTTTGTGGTGGCATACTCGTCTTCCCTGGAGGGGAGAGCGAGCCCGTCAGGGTGATTATGAGCAAGAATAACGGAACTTGCACGGTTCCTCACCGCAATCTCCACGGCCTTTCGCACGTTGATGTCAACCGCATTCACCACACCGCCGCCCAAATCCACGCAGGCAATGATATGCTTCTTTGCGTCAAGACAGAGGAGTAAAGCCCTCTCCTCTTTTTCAAACATGAGCCGAGGCACAAGATACTTCCCCGCCTCCATCGAGCTGGTTATGGTGTGGACATTCTCGCCCTTCGAGATCATGTATCTGCGGGTAATCTGCGGGACAAGACTGATCAGCAGTGCGGAATTTGTGCCGATCCCGGGCACTGCCTCCAGTTCCCGTATGGACGCCTCAAAAATCTTTTCCAGAGAGCCGAAATGATCCATCAAAGCATGGGCAAGCTCATTGGTGTCTCTGCGGGGAATGGCATAGAAGAGCAGCAGTTCCAGCAGATTGATGTCATTGAAATTATCAAGCCCATGTGCAAGAAAGCGAGCTTTCAGCCTTTCTCTGTGTCCATCGTGTACTCCCATTGAGCTCAACCCCTGTCTAAAGCTATTATTTACAAGTCCATGGTGGCGTAAGCGTTCAGGCCGCTTCCGCCCCTTACGCCAGCAAGGTATTCATAATATGCCTGAGCGCCGATCATGGCGCCGTTGTCACCGCACAGTCTCAGAGGTGGGATATAGAGTTTATATCCGTGCTTCTCGGCGGCCTTCTGGAAGTCCGCTCGAATGCAGGAATTTGCCGCCACACCGCCTGCCACGACAATTTTGTCATAGCCAAGCTCCTCGGCTGCCGCCATGGTTCTGGGCACAAGACTGTCGCTGACGGCTTTGGTAAAGGAGGCCGCAAGTCCTGCCCGGTCGATCTCCTCGCCCTTCTGCTCGGCGTTATGGACGAGGTTAATGACCGCTGTTTTCAATCCCGAAAAGCTCATGTCATAGGGGCTGCCCTCAACATGGGCAATAGGGAAGGTATATTTGCAGTCATCCCCACCCTGCGAGAGGGCGTCAATAGGCTTTCCGCCGGGATAAGGCAGGCCCAACACCCTTGCCGTCTTGTCAAAGCACTCCCCTGCCGCGTCGTCTCTGGTTGCACCGATAATCTTCATATCGGTATAGCCCCGCACATCCACCAGAATGGTATTGCCGCCGGAGATGGCAAGGCAGAGGAAAGGCGGCTCCAGCTCCGGGTAGGCCAGATAGTTTGCGGCGATATGACCCCGGATATGATGTACCGGAATAAGAGGCACGCCCAAAGCCAGCGCACAGGATTTGGCAAAGTTCACGCCCACAAGAACCGCTCCGATCAGTCCAGGGGCATAGGTGACGGCCACGGCATCAATATCTTTTTTGGTGATGCCGGCCTTTTCCACCGCACGCTGAGCCAGAATGGAGATGGACTCCACATGGCAGCGGGAAGCAATCTCCGGCACAACACCGCCATAAACTGCATGCAGATCAGCCTGAGAAAAGATCTGGTCGGTCAGTATTTTACGTCCGTCCTCCACTACCGCAACAGCGGTCTCATCGCAGGAAGATTCAAAAGCAAGGATTTTCAAACTCTGCGCCTCATTTCAGAAATTTCGTCATTAGTATAGCATCTTCAACCGGTGAAGAGTAATATTTTTTTCTCGTCCCCACAGAGACAAAGCCGTGTTTTTCATACAGCGCCTTTGCCGGCTCGTTTCCCGCTCTGACTTCCAGCGTCACAAAGGAAAGCTCATGGACGGACGCCCTGTTTATGAGCTCTTCAATCAGCGTATCGGCAATACCCTGCCGACGGCAGGCGGGAGCTACCGCCACATTGGAGATATAGCCCTCGTCAAGAATGAACATCATGCCCACATAACCGATAGGTCCGTCCTCCGTCTGAGCGACAAGTAATTCATGTCTGCCGTTGGGCAGCTGGCTCAAAAGCTGCTCTTTCGTCCAGGGGACGGAAAAGCACTGTTTTTCCAGTTCCTCCAGCGCGTCGATATGCCCGGTGTTTGCATCGGTAATCCGGTATTCCATCAATGCGCCTCCGCCCAGCTATGGCCAATGTGGGCATCCACCGTCAGGGGGACGGAGAGCTGCGCCGTGTTTTCCATTTCGCTTTTCAGAATCTCTTTTACCCTCTCGGCCTCATTCTCGGGACATTCCACGATAAGCTCGTCATGCACCTGAAGGATGAGCTTTGCACGCAGATTCTCACTTTTCAGCCGGTTATATACATTCACCATGGCCAGCTTGATGATATCTGCCGCCGTGCCCTGAATGGGCATGTTCAGCGCCACCCGCTCGCCGAAGGAGCGCATGTTGAAGTTGGAGCTTTTGAGCTCGGGCAGGCTGCGTCTTCTGCCGTAGAGCGTGGACACATAGCCGTCAGCCCTGGCCTGCTCCACAATGGACTTCATATAGTCCCGGACCCCGTGATACTTCTCCATATAGGCATCCATATACGCCTTGGCCTCGCTGGGCCATACGCCGATATCCTGGGCAAGGGAAAATGCAGAGATACCGTATACAATTCCGAAATTGACCGCCTTGGCTCGGCTCCTCAGTGTGGAGCTTACCTCCTCCAGCGGCACATTAAACACATTGGAGGCTGTGACTGCGTGAAAGTCCTCCCCGCTCAGGAAAGCGTCCCGCATGGTCTCATCGCCGGAGATATGGGCAAGGAGCCTCAGCTCAATCTGGCTGTAATCCGCGTCCACAAGGGTCATTCCGGGGGCGGCTACAAACATCTTCCGTATCTGTGCGCCGAGCTGCTTTCTCACGGGGATATTCTGAAGATTCGGCTCCGTGGAGGAAAGTCTGCCGGTAGCGGTGACGGTCATCTGGAAATTGGTATGGATACGCCCGTCCTGGTTTATCACCTTCAAAAGTCCGTCTGCATAGGTGGATTTCAGTTTTGTCAGCATTCGGTATTCCAATACCTGATCCACAATGGGGTGCTTGCCCCGAAGTTTTTCCAGCACGTCCGCGTTGGTGCTCCAGCCGGTCTTGGTCTTTTTGCCGGAGGGAAGCATCAGCTCGTCAAACAGGACCTCGCCAAGCTGCTTGGGGGAGTTAATGTTAAATTCATGCCCTGCCTCACCCCATATGCTCTCCTGCAGAGCGGCGATGCCGGAATTCAGGCTTTCGCCAAATTCATAGAGAGCTTTCCGGTCAACAAAGAAGCCGACCATTTCCATATCCGCCAGTACCCGGCACAGGGGCAGCTCCACGGTATAATAGAGCTTATCCATATTCAGTTCCCGGAGCTTTTGATCCAGCGGTTTGTAGAGCTTATACGCCGCCTCTGCCCCATCCAGTTCCGCGCCCGCGTAGCGCACGGATATCCGGTCAAGGGAATAGTCATTCTCCGTAGCTTCGAGAAGATAGGCGGCAAGGGCGGTGTCAAAAGCAAAACCCTCGGTCTCCAGTCCGTCTCCCAGCAAAAGCCCCATGAGATTTTTCACATTGTGGGAAACCTTTTTCGTCTCTGCGGAGAATAGTGTTTTCAAAAGTTCGTTAAACTTATCACCGCAACGGTTCCAAGCGGCAGTATACACACCCTTCCCGTCGCAAATTGAAAGGCTGTCCAGCCCGTCTGTGGGAATAACGGAGACATACTCTGCCGCTTTTACGGCGGCGATCAGTGCATCCATCCCGCTCTCATCCACATCGATGACCGGTATGGCTGCGCTCTGCTCTTCATGACTTTCCCCAGCCTCTGACGGCTGTAGGCCCCACTTCTCAATGAATTTATGAAAGCCCAGGCGCTTGAAGATCTCATAGAGCCCCGGATTGTAGTTGTGATCCCACAGATTTTCCTCAGGCTTGAAGCTCATCGGCACGTCCCGCAAGATGGTGGCAAGCCAATAGGAATTACGGGCGCTCTCCTCCCCGGCAGCCAGCTTTTTTCTAACGCTCTCTTTGATATCCAACCCTTCAAGGCCGTCATAGATTGCCTCGATACTGTCATAGCGGCGGAGGAGGTCCATGGCGGTCTTTTCTCCCACACCGGGGACGCCGGGTATATTGTCCGAGCTGTCGCCCATGAGAGCCTTCAGGTCCACCATCCGCTTCGGTTCGAAGCCGTATTCCTCCAAAAACCGCTCCGGGGTATACAGGATAACCTCCGTCTGACCCATACGGGTTTTTACATTGCAGACGGTAGTCTTTTCGCTTACAAGCTGCAGGCTGTCCTTATCCCCGGTGACGATGGTGCAGGTCCAGTCTCTTTCCTCGCAGATTCGGGAGGCTGTCCCCATTATATCGTCCGCCTCATAGCCTTCCAGCTCATAACGGCGAATCCCCATGGCGTCCAGCACCTCTTTGAGAATGGGCATCTGCACCGCAAGCTCTTCGGGCATTCCCTTTCTCTGTGCCTTGTAGCCTTCATAGGCCTTGTGGCGAAAAGTGGGTGCTCTCAGATCGAAGCTGACACACAGGGCATCGGGCTTCTGTTCATCAAGAATCCGCTGCAATATGGCAAGGAAACCGTAAACCGCGTTGGTAGGCGTGCCGTCCGGCGCCGAGAGCTGACGCACACCGTAAAAAGCCCGGTTCACGATGCTGTTTCCGTCAAGTATCATTAAATTCATTTTTTACCTCCGGGTACTGATTCGCCCCGCAGTCTGATAATCTCATCGCGGAGCTGGGCAGCGATCTCATATTCCAGCATCTGAGCGGCCTTACGCATCTTTGTCTCAAGCTGCTCGATCAGCTCTTTTCTCTCCCGCTCTGTCATCCTCACGCCGTTTGCCTTTGTGGGTGTCTCGGTCACATCGGCGGAAATCTCCAGCAGGTCGCGCACACTCTTTACAATGGTCTTTGGCACAATACCATGTTCCTTATTATAGGCCGTCTGTTTTTCCCGGCGGCGGCTGGTCTCGTCGATACAGGCACGCATGGAGGGTGTCACCGTATCGGCGTACATGATGACGATGCTGTCCGCATTGCGGGCGGCGCGGCCCACCGTCTGAATAAGGCTTGTCTCGCTTCTGAGAAAGCCCTCCTTATCCGCGTCCAGTATGGCCACAAGTCCCACCTCAGGAATATCAAGGCCCTCACGCAGCAGATTGATACCCACAAGTACGTCAAACTCCCCAAGGCGTAAATCCCGGATGATCTCCATGCGCTCGATAGTGCCGATATCGTGGTGCATATAACGGCAGCGGATGCCGGAGTTTGTCAGATACTCGGACAGATCTTCCGCCATCTTCTTGGTCAGCGTAGTCACCAGACAGCGCTGGCCCTTTTCGATCTTACCGTTTACCTCGCCGATCAGGTCGTCTATCTGTCCCTCAATGGGACGCACAAAAATCTCCGGATCCAGTAGGCCGGTGGGGCGGATAATCTGCTCTACAATCTGCCCTGCCCGCTCCCGCTCATATTCTCCCGGCGTTGCGGACACATACACCCGCTGGTGGATTCTGTCACAAAATTCGTCAAACTTCAGCGGGCGGTTATCATAGGCCGAGGGAAGGCGGAAGCCGTATTCCACCAGAGCTTCCTTTCTGGCCCTGTCACCCCGGTACATGGCACGTACCTGAGGCAACGTGACATGGCTCTCGTCCACAAACAGGAGAAAATCATCCGGGAAATAATCCAGAAGCGTCATGGGCGGACTGCCGGGAGCACGGTCGGATATGACTCTGGAATAGTTTTCAATGCCGGTGCAGTAGCCCAGCTCCTGCATCATCTCAATGTCGTAATCGGTACGCTGTTTGATGCGCTGAGCCTCGATGAGCTTGTTATTCTCCTCAAAGTATTTTACCCGCTGGTCGCACTCCGCCCGGATCCTGTCGATGGCGGCAGCCATTTTTTCCTTGGTAGTCACGTAATGGCTGGCGGGATAAATAGCGGCGTGGTTCAGATACCTTGTGGGCGCGCCGGTGACCACGTTAATTTCGCTGATACGGTCAATTTCATCCCCGAAGAACTCCACTCGGATAGCCTTATCGTTTGAATAAGCAGGAAAAATCTCCACTGTATCCCCACGAACGCGGAACATGTTGCGTTCAAAGGCGATATCGTTGCGCTCATAGCGGATCTCCACCAGCTTTCGCAGCAGCTCGTCAAAATTTCTCGTCTGCCCGGGTCTCAGGGAGATGACCATATTGGCATAATCTATAGGGTCGCCCAGACCGTAGATACAGGAGACGGAGGAGACCACAATCACGTCTTTCCGCTCAAAAAGGCTGGAAGTGGCACTGTGGCGCAGGCGTTCAATCTCATCGTTTATAGCGCAGTCCTTTTCGATAAAGGTGTCTGTATGAGGGATATACGCCTCCGGCTGATAATAGTCGTAGTAGGAGACAAAATACTCCACCGCGTTTTCCGGGAAAAATTCCTTGAACTCGCTGCAGAGCTGAGCGGCAAGGGTCTTATTATGTGCAAGAACCAGAGTGGGTCTGTTGAGCCGGGCAATGACGTTTGCCATGGTAAAGGTCTTGCCCGAGCCGGTAACGCCCAGAAGCACCTGCTCGTCTATTCCGTTTTCAATGGCGCGGACCAGCCCCTCAATCGCCTCCGGCTGGTCGCCTGTGGGCCTGTAATCCGAAACCAGTTTGAATTTATTCATCCTGCGCTCCAAAACTATATTTATCATGTTATTATACCACAGAACACGATTATCCACAAGATGCAGGTTCTCTCCCGGCTCCCTCTTTGCCGGATTTTCTTTAGAAATCTTAATTCGCCTCAAATCCCTTGCAACAGATATAGGGGGCATGGTATAATATTACAAAATGGTAACATATCAAGAGGTGCAGATCATGGACAATATCAATTCCATCGGTAATGCAAAGCTCATTCTTCGGGAGGTCAGCAAGGTTATCGTCGGTAAGGACGAGATTATGATCAAGGTTTTGCTTGCCATACTGGCCGGCGGACATATCCTGATGGAGGATATTCCCGGCGTGGGAAAGACTACCATGGCGGTGGGTTTTTCCAAGGCGCTGGGCCTTGAATATAACCGTGTACAGTTCACGCCGGACGTGCTTCCCTCCGACATCACCGGCTACTCTATATACAACAAAGAGACCGGCACCATGAGCTACCAGAAGGGTGCCATACTCTGCAATCTTTTTCTCGCCGACGAGCTGAACCGCGCCACCAGCCGCACCCAGTCCGCACTTCTTCAGGCCATGGAGGAGGGCGAGGTCACGGTGGATAACCGCACCTATCCTGTTCCGGAGCCTTTTATCGTCATTGCCACTCAGAACCCTACCGGAGCCAAGGGCACGCAGATGCTGCCCGATTCTCAGATGGATCGCTTCATGCTCCGTCTGTCCATCGGCTATCCCTCCCACGATGACGAGACGGAGATGATCCGCCGCCGGCAGAAGGGTATTTCCATGGATAACGTCATGCAGATGGTGAGCCGGGAGGAGCTGATGCAGCTCCGCCGGGAGGTGGACAAGGTGTTCATCAAGGATGAGCTCATTGACTATATTGTGAACCTCTGCTCCGCAACCAGAGATGACCAAGCCATCCTTCAGGGGGCTAGCCCCAGAGCCTCACTGGCGCTCACGGCCCTGTCTAAAGCCACCGCATGGATACAGGGGCGGGACTATGTTCTGACCAAGGACGTGCGCTTCATCTACCGTGACTGTATTGAGCACAGGCTCATCTGGTCTCAGGAGATATCCGACGCGGCTGGACGCGGTCAGGTGCTGGCACGGATCATAAGCTCGGTCAAAGCTCCCGCCATCAAATAATATGCTCACAATCAACTTTTTCCTGTACATAGCTGTCCTTGCGGCAGCTTATATCTTTCAATTGGCGTACATCGGCTGGTTTGGTCCCTATCTTCTGGCGGCACTTATTGCGCTGCCTCCCCTTCTGCTGCTCCTGTCTCTGCCCTCCATGCTGCGACTTCGCGCGGACATTTCTGCTCCTGCGAGAGTGTTCCGAAGCAGCAGTGCAGAGCTGGCCATTGCGTTCAATACAACTGCAATATTGCCCTTAAGCCACGTAAAAGTATTCATTACTGTGGAAAACCGCTTTGACGGGGAGATAAAGAAATATAATTACAGTTATCAAAGTGTTTTGTCAAGCAAGGGAAAAGTACCGCTGCCCACCGAGCTGTGCGGTATGCTGAGCTGCACTTTGACTCGCATTGAGTGCCGCGACATACTTGGTCTGATTGCCATCCGCCGCAAAAGCAAGAAGAGCATTGCCTGCCTTGTTCTGCCTAATCCGGCAGAGCCGGACAAGTGCCCGGATATTGATGCATGTCTCGACTCGGGGGTCAGCCTGATGCCCAAATACGGCGGAGGATATTCCGAGGAGCACGGGCTGAGAGAATACCGCCCCGGCGATACCGTAAATTCAATCCACTGGAAGCTCAGCTCCAAGACCGATGAGATTATCGTCCGCGAGGCGCTGGAGCGGGAGAACGATCAGGTGTTTCTGGTACTGTCCCGTCCCGGCGGCCAGGACAGGGGGCTTGAATGTCTGTACTGGCTCTCTCTGCAGCTTTGCAACCGGGAAATTCCCCACTGTATCGTCAGCAGCGGCATTTATCCTGTGGGAAATGAGGACGCGAGTGCTGCCGCCATCGGTGCCATACTCTCTGCGCCGCTGTCGGAGCCCTGCCGCTTTGACCGTTCCCATGCCCGCTGTGTTTTCACGGTGTCGGATGGAGAGGTGGGCGCATGAAGAACCGTTTTCTGAACTGTTTTTCAAATCTGCTGATGCTTTTGCTGGGCATCCTGCCCCTTACAGTCTTGCTCATTGACAGCTTTGAATATACTGTCGCCGACTCTTTTTTGCTCTGGGCAGCGGGAATATGCTTCCTTATGTGGCTGTCGGCAAATTTCAAGTACGGTGCAATCCCCGGCGTGATCTTCGCTGTCTTTACTGTTCTCGCAGCCCGAAAGCTGTACACTGAGGGTATAAGGCTGGAGCTTTCGGACTTCTTTGACAGGCTTTCCGGCACTTATTACGAGCATTTTTACGCCATTGGCAGCAAATATCCCTTTGAAAACGCGGCAAATTCCCACACCTTTATCCTGCTTCTGGTTGTACTGCTTCTGGCAGCATATATGTCCATTTCTCTGACCTCCAGAAGCGGCAGGATCACTTTTTCTGTTCTAGGTTCCCTGCCCATCTTTGCCGGCTGCATCGCGGTAAATGGCCGGCCATCCATTTTCATCATTATTTGTCTTATGCTGTTCTGGGCGCTGCTGCTTGCAGGCGGGAATTATTACAGTTCCGACAGCAATCAGTGGCGCAGCATATTTCTCACAGTTCTGCCTGTTACCGCTGCGCTGTATGCACTGATCCTGTGGCAAAAACCGGAAGAATATGCCTATCGTACAGAATCCACTGATATGATTGAGCGCTTTGACCAACTGGGTGCCTCCTTCAGCCGATGGGTATTCGGTAATGAGGGCGGCTTTGACCTGCTCGGCACTGAAGCAGAGAGCGGCAGCACCGGTCTGACAGACAAAAGCTCCCCTCTTGTCAGCTTTTCAAATAGGAACTGGGGCGTGGGTGACGGCAGTCTGGACATGAATCAGGGCAACGAAGGTGTTAACCAGCAGGCTCTTATTCTCCGTGCCCGCGCGGAGACCAACGGCTATATCTATCTCAGAAGCATTTCCTACGGGGATTACACCGGCATCGGATGGGAAAAGGCGGAAAACCCGGAAAGCGGAATCTCCTCTCTCTCCTTTGCCGCCGAAGCCGTTTCTGCAGGGGCCGGCAGCGCGAAGCACAGCATCGACCTTCAGTTTTCCTCCAGACCTGATGTGGCGTGTGTTCCATACTATTCTGTTCTCTCGCTGGGGGATGACAGCTTCATTTTCTCAAACGGCGACAGAAATTACCGCACCAGCTACCACAGCTTTGACGGTGAGTGGGCTGAGCTGAGTATTCCGGAGGAATTTGCGGAAGAGGAAAATGCATACCGAAGCTATGCTCACAGCTATTATACAAGCCTTCCTGACAGCACAAAATCCGGCGTTCTCTCCATTGTACAGGCGGCATGTATCGACACAAATTCATCTACTCTGGTATCAGATGTGGCGGCTTATGTAAAAAACTGTGCCTCCTACGATATTAACACGGAACCCTACCCCTCCGAAGATTTTGCCCTGTACTTCTTTAACCAGGCCGAGACCGGCTATTGCATCCACTTTGCCACAGCGGCAGCGGTCATGTACCGCGCCCTGGGCATACCTGCAAGAGTGACTGCCGGTTTCCTTTTCAGTGCCAAAGCCGGAGAATACGTGGACGTGCTTCAGGGCAATGAACACGCATGGGTAGAGGTGTATATTGATAACCTCGGCTGGATACCCGTGGAGGTCACGGGCAGCTCCGGCTTTTTGGAAGGCAGTGAAACAGAGAACACCGAGCCTGAGCCTGCGCAGACGCCCATCGAAATTGCAGTTCCTGAGGAAGCCCAAGAGACACCGCCGGCTGTTTCCGACGTGCAGCCAACAGCAGCCCTGCCCGTCGGCGTGATAAGTTCCCAGCCTGAGACGGAAACCATGTCAGCATCCCGCGCTCGTATAAATCTTTTTGATACGATGCCGCTTATCCTTGTACTGTTCCTGCTTTTCAGCGCTCTGCCCTTTTACCGGCTCATCTCTTTCAGACTGATGCAAAGCCGCATATCACAGCGGGATAGAAGAAAGGCTGCCGTCTGGGTGTGGGAATACGCAAAACGGACAGCAAAGTTTGGCGCAGAAATCCCCGAAGAAATCAGCCGATGCGCGGAGAAGGCCGCGTTCAGCCAACATGAAATCAGCGAAGCAGAGCTTTGCATTGCCAGAAGCGGGCTGAATTCCATGAAGGACAACTGCTTTGCCGGTCTTTCAGGGATCAAAAAGCTGATTTTCAAATTTATTTACGCATTAAAATGAGATAGCCAAATTTGGCTATCTCATACTGGTATCTAATAGAAATCTCGGAATCTTTCCGGCAGAATTCGCGCCATACTTCGTTGAAGCCCTTGACCATATATATCCATTATGCTCTGCGGTCTTCGCCTCGTCTGGCGCGAATTCTGCTCGAAAATCTTTATCGACCTTTCTATTAAATATCAGTATCATTTTTTATTTTGATGATTACCGTTGCTTCCTGAGAGTAATTTCCCTGCGCATCATAGGCCTTATAGCCAAAATAGTCCCGGCCTTTCTTATTCTCCCGTGGGGTATAAACAAAGCTTCCGTCTTCGGATAGTTCAATATCCCCTTTTACCGGACTTGTGGTTATTTCAAAGCCGACAACATCCTCGTCAGGGTCATAGGCTGACAGCTTGCCCTCGTAGGATGTGTTGATATTGGTTGTCAGCTGAAAATTTTCCGCAACCGGCGCCGGGCTTTCCGCAAATACCGGTTCAGCCGCAGGTACACAAAACGCAGATACCAGAAATACAAAAAGAAGCAGACATACCGCATACTTCATTTTTACCTCCGCTTATAAGATTTACCTGTATTTTGCGCATGAATACAGCAAATATTCATTTTGAAGTAGACGAAAAGCATCGTTGTGTGATAAAATCAATGCAGACAAAAAGAAAGGAACGAAGATATGCAAATAACTGCCGCCGCTCTGTGGCTGAACACTGTTTTTGCCGGCTTTGACCAGAGTGTTACCGCCGCCGTGCACCAGCTTTACGAGGTTGCCGGAGGTGTTCTTACTCCTTTTATGGAGCTTATTTCCTTTTTGGGAAAGGACGGGATTGTTCTTGTCATCCTGTCGCTGCTGCTGATGCTTTTCAAAAAGACACGCCGTTTTGGTACGGCAATGTTCTTCGGTGTTGCCATCGGCGCACTGTTTACAAACCTGTTTTTAAAGATTGTGATTGCCCGGCCCAGACCGTATGCCGATGAAAACGGCTTTTTCTATCAGCTGTGGCTGGTAATGGGCCAGCATGTGGAAAGTGACAAGAGCTTCCCCTCCGGGCACACCACTGCAGCCTTCGCCACCATGGTTCCCGTATTCCTTGTTGGAAACAAGAAAGTAAGCTGGACAGCGTTGATTTTTGCGTTTTTGATGGGTCTATCCCGCATCTATCTGGTAGTACACTACCCCTCCGATGTTCTCGGCGGCCTGATCGTGGGCACTATTGCTGGCATTCTCGGCACAATCCTTTCTAAGAAACTGCCACAGCGTTATTTTGAAGCGGAATTCACAAAGAAAAGGAAAAGAGGCGCACACGAAAAATGTTCGGAAAGATCAAATTCAAAGGTGTAGATAAAAAACACATCAGCGACGAGGCCCATATCAATGACTATAAAACCGCGCCGGAGATAGGCCGTATCCGTCTGGGAAATCTGTGCCTGTACTACCGGGATCTGGGCGTAAAGTATTATGTTCCCTATGATTACATTGAACGGGTTTTCACCCGCGTCAGCGAGTGCCATCCGGATGACAGCCCTGCCTATTTCTATTACCGAATCATTCTGGTTCACGGAGAGAAAGAGTTTGCAAATCTCATTTTTGATGAGCAGGAAGAAGTGGAGCGAATATATGAGCAGCTGAAGGTGATAGCTCCCAACATTCTGTTCGGCTATGTCCCCTTGAAAGAAGAAAAACACGGGTTTTTCAAAAGGTTTTTTTAAAGAAAAGAACATATGTCAAAAATAGCGGAGGGATTCGATTGCTCGAATCCCTCCGCCGTCTGTATTATGATGTGAACCGAAATCCTTATTTTCTGAGTCTCATGACAAGCTCTTCGTCCGCCTGGGCCATAAGGGTCTTATAGTCGGTATAAATCACCATGCCGGGCAGAGCGCCGGAGGGCTTGCGGACAAAACGTACCATGGTGTAATCCACCGGCACCTTTCCGCCCTCCCTGCCCTGGGAGTAATACGCGGCCAGAGAAGCCGCCTGCTCAATGGTGCGCTCCGGCGGCTCCAGCCCGTCACAGCGGATGATAACGTGGCTGCCGTGTACTTTCTGGGTATGCAGCCAGTAGTCGGTGCGGCGGGCGGTTTTCGTGGTCAACTCGTCATTCTGGGTGTTGCTGCGGCCGATCAGAATCTCAAGCCCATCGTCGGAGACAAAGCGCATGGGAGCCTGCGTCTTTATCTTTTCCGGCTTTGCCCCTTTGCGTTTTTTGATATATCCGGTCTCGATAAGCTCCCGGCGGATATCGGAAATATCTTTTTCCGTCTCCGCCCGGGCAAGCTCGTCCAATACGCTGTTGAGATAATCCAACTGTTTTTCTCCCTGCTCAATCAGCACCGTCAAATGCTCCTCGGCAGCTTTCAGCTTATTGTATTCCTTATACAAGGCGGCGGCATTCTGCTGGGGTGTTTTCAGAACGTCCAGCGGGATCTTCACCGTGGGACAGTCAGGCTGATAATAATCCTCGCAGGACAGCTCCCTGTCGCCTTTTTTCAGCCGGTACATGTTGGCAGTTATAAGCTCCGCGTTTTTTCGGAACTCGTCCCTGTCCTCTGTACGGCGCAGTTCCTCCCTCTGCCCTGTCAGCTTTCTCACCAGTCTGTCCCTTACCGTACGGACGCTGCGGTTCAGCTCATGGCTGCGGCGGCGCTGACGCTCGGCCCTGTCACGCCGGGCATAAAAGGCATCCAGAAGCTCTGAAAAGCTTCCAAAACTCTCCCCTTTCATAGCATCACCATACTGGCGGATGGGCATGAAGCTGAAATCTCTGGGTTTCTCCTCCTCGCTTAAGAGCCAGGGCGTAAAATCTCCGGCCGTCACCGTGTCGTGCAGCGCATCAAGCTGCTGCGGCAGCGTGTCATAGCTTCCGCCGGAGCGGTAGGAAAGCTCCCGGCAAATCAGCGGAGAAAGCCCGGAAAAGCTGTCCAGCAGCCACTTTTCCGGGGGCACTGCTCTGTCAGCCCGTTTAGTGAGCTGTCGGCGGGTATCGGCATCGGAAAGGAAGAAATCCATCTTGTCCTGCTTTGGAGGCAGACGGTATATCATTCCAGGCAGCAGCCTTCGCAGAGAATCACCGGCAAAGTCCATGCGGCGCATACAGTCGATTATACGCCCGTCCGAACCCACAAGGATGATATTGGAGCTTCGGCCTATCATCTCCACCACCAGCTGTTTTGATGAGAAATCTCCCATCTCATCTCTGGTGTCAAGGTGAAAGATCAGCATACGCTCATGGTCGGGCTGCACAAGAGAAGCGATCCTTGCACCCACAAGATGCTTTCGTAAAAGCATGCAGAACATAGGCGGCTCTGCGGGATTTTCCATGCTCTCCCCGCTGATATGCACCCGGGCGTTTCCCGCACCGGCGGCAAGGAGGAGACGCAAGTTCCCTGTTTTTGCACGCAGAGACAAGATCAGCATGTCCCTTTCGGGTTGCTGCACCCTGTCGATCTTGGCGCCCTCCAGCCTTTCCGAAAGCTCAGAGCAAAGTGCGGTTATGGTTATCGCGTCAAGAGGCATTTTATTCTTCCTCCATGATGACAGAAAAAAGCTGATCGATCCGCTCAGTTCTGCCCTGAAGATACAGCCAGCCGAAAAGAGCCTCGATGCCTGTGGCGGCGTGATACTGGGCAATGTTGGCGTTATGGGGCACAGAGTTCACTTTCGCATTGCGCCCGCGCCGGAAAACCGCGCTCTCCTCTTCGGTGAGGAGAGATTTTATTTTTTCCGCTGCTGCTGCCTGTGCCGGGGCATTCACATAGGAGACGGTGAGCTTATGAAGCTCTATAACAGAAGAATGGCCCTGAGCGCACAGCATGGTCCTGGTAAGAAGCTCATACACACCGTCGCCAATGTGCGCCAGACCAAGCATACTTATTTTGTTTACGTCCTGTTCAGACATCCGGGGGCAAAAATAATCCATATTCTCTCATCAAGACAAAAGGGCGATATACGCCCTTTTTGTCAATCATAGTTTTCTTCTTCGTTCATCTCGGCAGCGAGAGCCAGATCATCATCACTTGCCAGACCAAGCTGCACCTGAATATTGTGCCAGCCTGCCCGATCAACCAACACCTGTCTGGGTTTTGCGCCCTCATAGGGGCCAACGATGCCCAGTTCTTCCATCTGGTCAACAATACGCGCGGCTCTGGAATAGCCCAGCTTTACACGGCGCTGGAGCATGGAGACGGAGCAGGATTTCATCTCAAGAACGACCTCCACGGCCTGTGGCAGCATTTCATCGAAGGCTCCGGTGGCTCCCTCATCCGAGGAGTTCTTTCCGTTGTCGGAGGAATTCTTATCCTCAATCGCTTTGTTCATATACTCCTCAATCTCACTGTTCTGCTGCGTGGTTCCGGCCCCTTCCTTGATAAACTGGACGACCTCTTCCCTCTCCTCATCGGAGACGAAAGCGCCCTGGATACGGGTAGGCTTACCGCAGCCCACCGGGGAGAACAGCATGTCGCCCATGCCGACCAGCTTCTCCGCGCCGCCCTGGTCAAGGATGATGCGGCTTTCCATGGCGGAGGACACCGCAAAAGCGATGCGGGAGGGTATGTTTGCTTTCATAAGGCCGGTGATAACGTCCGCGGAGGGGCGCTGGGTTGCGATAATCAGGTGCATGCCTGCAGCACGTCCCATCTGAGCCACACGGCATATGCTCTCCTCCACTTCCTTGGAGGCGATCATCATCAGGTCTGCCAGCTCATCGATAACGATGACCACCTGAGGCATCGTCTGCTCACCGTTTGCTGCACAGTGCTTATTGTAGTTTTCCAGATCACGGACACCCACCTCGGAAAACAGACGGTAACGCTTCAGCATTTCCACAACAGACCACTGCAGCGCACCGGCAGCCTTTTTCGGGTCGGTGACAACAGGTACATACAGGTGCGGTATGCCGTTATACACACCCAGTTCAACCATCTTAGGGTCGATCATGATGAGCTTGACCTCATCCGGTCTGGCCTTATACAGCAGGCTCAGAATGAGGGAGTTCATGCACACGGATTTACCGGAGCCGGTGGTACCTGCAATGAGCATGTGGGGCAGCTTCGCGATATTGCCCACAATGCACTCGCCGCCGATATCCTTTCCCAGAGCAAAGCTGAGCTTGGACTTGGCATTTATAAACTTGGGAGATTCAATAATGTCACGCAGGTATACGGTGCTGACGATCTTGTTCGGCACCTCGATGCCCACGGTGGATATCTTATCGGGTATAGGTGCAATGCGCACATTGATAACGCCCAGCGCCAGAGCCAAATCACCAGCAAGGTTTGTCACTCTGGAGAGCTTCACACCCTGATCCAGCTCGATGTCATAGCGGGTAACGGTAGGACCCCGGATAACTCCCACAATGGCGGCACTGATGCCAAAGCTCCTGATAGCACCCTCCAGCCGTTCCTTATTCAGCATGATCTCGTCCTTGCTGTCAATGGAGGCGGAGCTGCCCTGACAGAGCAGAGATATCGGCGGGAATTCATAGTCGGAATTGTCCTCAGAGGCGGAAATTGCCTCTGCAACCGCCTGCGCCTCTGCAGCCACATCTTCAGGGCTCAGCTTTTTGGCCTTGGGCGGATCTGATATCTCAGCCGTCATGGTGACGGGGGCTCGTTTTGTTCTGGGAGAGACCGGATAATCCACAAAGCCGTCTCCCACATCAACGCCAGCAAAAGCGGTGGCCTCGTCCGGTGTCATGGGTTCGACTCCCTGGGTGAGATTCGTCTCGGCTGGGGCAGCCTTCTTTCTGACCTTGGTGCGGCGGGTGGGAGCAGCCTTTTCATCCTCCGCCTCAGGGTCATACTGGCGAAGGTCATTGAGCGGAAGAACTTCCTCGTCCTCGCCAAGGGGAATATCGATTGGATAAGAGACGCGCTGAATACGCTCTACTTTCTTTTCTTTTTTTGGCTCCGCTTTTGAGCGCGGCTGCTTTGCAGGAGCCTCCTGTATGATGGGAGGCGCATCATCATAACCTGCTGTGGAACGCTCTTTGAGCTTACCGATTATATTGGTAAGGCTTATCTTGAAGCCGATGAAAACAAACACCACGAACAGTACCAGCAGCAGCGGGAAAGCACCGTAGATGCTGAAGGCCATTTCAAGACCGATGGCGATCAGCCCGCCTACAACACCGCCGGAGCACAGAGCCTGACCCTGTACAAAAAGCTCACCCACATTCAGCTTCAGGTCAAAGTCGCCAGGTATCGGTTCGGCAAAAAGCAGATTTGCCATTGCCGCAAAAAGGATGGGCAGGATAAGTATGGAAGTAACTCTCAGCGCCACAGGCTTGTCCCTGTGGAAGAAGAGAATGCCCGCCGACACGAGAAAAGCTGGCGCAGAAAGCCAGAAGCCCCAGCCAATGAGACCCTTTATCAGGTTCGCCACAAACACGATCACAGCGCCGTCGGTGTTGAAGTAGCTTATAATGAGGAAAACCGCAACGAACAGGAACACAAAGGCCGTGACTTCTCGATTGATGGGCGCGGCAGGCGGTTCCGGCGGCACGGTATTTTCAGCCTTGCTGCTTTTTTTCGGCTTGGTATCGGTCTTTTTTGCTGTGGTGCTTTTTTTGCTTGAGGAATTGGAGCTTTGTGCCATTGATCTGATCCTTTCTCAGCTCAGAAAATCATTGTAAGGATGATGGAGAGTACGCCGACTACCCAGCAGTAGTAAGCGAAGCCGCCGAATTTGCCCTTCTGGGAGATGAATTTCAAAAGGCTTATGGCTCCGATGCCGGATACCATGGCAACAGCGGTGCCCACAAGATAGGCAGGCATATTGGCCCAGTCTATGCCTTCCTGCACTGCGTCGATAATGCTCAGCAGATTGGCGCCCAGCACTGCGGGGAGGGACATCAGGAAGGAAAACTTTACGGCATAATCCCGGCGAAGACCGGTAGCAAGCCCCGCAGTGATGGTGGTTCCGGAACGGGAGAGACCGGGGACAGTGGCTACGCACTGGCAGATGCCGATGATCAGCGCATCAAGGAAAGTCATGTTTTTTTCCGTCTTTTTGCCCTGAAGCATACGATCCGATACATAAAGCATACAGCCTGTGAGGATAAGCATAATGCCGATGAAGATACTGTTATAGTATAGACCCTCCAGCATGTCGTTTATGGGGAGGATGAGAAACAGGGGCAGGGTTGCCACAACGATCATGAGGAACATTCTGGCAGCAGGATAGTGTTCCCTCTTCTGTCCGGCAAGGGGTCCCAGATTGACAAAGCTGATGACCTCAAAGAACATGGCGACGATGTCGTTCCAGTAGACAACAAGAATAGAGATCAGTGTTCCCAGATGCAACAGAACGTCAAAGAACAAGTGCCCGTTTTCTGCTGTGGACATGTGGAAAAGGTTATTCAGAATGGACAGATGTCCGGAACTGGAGATTGGCAGGAACTCAGCAATTCCCTGCACCAGTCCCAAAATCACGGCGTTTAATATCGTCATCCGCTATACCCCCACTGTAAAATCTCACATTTAATTAGTATAGCACATAATTATTCCAAAAACAAGTAAAACAGAACAAAGCAGACCGTCACAGAGTAACGACCTGCTTTGTTATACGTTTTGGCTTATTTTTTCTTTTCGATCTCACCGTGGAGATATTCCAGCGCATCGGAGAGGGTGCCGATACAATCTATGAGCCCCTTCTCCACTGCCTCCTGACCGTATATGACACTGCCCACGTCGTTTGCAAGCTCATCGGTATTGGTCATCAGGCGAAGGTATTCCTCCCGCTCCACTTTCGAATGGCTGGTGACAAAGCTGACGATGCGTTCCTGTATGCGGCTGAAATAATTGTAGGTCTGGGGCACACCGATGACCACACCGTTGAGACGCACCGGATGGATTGTCATGGCGGCGGAGGGCGCGATCATACTGCGCTTTGAAGCCACCGCCAGCGGCACGCCGATGGAGTGTCCTCCCCCCAGTACAAGGGACACGTTCGGTTTTTTCATCCCGGCAATCAGCTCCGCTATGGCTAGCCCCGCTTCCACATCGCCGCCCATAGTATTGAGCAGTATCAGCAGGCCTTCGATCTCCTGGGACTCCTCTATGGCCGCAATCAGGGGCAGTACATGCTCGTATTTTGTGGTCTTTACATCCTCCGGCAGAAGCTGATGACCCTCGATCTGACCCACGATGGTAAGACAGTGTATGTTTCTTGCCCTGCTGGAGCCAAGCTCTTTTATTTCATCCATGCTCTCACCTCTTGCTTATCATACCCGGAAAGAGCAAAAAAATCAGGCTGCAAATAAAGCTGTCGGCATGGATCAGATTGGTATACAGACTCAAAACCGGCGTGTTTTCTCACGCCGGTTTTGAACTTTATTTCTGATTGTATGCGGTGAGAACGCCCTTATAGGTCATGTAGCAGTCGAACTTTGCTACCACCTCGAAGGGGGCGTGCATGCTCAGCACGGGAACACCGGCATCGATGGTATCGATATTGCGGTTTGCCATGAACTTTGCGATGGTACCGCCGCCGCCTTGGTCCACCTTGCCAAGCTCTGCCATCTGCCAGACAACGCCGTTTTCCGCAAAGATGCGGCGCAGATAGGCCACAATTTCAGCGGAAGCGTCGCTGGTGCCGGACTTGCCCCGGGCGCCGGTGAACTTGCAGATACCCATGCCGTAGTTGATCTTGGAGTCGCTGCGCTTCTCGGACACCTCGGGATACAGAGGGTCATAGGCGTTACACACGTCGGCGGACAGGCAAAAGCTGTTTTCATAGCAACGGCGCAGGCTGACGCCCTGAGACTCGCACAGATCCTCCATAAAGTGGTCAAATGCGGCACTCTGCATACCGGAGACACCGTCAGAGCCCACTTCTTCCTTGTCCGCAAGGATGCAGACACATGTTTTTTCCGGCTCCTCAACGTCAAAAATAGCTTTGAGCTCTGCAAAGGCGCAGACCCTGTCATCATGGGCATAGCCGCCGATCAGGGAGCGGTCAAGTCCCACCTCGCACACGTCAAAAGCGGGAACAGCAGTCAGCTCGGCAGAGAGGAAGTCCTCCTCGGTGATGCCGTACATATCGTATAGGATGCTCATGACGGCGTATTTCACTCTGTCCTTGCCCTCGTCCGCATAAGGGGCGCTGCCGATCAGAATGTTGAGACCCTCACCGGTGATGCCATCTGCCAATGTCTTTTTCATCTGGTCTGCCGCCAGATGGGGCAACAGGTCAGTAATGACAAACTTGGGCTCGCCCGGTTCGCGGCCGATGACCACATCCACCACTTCCCCGCTCTTCAGAGCAACAACGCCGTGCAGTTCCAGAGGGATGGTGACCCACTGGTATTTCTTGATACCGCCATAGTAATGGGTTTTGAAGAAGCACATCTCGTCAGACTCGTACACGGTGATCTGCTTTAAGTCAAGGCGGGGCGCGTCAACATGAGCGCCGGCTATTACACTGCCCTCAGCAAGGCTCTTTTTGCCGATCACGGCCAGCATCAATGCCTTGCCTCGGTTGTTTTTATAGATCTTCATGCCGGGCTTCAGCTCCATGCCGGGCACAAACTCCACAAAGCCCCTGGTCTCTGCAATATTAATGGCGTTTACCACAGCCTCCCGCTCGGTACGTGAGCGGTTGAGATAGTCCATGTAATCTTTGCAATAGTCCTCAATGGCAATGCGCTCCTCGGTGTCAATAAGGTCATAGCCGTTTTTCTGCTCATAGAACAGCTTGCTTCTAAGATCGTCCATCAGTCAATTACCTCCAAAAAAATCTTTTTGCATTTTTCCCGGAATTCTGTTTCCGTAGAATTATTTTTTAAAATGATATCACATTTTTCCGCAAAATAGTCGTCGCTCTTCTGGGCATCCACCCTGAGTACGGCATATTCCCGGCTTATGCCGTCTCTGGCCATGATCCGCTCAATCCGTTTCTCCCGGTCTGCCAGCACACCGAAGGTTGCCTTGCAGCGCTTATCAAAATCTCCGCCGAAAAGCTCAATAGCGTCAATCGCCGCAAGCTTGCCGCCGGACATGGCCCAGTCTGCAAGCAGCCGGTCTATTTCCCGGCCTATATGTCCATGAGTGATCCGGTTCAGCATTTTCAAAGCTGCCGCATCATTGAACACTACTGCACCCAGTGCTTTTCTGTTAAGTACGCCGTCGGTCACCACGCCGGGAAATGCCTCATCTATCTCCCGAAGCATCTCCGTGTCTGACAGGAGCATACGGTGGTACACTGCATCGCAGTCAATAACAAGTGCCCCCATCTCCTCAAGAGTACGAAGGGCTGTGGTCTTTCCGCAGCCGGTGCCGCCGGTAATGCCCAGAATGGTAAGTCCCTCGCTCAGCGCCCCGGCGATCTTTTCCGGGGAAAGCGCGCCCTGACGCAATATCTTATAGGGAGTCTGAGCCATGCTGATGATGGTGGACTCTCTCCCTATGCCGCAGGCTCCCCCGTCGATAATGCCGTCTATGAGCCCGTCAAAGTACTCCTGTACCTTTTCGGCGGTCTTGGGACTGTCCTGTCCTGAGGGATTTGCGGAGGGAGCCGCGAAAGGAACACCCGCTTTTTCAAGCAGTTCAAGTGTCATGGGGTGATCCGGGCATCGTAGCCCCACCGTATCTCCGCCAGCAAGGACGATGGAGGGGATAAACTCTTTTGCCTTAAGAACAATGGTCAGCGGGCCGGGCCAGAACTGCTTTGCCAGCAGCCGCGCCCCCTCGGGTACATCAATGCAGTATTTATCAATATCTTCCGCCCCAGGTACCATAAGGGACAGAGGCTTTACCGCAGGTCTGCCCTTGACCTCATATATCTGTTTTACGGCGCTCTCGTCAAGGCCGTTCCCCGCAAGACCGTATACTGTCTCCGTGGGAACCGCCACAAGGCCGCCTTTTTTTATTATCTCCGCTGCTTCATCCAGCAATGCGGAAAATATTTTTGTCTCCATTTATGCCTCCGCCTGAGCCTGAAGCTTTTCTGCCTGATCCGCAGTGACAAGGGCGTCAATCAGCGGATCCAGATCGCCGTTTATGATGGAAGATATGTTGAAATTCTTATTATCCCCGGTCAGACGGTGGTCGGTGACACGGTTCTGTGGGAAATTGTAGGTTCTGATTCTCTCACTCCTGTCGCCGGAGCCAATCTGGCTCTTCCTCTCTGCCGCCACGGCGCTGCGCTGCTTCTCCTGCTCCGCCTCATAGAGCTTGGAGCGCAGAATCTGCATCGCCCTGTCCTTGTTTTTATACTGGCTTCGCTCATCCTGACATTCCACCACCGTGCCGGTGGGCAGATGGGTTATGCGGATGGCGCTCTCGGTCTTGTTGACATGCTGTCCGCCTGCGCCCGAGGAGCGGTAAGTATCGATCTTCAGATCGTTCATATCCAGCTTGAAGTCCACATCCTCCACCTGAGGCAGCACTGCCACTGTTGCGGCGGAAGTGTGAATCCTGCCGCCGGATTCCGTCACCGGAACACGCTGTACCCGGTGTCCTCCGGCTTCAAATTTCAGTCTGGAAAATGCGCCCTCACCCTCGATAACGAAGCTGATTTCCTTGATTCCGCCAAGCTCCGTCTCGTTTATATTGGCAATGTCGATCTTCCAGCCTTTGGACTCGGCATACATGGAATACATACGGAAAAGGTCCGCCGCAAAGAGCATCCCCTCTTCCCCGCCGACACCGCCGCGTATCTCCATGATAACATTTTTGCTGTCGTTGGGGTCTCTGGGCAGGAGCAGAATTTTAATCTCCTGTTCCAGCAACTCTTTGGCGCTTTTTGCCTCGGCAAACTCCTCCTGAGCAAGCTCTCGCATCTCCGGATCGTTCAAAAGCTCAAGAGCGGCTTCCATATCGGCACAAGCCTTTTCATAAGCAGTGTAAGCCGACACTACCGGGGCAATCTCCCGGGCCTCCCTGTCATACTTGGCGTACAGGGCAGGGTCTGAGTAGGTCTCCGGCATTTCCATGCGCTTTTGCAGCTCTTCATATTGATTTTTCAAAAGCTTCAGCTTTTCAAACATAGTACTCTCCAATTATTATGATACAGGATTTTATCACATTTTCCTTTCCCTGTAAACAATAACAAAAAACGGAACGCATTGAATGCGTTCCGTTTTTATCAGGTACCCAGATATGCTTTTTTGACGTCTTCGTTTGCCAGCAGCTCCACGCCAGTACCCGACATGCTGATGCAGCCGGTCTCCAGCACATAGCCGTAATCCGCAGTCTGAAGGGCCATGTTGGCGTTTTGCTCAATAAGCAGAATGGTGACACCCCGCTTATTGATCTCGCGGATAATGCTGAAAATGTCACGCACAACGATAGGCGCAAGGCCCAGTGAGGGCTCATCCATCATCATCAGCTTCGGACGGCTCATCAGCGCACGGCCAACTGCCAGCATCTGCTGCTCGCCGCCGGAGAGCGTGCCGCCGGCCTGCCAGGCTCTCTCCTTCAGTCGGGGAAACAGGCTATATACCCACTCGATATCTTCCTTCAGGTCATCTTTTCTCAGATAAGCGCCAATTTTCAGATTCTCAAGCACCGTAAGGTCTGCAAAAATGCGCCGCCCTTCGGGAACGAGAGTGATGCCTCTTTTTACAATATCGATAGAGCTCTTGCCGGTTATATTCTCGCCCTTGAACTCTATGTTGCCGCTTTTGGGCTTCACGAGGCCGGCGACTGTGCGCAGTGTGGAGCTTTTGCCGGCGCCGTTGGCACCGATAAGGGTGACAATACTTCCCTCCGGCACATCAAAGGAGATGCCCTTGACTGCTTCAATGCCGCCGTAATTTACCTTAAGGTCTTTTATGCTCAGAATTGCTTCACTCATGTCACACCACCCCCAGATATGCGTCGATAACACGCTGGTCTGCCTTTACGACTTCAGGTGCTCCCTCACATATGAGCTTGCCGAAGTCGATAACATATATTCTGTCTGAGAAGGACATGACAAGGTCCATGTGGTGCTCAATCATAAATACGGTAAGGTCATACTTGTTCTTTATCTTTATGATAAACTCGCCCAGTTCCAGCGTCTCCTGCGGATTCATGCCGGCCGCAGGTTCATCCAGAAGCAGCAGCTTCGGTTTGGTTGCGAGGGCGCGGGCAATTTCAAGCCGGCGCTGAAGGCCATAGGGCAGGCTGACCGCCAGATCGTCCTTATATTTCAGCAGGTCCTGCTCTTCAAGCAGAGCCTCCGTCTCCTCCCGCATTTTCTTCTCTTCCGCTCTTGCAAGGCGGAAAGTGGCGGTAAAAACATTCTGCTTCGCTCTCATATGCTTTGCAGTGAGAACATTATCGAAAACAGTCATGCTCTTCCAGAGTCTGATGTTCTGGAAAGTACGGGCAATGCCCAGTTTTGTCACCCTATCCGGAGTGGGGTTTATGGGATGCAGGTACGTATACATATCAGCATTTTCCCCGGCATAGAGCTTTTTCATCTTCCCTTCTGGATGAGCGCGGACAATGGGATCGCCCTCAAACGCAATAAGTCCGTTTGTGGGCTGATATACGCCGGTAATGCAGTTAAATGCAGTGGTCTTTCCGGCGCCGTTGGGGCCGATCAGGGCCACAATCTCTCCCCGATTCACTTCCAGAGACAGGTTATTCACAGCGACAACGCCGCCAAACTGCATGGTAACGTTCTCAAGGCGCAGTACGGTATCTTTCTCACTCATTGGCGCTGTCACCTCCCGCCGCCGCAGTTTTTTTATGCGGCTTGAGTTTCTTAAAGAAGTTTATCATGCCGGACACCGTGAATTCCTTGTCGCCCATAATGCCCTTACGGAAGAACAGCACAACAACCATGATGATAATGGAGACGACTGCCATGCGGAAGCCATTTTTGAAGATGCCGGGAGCATTGATGCCAAGGAAGGTGCCCGAGTCCAGGCCGCGAAGCAGCCATTCAAGACTTGCAATGTACAGGAAGCTGGTCAAGACAGAGCCGGTGATGGAGCCAATGCCGCCGA
>CAZESU010000020.1:0-24870 GCA_964515275.1 uncultured Oscillospiraceae bacterium
GCAAAAAACCCCGACAGAATCGGGGTTTTTGCGGGCTATATCTTTTTTATAGCCTTTTGATGGTCGGAGTGGGGAGACTTGAACTCCCGGCCTCTTGGTCCCGAACCAAGCGCGCTACCAGCTGCGCTACACCCCGATACAGCTTTTACATTATAATTACCAAAGCCCGCCTTGTCAAGAGAAATCTCCCTGCATACGCCTGTCCCAGGACAAATATACTTCATTGCGGGGAGGTGCCACATTGGAGCGGATCAAAATATACGCGGCTTCGGCTGTATTCCTTTTTCTTACGGCGATAAAGCTGCTTTTCCCGGATTATGCGGAGACAGTACGAACACAGGTACACAGTATCATAGAGCACGACGACGATTACACCGCCATGGTGCAGACGCTGGGCCGTAGTCTTTCTGAGAGCAGGCTTGGAGACGAGCTGGTAGCGGCATTGGGAATCGACAAAGAGACCGCAGCGGATATACCACAGGAGCCAGAGCCGACGGAGACCCCGGAGACGGCCCCGGAAGATGGCACGGAAGCAGAAACAGAAAAGGAAACGGAGATGAGTGAGGCGGAAGAGGCCTTTCTTCAGGAGCAGGCGCAATACGAGGGCATGGCGATACCGGCCAATGTCAGGACAGACATGCCTGAACTGCCCTTTGAATACGTCTGCCCGGTATCCGGCTATGAATCCTCCGGTTTCGGCTACCGTCTGCACCCGATCGATGAGGAGATCAGCTTCCACTACGGCACGGATTTTGCCGCAAACAGCGGTGACAACGTTCTGGCCTTTGCCGACGGCTATGTGTACGCCGCCGGCTACACCGACGGATATGGAAATTACCTGATACTGACCCACGAGGGCGGATACGCCACCATATACGCCCATCTGAGCGATTTTGCGGTGACAGAGGGGGAGATGGTGAGCATAGGACAGGTCATAGGGTACGTGGGACAGACTGGCAAGGCCACAGGGCCGCACCTGCACTTTGAGCTGCTGTGCGACGATATTTATATCAATCCGGAGTATTACGTATGAGGCAAAGCAGATTACATATCAGTGCAGGGGCCGTGTTGGCGGCGGCTCTGCTCTATTTCTTTATTGACCCGAAAACGCTCTGGGCGCTGCTGCTGCCGGCAGCGGCCCATGAGCTGGGGCATGTGCTGGCTCTGCGCCTGATGGGGATGAGGATCAAAGGTTTTCGGGCGGAGATGAAAGGTCTCTGTATAGACTATTGTGGCTTCTGCGGCAACAGGGGACACATTTTCGCCGCGGCGGCAGGACCGATGGCGGGGCTTCTCTACGCCTTCGCTGCCTCCTATGCGGCCAGACTTTTTGACAGCGACACAGCCGCCCTTTCCGCCGGAATCAGTCTGCTGCTTTCGGCCTTCAATTTGCTGCCGGTGCTGCCGCTGGACGGCGGGAGAATATTTTCCCTTGTTGCCTGTGCGCTTCTGGGAGTGGGACGGGGCGAACGACTTACCAAAAAAGTGGGGCTTGTCATAAGCGCAGTGGCCTTGGCGGCAGGTCTTTTGCTGCTGTGGCAGGGCTTTGGAGCGGGTCTGACCCTTGCTGCCCTGTGGCTGCTGCTGGCCCAGCCAGAGGGAGAGGGTATTGTAAAACGAAAAGAAATATTGTAAAATAATCCGAATTCAATTTTACCGGAGTTTACTATGGATAAGAGACTTGAGCGCATTTTGCCGAAAGTGCAAAAACCCGCCAGATACACCGGCGGAGAATATAACCAGATCATCAAGGACAAGGAGAAGGTGGACATCCGTCTGGCCTTCTGCTTTCCCGATACCTATGAGATCGGCATGTCAAACCTTGGCATGAGCATCCTGTATCACACCATGAACAGCCTTGAATTCGTGTGGTGCGAGCGGGTATTCGCGCCCTGGGGCGACATGTATGAGGAGATGAAAAAGGCCAATATTCCGCTGTACGCCCTTGAAAGCGGCGACAGCGTGGGAGAATTTGACGCGGTGGCTTTTTCCATCGGCTACGAGATGGCGTATACCACCGTACTGGACATGCTGGACATGTCCGGCATACCCATTCGAAGCGAGGATCGGCCAGGACTTCTGCCGCTGGTGTTCGCCGGCGGTACTGCCTGTGTAAACCCTGAACCCATGGCCCCCTTTATGGATTTGTTCGTCATCGGCGATGGGGAGGAGATGAATAATGAGCTGCTGGAGCTGCTGCACCGGGCAAAGCTGGAGGGCTGGTCCAAGCACGACTTTCTTGTGCAGGCGGCGCAGATCGGCGGCGTATATGTGCCCGGTCTTTACGACGTGGAATATCATGCGGACGGTACCCTTGCCTCCGTTACACCGAAAGACGGTGCGCCGGAGAAGGTCACAAAGCGCATCGTTGAAAATATGGATGCCGCACCCTTTCCCACCAATCCCATCGTCCCCTCCACCGAGGTGGTACACGACAGAGTCAATCTTGAACTGTTCCGGGGCTGCGTCCGCGGCTGCCGCTTCTGTCAGGCGGGGCATGTGTACAGACCCATCCGCTCCAAAAAGCCGGAGACCCTGATACGGCAGGGGATAGAAACTCTGAAAAATACCGGACACCAGGATGTGACATTGCTCTCCCTCAGCACCAGCGATTACCGCCCGCTCCCGGAGCTCTGTGACGGGCTGCTGGAATACTGCGAGGAGAGAAGCATCGGCCTGTCTCTGCCGTCTTTGAGGGTGGACAACTTCTCCATGGAGCTGATGGAAAGGCTGCAGAAAGTGAGAAAGAGCGGCCTGACCTTTGCTGTGGAGGGCGGAAGCCAGCGGCTGAGAGACGCAATCAACAAGAATGTCACCGAGGAGGATCTGCTGAACACCTGTCGCATTGCTTTCGAGGGCGGCTGGAACAGCGTGAAGCTCTATTATATGCTTGGCCTGCCCACAGAGACGGACGAAGATATTATCGGTATCGCCGAAATGGCAAATCAGGTGCTGCACTGCTGGCGCCAGTATGCGAAGAACAAAAACAGAGGTGTGAAGATCACAATCTCCACCTCCTGCTTTATCCCCAAGCCCCACAGCCCCTTCCAGTGGGAGGAGCAGATCAGCACGGGGGAATATCTCCGCAGGGTAAATCTGCTTCGCTCCAGCATTGTGGCAAGGAATGTCACCTACAACTGGCACGATGCGGAGACAAGTCTGATCGAGGCTGCCCTCTCCCGGGGAGACAGGCGGGTGGCAGATGTGATTGAAGAGGTATGGCGCAAGGGCGGAAGGCTGGACGCCTGGACGGACTATTTCTCCTTTGACCGCTGGATTCAGGCTTTCCGGGACTGCGGTCTGGACGAGTCTTTCTTTGCAAACCGTGAGCACGCCCTTGACGAGCTGCTGCCTTGGGATGTGATTGATGTGGGCGTTCGCAAGGCCCACCTGCTCCGTGAACGGCAGATGTGCTATGAATCCAGGCTGACGCCGGACTGCCGGAAACAATGTTCCGGCTGCGGAGCCGCAAAGCTTCTCAAGGAGGTGCGCTGCGATGGATAAACTGAGACTGCGTTTTACCAAGACCGACAGAGCTGTGTATATATCCCATCTGGACCTGATGCACACCATGCAGAGGGCTTTTTCCAGAGCGGGCTATGAGCTGAAATATTCCGAGGGCTTCAACCCCCATCCCCAGATATCCATTGCCCTGCCCCTGTCTGTGGGCACCGCCAGCCTTTGCGAGATCATGGATTTCAAACTCAACGGCGAGGCGGAGCTTACAGAGCTGCCCGAAAGGCTTACAGTTGTGATGCCCGAGGGGATCCGTATCATTGAGGTCTACGAGCAGACCAGAAAGCCTGCGGAGATCAAATGGCTCCAGATTAAGGGCCTCTTTGAGTATGACGACAGGGATGCATCCGCTATGGCAAAAGAGCTTGAGGACTTTTATGCGCAAGCAGAGATTGTCATCTCCAAAAAGACCAAGCGGGGCGTTGGGGATACGGATATCCGCCCTGCCATCAGCAGCATCGGCTTTATCCCCAGCGAGGAGGGCGTGAAGGTGCAGGCGGTGGTTTCCGCGCAGGAGCCCACATTGAACCCGGAACTTCTGGCAGAGGCTTTGCGCCAGAAAATGCGGTCGATTGCCCCGGATTTTGCACGTTTTACAAGAATTGAGACTTTTGATAAAAATATGGAGGTTTACCGGTAAAAAGTGCTTGCAATCGGCTGATACTTGTGGTATCATATTCAAGCTTGTGCAGATATTGTGTCTGCCGTAAAAAAGGCGGTCCGCTGCCGAGACGCATACTACGCCCTCCGGCAAGAACGTCTATACGAAGGAAGGATTAGATTATGGATCTGGTCAAAATTCTCAGCGAGAAGTACATGAAGGAAGAGCTTCCCGAAATGAACGTGGGTGACACTGTCCGTGTCCTCGTCCGCGTAAAGGAAGGCAACCGTGAGCGCACTCAGGCTTTCGAAGGCACCATCATTGCCAAGAAGCATGGCGGCATCAACGAGACTATCACCGTCCGCCGTATCTCCTACGGCGTAGGCTGCGAGAAGGTATTTCCCGTTCATTCTCCCTCTATCGTCTCTGTTACCACCGTCCGCAAGGGCAAGGTTCGCAGAGCAAAGCTGTATTACCTGCGCGACCGCGTTGGCAAGAAGGCAAAGGTCAAGGAGCGCCTGTAAGCTCAACAGTCAAAAAGAGAGACCTGAAGGAGGCACTTCGTATGGAAGTGTCTCCTTCTAGCGTTTTGATCCTAACGAATGATTTTCACATGAAATTGAATATGCCGAAAAGTGATGGTATAATTGTCTCAACAAACCGCATTTTTACAGAGGGATTGAGTGTATGGAAGAAAAACAGCGGCCAACATTATCTGAAATCAAAACGATACTTGCCCAATTTGAGATATCAGGCGTGAGCGATTCGTCAGTCAGAGCGTTCGTTTCACAAGAAGACGGGAGCGAATATGCGGTCTGGTTGGTTGATAACGGATGTATGAAATATGTTCTGAAGCAGGCAAAAGCTTATGAGATTGATGCTTATCGTTGCTTCTTCTGCGGCGGACAGCCATATGTTCCATCTTTTTTTGGCGCCTGCCAGTATAACGGTCAGGAGTATTTCCTGACAGAGTTTTTTCCGGGAACGGATTTGCGGTTCTGTGAAAGAAAGAGACTGACACTTGTGCTCGATGCTCTGGCTGAAATGCAGAACGAATTCTGGGAGCGCACAGAGCTTTATGACGCCTGTGTTACCATGGAAAAAGTAATGGAAGGGATAGAAAACCGCGGCAAATACCTTGGATCGGAACTGCTTGAAAAGGCATACCGCAAGTTTGAACAGGTATACCGCGAAACACCGCGTTCGCTTTGTCATGATGATCTGCTGCCGATCAATGTGCTTGTTAACGACGAGCGTGCGATATTCATCGACTGGGAGTACGGAGGCGTCCTCCCTTATCTGAGTGCTTTTGCACGCCTGATAGCTCACGGCAGAGAAAACAGAGATTACTATTTCTATATGACGGCTGAAGACCGTGAATTTGCCATAGCGTATTATTATGATGCTCTGGCAAAACAGCACGGAATCTCGCAGGAGGAGTTTCATCAAACGCTGGATTATTTCCTGTTTTATGAGTATTGTGAATGGGTCATGCTTGGCAACCGTTACGATTCCCGCGACGATGAAAGATACGGGTATTATCTGAATCTGGCAGAACAGCTGGCAGAAAAACTGGTTTAGCTTTACAAAATCCAGTTTGTTGAGATGGCCTTTCTTGTCCACGGGTATAACGAGCATCGGATTTTGCCCCACAAAATCCAGAGTACAAGAAGATAATGTTTTTAGCCCTGTCATTCCGAGGAACCGGTGCGCACACCGGTGACGTGGGAATCCGTTTTCCGTAGCTTTTCAACTGGAGAATACGGATTGCCACGTCGCTTCGCTCCTCGCAATGACAGGGCTATTCGTAGCTTGAAGTATACTTTTTGAGGCAGATAATCAGCCAAATACCAGCTCAAACAAAATCCCCGGGGCACCTTCCTTGCGGAAGGTGCCCCGAGGGGTCTCTTTTTTTTGTTGCCTATATGCCTGTGTATAAATTTATCGGCCGCCACCTGTTGCACAATTTGGGCTTTATGGTGTATAATAATATGAATTTCTACTGACAGGAGACTGTTATGAGCGATAATAGAAATAAAAAAGCTAAAAATAAAGAAAAGATCCCACGTGAGCTGCGCTTACGGAGGGAGGCTTATGACTGGATACAGTGCCTGATCACCGCGCTCATCATCTGCGTTGTTGTGTTTTTATTTTTCATACGTGTGATCGATGTCAGCGGCTCCTCCATGAATCCGACGCTTCAGGACGGGGACAAGATGCTGGTATCGGACCTGTTCTATAAGCCCAAAGTGGGCGATGTGGTCATTTTTAAGAAGGACGAGTACGACCCGGATAAGGCCCTTGTCAAAAGGGTGATTGCCACAGAGGGACAGGTTGTGAACATAGACTTTGACAAGGGTATTGTCTATGTGGACGGCGAGCCCATCGAAGAGGATTATATCAGCGAGCTCACCGCCAATAAGCTGGACTTTATCGGGCCGCAGACCGTGCCTGAAAACTGCGTTTTCGTCATGGGCGATAACCGCAACGCCTCCACCGACAGCCGCGACAAGCGCATCGGCATGGTGGATGCCAGACTTATCATAGGAAGGGCTTACTGCGTAATCTATCCTACCAGTGAGATTGGCTGGATCAGCTGATGGAAAAGAATAATTTTGAAAAAATGAATATCCAGTGGTTCCCCGGTCACATGACCAAGGCCCAGCGCATGATTGAGGAGAACCTGAAGATGGTGGATGCGGTGTGCGAGATACTGGATGCCCGCATACCTCGTTCCAGCCGCAACCCGGATATCGATCGGCTTGCCGCAGGAAAACCCAGACTTGTCATCTTAAACCGCATTGATCTTGCCGACCCTGCCGTCACCGCCCGCTGGAAAAAGTATTTTGAAGCCCGGGGTCTTGCCATTCTGGAGACCGACGCCAGGACCGGCAAGGGAGTGAACGGCTTTGCCCCTGCTGTGCGCCGCCTTCTTGCAGACAAGCTGAAGGAGTATGAGGCAAAGGGACAGGTAGGGCGTCCGCTGCGGGTGATGATACTGGGTATCCCCAACGTGGGAAAGTCTACCTTTATTAATAAGGTAGCGGGACGCAAGGCCGCCATTGCCGGGGATAAGCCCGGCGTTACCCGGGGAAAGCAGTGGATCAATATCGATTCCGGTCTTGACCTGCTGGACACGCCGGGCATCCTCTGGCCCAAGTTCGACAGCCAGGAGGTGGGGGAGATGCTGGCCATCACCAACGCCATCAAGGCCGATGTACTGGATAAGGAGACTTTGGGCGCAAACTTCATGCTCCGCCTGCGTCAGATGTACCCCCAGGCGATCATCGACAGATATAAATTCGTGCCGGACGAGAATATGAATGGCTTTGAACTGCTGGAGCAGGCGGCGAAGAAGAGAGGCTTTCTCATTTCCCGGGGCGAGTATGACATTGAACGCATGGCGAATACCCTGCTTGGCGAGTATCATGACGGTAAGCTGGGCCGCCTGTCACTGGAGATGCCTGATGATTGAGCTTTGGACGCTTGAAAATGAGATATATGATGAGGGCGTGAAGCTGATCTGTGGTGTGGATGAGGCCGGGCGCGGCCCTCTGGCGGGGCCGGTGTGCGCCGCCGCTGTGATCCTGCCCAGAAACTGCGTGATCGAGGGTCTGGACGACTCCAAGAAGCTGACGGAGAAGAAACGTGAGGCTCTCTACAATATTATAATAGATACCGCTGTGAGCTGCGGTATCGCCTTTGCCACGGTGGAGGAGATCGAGGAGCACAATATCCTTGCCGCCACCTTTATGGCGATGAACCGGGCCATAGCCCGGCTGTCTCCCATGCCGGAGCTGGCTTTGATCGACGGCAACAGAACCTCAGGCATCGAACTGCCCAGCCGCTGCGTTGTGGGCGGCGACGGGAAGTGCGCTGATATTGCCGCAGCCTCGGTGCTGGCCAAGGTCACAAGGGACAGATATATGATGGAAATGGCGGAGAAATACCCCGAATACCGTTTTGATAAGCATAAGGGCTACGGCACAAAGCTCCATTATGAGGCCATCCGGCAGTACGGCCCCTGCCCCATACACCGACCCAGCTTTCTGAGGAAGATGCAGTGATGGATAAGCGTTTGACAGGGCGCTGGGGGGAGGAAAAAGCTGCCTCCTATCTGCGGCGCAAGGGCTATAAGATCATCGGCATGAACTATGCCTGCCGCATGGGCGAGATTGACATCATTGCTGCAAAGCGGGGGATTATCGTCTTTGCAGAGGTAAAACTGAGAAAGAACGCCGCCTTTGCCGAAGCGAAGGAATTTGTCACCCGCGCAAAGCAGGAGCGTATCAGGACTACCGCAGCTCTGTGGCTTGCGGAGAATGAAACGGAGCTCCAGCCCCGGTTCGATGTGGTTGAGATTTATGCCCCCGAAGGGATGGAGAGCCGAAATATCGCCATCCGGCATATCGAGAATGCCTTTCAGTAGGGTTTCGGAATATGTATCCGGGCTGGGCCCGGATCTGTTCAGCAGGTGCCTCTGGGGCAGAAGGTAGAGCAGTAGGTCTCACCCTTGGTGCTGGCCTTCTCGTTCTGTACGCTGATACAGGTAGCGCTGCACTTGCAGTCGATGGTGTTGTACTTGCAGTTGGTGACGTCACAGCCCACGCCGGGAATGATGTCGCCGCGATTTTTTTCGTTCATGCTTTTACCTCCGCATTTTTTTGCCTTATGGGCACCTTTAGTATCTGAATTTCTGTACTGATTATTCTTGGGAACGGTAACGATATGTCACTTTACACCATTGGAGATCTGCATCTGTCCCTCTCGGCCGATAAACCCATGGACGTTTTTGGTGATAAATGGGAAAATCACGCGGAAAAACTCCGGGAGGGCTTTTCAAAGCTCGGCGATGAGGATGTATGCGTCATCTGCGGCGATCTGAGTTGGGGAATGGGCCTTGCACAGAGCAGGGAGGACTTCCAATTTATACACGATCTTCCCGGACGGAAGATCATCTTAAAAGGCAACCACGACTATTGGTGGAGCACTGCCACCAAAGCAAAGCGTTTTTTTGCGGAAAACGGGATTGACAGCATCGATATTCTGTTCAATAACTGCTTTTATTATGAAAATTACGCCATATGCGGCACCCGCGGTTGGTTTTATGAGGAGGAGAAAGGCGGCGAGCATGACAAAAAGATCATGCTCCGGGAGATATCCCGTCTCGAGACCTCTTTAAATGCCGCAGGGGACCGGGAGAAGCTGGTTTTCCTGCACTACCCGCCCATCTATCAGAAATACCAGTGCCCGGAGATACTGGCGCTTTTGAAAAAACACAATGTCAAGCTCTGCTGCTACGGCCATATACACGGCAAAGGCTGCTCCTATGCCCTCAACGGCTGGTACGGAGGCACTGAATACAAGCTGGTTTCCGCTGATTTCGTTGATTTTTCGCCGGTAAAACTGTTATAAATCCTGCATGTTAATGAATTTGTCATTGATTTTACATTCATAATCTGTTATCATAATTCAGTGCGACCCACATATAGAGGAGGAGATCAACCATGATCGTTAAGAACGTAGAAAAGAAAGAAAATAACACCGCCGTTTTTCAGGTAGAGTCTGATGCAGCAGAATTTGAAGCTGCTGTCAACGGCGCATACCTGAAGAATAAGGGTAGCATATATATCCCAGGCTTCCGTAAGGGCAAGGCTCCCCGCACAGTGGTAGAGGGTATGTACGGCGCAGAAGTCTTTTATCAGGATGCAATGGACGAGCTGGCTCCCAAGGCCTTTGACTTCGGCATAAAAGAGGCTGAGCTCCGATTTGTCGGCGCTCCCTCCATCACCGATGTGAATGTCACCGAAGAGCGCACGGTTGCCTACACCTTCACCGTTGAACTGTACCCCGAGGTCACTCTGGGCCAGTATAAGGGCATCGAGGCAGTACGTCCCGAGGCTTCCGTCAGCGAGGAGCAGGTGAATGCAGAGATCGAGGGTGCCCGCAAGCGCAATGCCCGCATGGTCAGTGTTGAGCGCGAGGCTCAGATGGGCGATACCGCCAACATCGATTTTGACGGCTATCTGGACGGCGAACGCTTTGATGGCGGCAAGGCCGAGGGCTACTCCCTTGAGCTGGGCTCCCACTCCTTTGTCCCCGGCTTTGAGGAGCAGGTTGTCGGCATGAAGATCGGCGAGGAGAAGGATCTGGACATCACCTTCCCCGAGAACTATGTTGAGAACCTGGCCGGCAAGGCAGTGGTCTTCAAGGTGAAGCTGAACGCTCTGACCGTTGCAGAGCTTCCAGAGCTGGACGACGAGTTTGCCAAGGACGTCTCCGAGTTTGACACGCTGGACGAGTACAAGGCCGATGTTCGCGCCGATCTGGAAAAGAAGGCTCAGGAGCAGGCCGAGAACGAGTTCCGCTCCGAGGTTATGAAGAAAGCAACCGACAACATGACCGTTGCCATCCCTGAGGTCATGATCCGCGAAAAGATGGAAGAGATCGTCCGCAACTATGCAGCAAACTTCGGCCTGAATAACAGCGATATGGAGTTTTCCAAGCTGCTTGAGATGATGGGTCTCAATGAAGAGTCTCTGAACGAGAACATCCGTCCCGGCGCAGAGATGCAGGTAAAGACCGAACTGCTGCTTGAGGCTGTTATCAAGGAAGAGAACATTGAAGTCACTGACGAGGAAGCAGAAGAGTACCTGAACAAGGTGGCAGAGAGCATCCAGGCAAAGGCCGATGATGTGAGAGCCTACTTCGGACCTGAGTTTATTGCCGCAGAGCGGAAGAGAGAAAAGGCCACTGACCTCATCATCAACAGCGCAGTTGCTGTCGAGGCTGCACTCGAAGAGGAAAAGGCTGAATAATTTTCTCAGGATACGGATATGCTCTTTTGGATGCTGATAATTTAAAGGAGGGTATAATAAAATGAGTTTAGTCCCTTATGTTGTAGAACAGACCAGCCGCGGCGAGCGTTCATACGACATTTTCTCCCGTCTGCTTAACGACCGCATCGTTATGCTCAGCGAGGAAGTGAACGACACCACCGCAAGCCTTATTGTGGCTCAGCTCCTCTATCTTGAGGCACAGGATCCCGACAAGGACATACAGTTTTATATCAACAGCCCCGGCGGAAGTGTCACCTCAGGTCTTGCAATCTACGACACCATGCAGTACATCAAGCCTGATGTGTCTACGATCTGTATCGGTATGGCAGCGTCCATGGGCGCGTTTCTGCTGTCCTCCGGCGCAAAAGGCAAGCGTATTGCTCTGCCCAATGCCGAGATTATGATCCACCAGCCCTCCGGCGGCAGCCAGGGCCAGTGCACCGACATCCAGATACAGGCGGAGCAGATTCTGAAGATCAAGAAGAAGCTCAACGCCATTCTTGCCGAGAATACCGGCAAGGATGTGGAGACCATCGAGCGCGATTGCGAACGCGACCATTTTATGACAGCCGAAGAGGCTCAGGCCTACGGGCTGATCGACAAGGTCATCTACAAGCGCTGATTATCCAAATCGCAAGGATTTAGGGGAACGAAAGTTCCCCTAAAGCTTTAGACATTAATTTTTACTGCTATAAAGCTGAATGGAGAGCAAAATGGCAAAGAATGAAGACAGAAGAAGCATAAGATGCTCATTCTGCGGCAAACCGCAGTCTCTTGTCAACCGCCTCATTGCCGGAAACGGCAGCTATATCTGCGATGAGTGTGTGCGTATGTGTGCCGGCATTATCGACGACGGGCCTGTTCCTACCGCTGTGGAGGGCTACGACGGTCTGCCTCTGGTTTTTGAAAAACTGCCCAAGCCCATGCAGATCAAGGCAAACCTTGATGAGTACGTCATCGGGCAGGATAAAGCGAAGATCGTGCTGTCAGTGGCGGTATACAATCACTACAAGCGCATCCTGAACGCCGCCAAGGACGATGTGGAACTTCAGAAGAGCAATATTCTCCTGATCGGCCCCACCGGCAGCGGCAAGACCCTTTTTGCTCAGACCATGGCAAAAATGCTGGATGTCCCCTTTGCCATTGCGGATGCCACCACACTGACCGAGGCAGGCTATGTGGGTGAAGACGTGGAAAACGTGATCCTGAAGTTGCTTCAGGCTGCCGATTTTGACGTGGAACGGGCTCAGCGGGGCATTATCTATATCGATGAGATTGACAAAATCGCCCGAAAGAGTGAAAATACCTCCATCACCCGCGACGTATCCGGCGAGGGTGTGCAGCAGGCGCTGCTGAAGCTGTTGGAGGGTACCGTGGCAAATGTTCCCCCTCAGGGTGGGCGCAAGCATCCCCATCAGGAGTTCATCCATGTAGATACCACCAACATCCTCTTTATCTGCGGCGGCGCTTTTGACGGGCTTGATAAGATCATCGAAAAGCGCACCAATAAAAAGACCATGGGCTTCGGCGCGGATATCACCAGCAGCACTGAACGTGATGTGGGCAAGATTCTGGCCCAGGTGCAGCAGCATGATCTGCTGAAATTCGGGATTATTCCCGAACTGATAGGCCGACTGCCTGTGGTGGCGACACTGGATTCCCTGAATCGGGATGATCTCGTGCGTATCCTGACCGAGCCCAAAAACTCCATGGCTCGCCAGTATAAAGCACTTTTGTCCTATGACGGCGTGGAGCTTAGCTATGAGCCTGAGGCTCTGGAGGCCATCGCCGATAAGGCAATAGAAATGAAGATCGGCGCGAGAGGACTTCGCAGCGTGATGGAAGGTGTTATGACTGAGATCATGTATAAAGTGCCCTCGGACGTGACCGCAAATAAGGTCATCGTCACTGCCGACAGCGTGAAGAACGGGACCAGCCCGCTCATCAAGCACATCAATGATTGATCCAACCTCCGGAAGGAGCAAAAACATGTCAAACAATATTGAAAGAGAATTAATAACTATGCCGATGCTCCCGCTCAGAGGGCTCAGCGTGTTTCCCCAAATGCTGCTGGCCTTCGATGTGGAGCGCAGCGCCTCTGTTGCAGCGCTGGATGCGGCTCTTAAGTCAGATCAGCTCATTTTCCTGGCTGCCCAGAAGGATATTGCCACCGATGTGCCACGGGAAAAGGACATCTACCATGTGGGCACAGTCTGCCGCGTCCGCCAGCAGCTTCGCCAGCCCCACAGCAGCGTCTGCAGGGTAATGGTGGAGGGGCTTTACAGGGCCCAGGCTGTCTCAATGGACACCGAAGGAAAATATGATACCGCCCTTATCCACAGCCTTGACGACAAGCCGGAGCGAATCAGTGCCGCCCGTCAAGAGGCTCTGGTCAGAAATTGTCTGTCTCTCTTTGATGAGTATCTGCATATGAACCCGGATATGATGACAGAGCAGCTTCTCAATGTCCTTGCCAATCCCAACATATCCTATGTGATAAGTTACATTGCCCAGAATGTCCGTCTCAGCATAGAGGATAAACAGAAGCTCCTGGAAGAAGTCTATCCCAGCCGCAGACTCATGCTGCTGAGCAGGCTCTTGAGTAACGAGCTGAACATACTCTCCATAGAAAAAGAGCTGAACGATGCCACGCAGGAGCAGGTGAACCGCAATCAGCGGGAATACTACCTGCGGGAAGAGATGAAGGTCATTCAGGCGGAGCTGGGTGATGACAGCCAGGATGACATAGAAGATTACCGACAGAAGATAAACGCCCTGCCTGTCAGCGAGGAGATACGCACAAAACTCCTTAAGGAAGTTTCCAGACTGGCAAAGCAGCCCTTCGGTTCCTCCGAGGCCGCAGTGATTAGAGGCTATCTGGACGTGTGCCTTGATATTCCCTGGAATGTCAAAACCACAGAGACGGTGGATCTGAAAAAGGCGCGGAAAATTCTGGATGAGGATCACTTCGGCCTTGATAAAGTGAAAGAGCGTATTATCGAATATCTGGCGGTAAAGAAGCTGTCGCCTGAGATCAAGGGCGGCCTCATCTGTCTTGTCGGTCCCCCGGGAACCGGTAAGACCAGTATCGCCATGAGCATCGCCAGAGCCACCAACCGGAAACTGGTTCGTCTCTCTCTCGGAGGTGTACACGACGAGGCGGAGATCCGTGGCCACAGAAAGACTTATATCGGCTCCATGCCCGGCCGTATCATCAACGGCATCATACAGGCCAAGAGCTGCAATCCTTTGATGGTGCTGGACGAGATTGATAAACTGGGCTCCGATTACAGGGGAGACCCTTCTGCTGCTCTGCTGGAAGCCCTTGACGGGGAACAGAACAGCAGCTTCCGGGATCATTTCCTGGAGATACCTTTTGATCTTTCAGAGGTGTTTTTTATCACCACCGCTAATACCACGGACACCATACCCAGAGCGCTCCTTGACCGCATGGAGGTCATTGAGTTGAGCAGCTATACCGACGAGGAAAAACTCCAGATTGCAAAGCAGCATCTTTTGCCTAAACAGAGGAAAAAGCACGGCCTGCGTGCCAATCAGCTGCGTATCAGCGATGACGCCCTGCGTGATATCATAAGAGGCTATACGAGAGAGTCCGGCGTCCGTCTGCTGGAGCAGGAGATTGCCCGTGTCTGCCGCAGGGCAGCGGGAATGATCGCAGATGAAAGCTGCAAGAGCCTGAGCGTAAAGCCCGAAACCCTTGAGGAAGTGCTGGGGCCTGTGAAATTCAAGCCGGAGCAGAAACGCATCCGGGACGAGGTGGGACTTGTCCGCGGCCTTGCCTATACCAGTGTGGGCGGCGAGGTGCTGGATGTGGAGGTGTCTGTCGTAGACGGCAGCGGAAAACTGGAGCTGACCGGCAATCTGGGCGACGTGATGAAGGAATCCGCCCATGCGGCTGTCACCTATATCCGCAGCCGGGCTGAAAAGCTGGGCATTGACCCGGATTTTCACAAGACCAGGGATATACATATCCACTTTCCCGAGGGCGCGGTTCCCAAGGATGGCCCCTCCGCCGGCATCACCGTCTGCATTGCCCTGATCTCCGCCCTTACAGGGGCGCCTGTCCGCCATGATGTGGCGATGACAGGGGAGATAACCCTTCGGGGCCGGGTGCTGCCCATCGGCGGGCTTCGGGAAAAGACCATGGCTGCTTTGAGAGCGGGCGTACATACTGTCATTATTCCCAGCGACAACGAGACAGACCTTGCCGAAATCGACCAGACGGTACGCCATGCCCTGCACTTTGTGCCTACCGACCATGTGGATAAGGTGCTGGATGTGGCCCTCGTGCGTCCCAGCGCAGAGACGGCTGTTTCTGCGGCGGCCCCTGTCGTCAACAATAAAGAGCTTTGTGTCGTAAGACAGTAGGTGAAACATGGCCACATTAAATGTAAACAAAGCGGAATTTATCAAGTCCGCTGCGTCTCCCGGACAATTTATCCATGCATCCACTCCCAGTGTGGTGTTTGCGGGTAAATCCAACGTGGGAAAGTCCTCGGTGATTAATCGGATGCTGAACCGCAAAAACTTTGCCCGCGTGGGTGCATCGCCCGGAAAGACCATCCATGTAAACTATTTCCTTATCGATGGTAAGGTGTATTTCGTGGACCTGCCCGGCTACGGCTATGCAAAGGTCTCCCAGTCTGAACGGGAACGCTGGGGAAAGCTCATGGAGCAGTTCTTTGCAACCGATGGACTGATTGATCTGGGCATTATGATCGTGGACGCAAGGCACAAGCCCACTGCCGATGATGTCACGATGACCCAGTGGTTCAAAAACGCCGGATGCCGGCTGGTGGTTGTGGCAAATAAGCTCGACAAGCTGAAAAAAAGCGAGATCGAACCGAATATGGCCCTTATCCGTCAGACCCTTGAACTGCCGGAGGAGGTACCGCTCATCCCGTTTTCTGCCGAAAAAGGACAGGGCAGGGAAGCCCTGATGACGGAAATCATAAAAGAGCTGTAATAATTTTTTAATAGCGGCGCGATTAAATTTCGTGCTGCTATTGTTTTTTGTTAGAAGATTTGTTAAAATAGCATATATATTGGGGGTGGAGCAGATAAGCGCTTTGCAGTCCATATGGGACGGATTTGATTTTTCATATATCCTGAGCATCCTCCTGGGGCTTGTTCCGGCGCTGCTGTGCATTACCCTGCATGAACTGAGTCACGGTTTTGTGGCATATAAACTGGGCGACAATACCGCAAAAGATCGGGGAAGGCTCAGTCTGAACCCTTTGAAGCATCTTGACGTTATGGGGCTTCTGATGCTGCTGGTCTTTCATGTGGGCTGGGCAAAGCCTGTACCCGTCAACATGTATAACTTTAAAAATCCGAAGCGGGGCATGGCTGTCACGGCACTGGCAGGGCCTGTATCGAACTTCCTTATCACGCTGGTGTTCATGTTCCTCTTTGGCTTTACTTATACCATTGTGTTTGCAAATTATACGGAGCTGGGCTATTACCTTCTTCAGATGCTCCAGCTCACGGCCTATATCAGTCTCGGCCTCGGCATTTTCAACCTGATTCCCATCCCGCCGCTGGACGGCTCCAAGGTGCTGCTCTCCTTTATCAGTGACAGCAGTTACTATAAGCTCATGCACTATGAGCGCTACGGTATGCTTTTGATGATCGTTCTGGTGTCCACCGGCTTGATCGGAAAGCCGCTGTCTGCGGCAATAGAATATGTTTATGACCTTCTGATCCCGCTGGCTCAGTGGGGGGCCGACCTTTCCTATATCCTCTTTTTTAAGTGAGCGTTTCATGGAAAATCCCAGCTTTTTTCTTGAAGGTGTTGTCAGGGAGAAAAATGAGCTTCAGGACTTTGAAGGTCCTCTGAGTCTTATCCTGATGCTGCTTTCCAAAAATAAAATAGAGATACGGGATATAAAAATATCCGAGATTCTGGATCAGTATCTGAAATATCTGGCTCAGATGCAGAGCATGGATCTGGAGATTGCCAGTGAATTTGTTCAGATGGCGTCTCATCTGCTTTATATCAAGACAAAGACCCTGCTGTCAGGCGATGAAGAGGTGTCTGAACTTGAAGTGCTGATGGCCTCTCTGGAGCAGCTGAAATGCAAGGATTTGTATGCAGCTATCCGCCAGGTGACGCCGGAGCTGAAGCAGGCGTCGGAACTGGGGTTGCTGTACTTTGCAAAGCTGCCGGAGCCTCTGCCCAAGACTTCAAAGGAGTATGAATACCGGCATGAGCCGGTGGATCTGCTGAAAGCTCTTGCAGACGTATACATACGCGGCGGAAAGACCGTAGAAACGGAGAGCTTTTCCTCCGCCCTGCCCAAACGCATTATTTACAGCGTGCGGGATAAGAGCCGCCAGATCATCCATCTTCTGCGGGAGGGCGGTATAACGCTGAGCGGATTATATAAGTACTGCCGTACCCGGTCGGAGGTCGTGGCTACCTTTGTCTCCGTGCTGGAGCTTTGCAGCATGGGCAATATACATATCTCGCGCTGCGGCGACGACTACACGGTGGAGTTTGTCGGCGGCGATGTGGATGAGATCATAGAAAAGATTGTTGAGTAATGGAATGTTTGATATTTCTTCTGCCATAGAGGCTATACTATTTGCAGCGGGCGACAGCGTGCCCGTGGCAAGACTGTCGCTTGTACTGGGTGTTGACGAAAAGGAAATAAATGTCCGGGCCAAGGAACTCCAGGACAAATACAGCTTTGAGCAGCGGGGTATGCGTATCCTCCGGCTGGACGATAAGCTGCAGATGTGCTCTGCACCGGAATATGCGCCTTTCATCACAAAAACCCTTGAGCAGCGAAAGCCGCCGATGCTCTCCCAGCCCGCTTTGGAAACACTGGCAATCGTTGCCTATTTCCAGCCCGTCACCCGCGCCTATATCGACCAGGTTCGCGGCGTGGACAGCTCCTATACCGTTGGCGTCCTTGCCGAACGTGGGCTGATCGAGGTCTGCGGCAGGCTGGACGTGCCGGGCAGACCGTCGATTTTCAGAACCACCGATGTTTTCCTTCGCACCATGGGAATCAGCGAATTATCCCAGCTTCCCCCTCTGCCGGACATGACCAACGGCGAGGGTATAGAGAAACTTCAAAACGCAATAGATGAGATACAGAATGCCGCGAACAGCGGCCAGATCACGATCAGCGAGGTAACAGAAGAAAACGGGGAGTGATGTAGTTGGTTGGACTTATCATCTTGGGCGTTATCGTCGTCATCATTGTTGCTATCCTGCTCATACCCGTGGGAGCAGATGTGGCGTATGAGGGCGGAAAGCTGCGCCTGTCGGCAAAGGTGTGCGGGATACTGCTGCAGCTTATCCCAAAGCCTCCCGCCGATGAGTCGAAGCCCAAAAAAGAGAAAAAGCCGAAAAAACCCAAAAAGAAGAAAAAGGCAGTAGAGCCGCCAAAGGAAGGAGAGGAAAAGCCAAAGAAAAAGCTGTCTCTTGACTTCAGCAAGGACGAGCTTCTGGGACTTGTAAAGGCGGTTATACGGGGCTTGGGCCGCTTTGGACGTAAGCTGTCGGTGGATCGTTTCCTGCTGCACTATACGGCGGCGGGAAAAGACCCCTATGATACAGCCATGACCTTCGGCTATGTAAACGGGGCGCTGACCACACTTGCCCCTCTATGCAGCCGCACTTTCAACGTGAAGGAGACGGACGTATGGACCGATGTGGATTTCACTGCGGAGAAAATGACTGTGGATTTCGGCATCGCGCTGACCATCAGAATTGGCCAGATCCTCGGTGTGGGATTTACCATAGCGTTTGGCGCGCTCGGTATACTTATCAAGCACAAATTCCGTAAATTCAAGGAAAAACGTGCGAATAAAAAAGCCGGAATACCCGAAAATGAAGGTATGACTGCGGAAAATATTGAGAAAAATACAGAAAATATACAAGTAGAGGAAAGGAAGGACTCAAATGGATAATAACCCTATCGGCGAACTCATGCAGACCACTATGGAGAATGTGAAGAACATTCTCAAGGTTGATACTGTTGTTGGCGACCCTATTTACACCCCTGACGGAATTACTCTCGTCCCCATCTCCAAGATCAGCGTTGGCTTTGGCGGCGGCGGAGTGGAGTTCAATTCCAAAAAGCCCGGCGAAGCCAGACCCTATGGCGGCGGAAACGCTACCGGCGTGAAGATCGACCCCATTGGCTTCCTTATTATCAAGGAAGGCGTTGTCAGGATGATAAATGTCACTCCTCCTGCAAGCAATACTGTCGATAGAATTATTGATCTGGTACCTCAGGTAATGGATCGTGTGGACAGCTTTATCGAAAAGCAGAAAAACAGCGGCAGCGGGAAATAAATTAAATGAATCTGTCAATAATAAGCACTGCCCAAAAAAATAAGGGTGGTGCTTATTGTTGAAAAAAATATTTGTTGCTGCAATTGCTGCAGTTATGGTATATAATATAAGTCCCAAGGCTTTCGCAGATGATGCTCCGGGCGTCAGCGCCCACAGCGCCATCGTTATGCACAGCGACGGGCAGGTGGTATTTGAAAAAAACGCCGATGACAGAATGCGCATTGCCAGCACGACCAAAATTATGACGGCACTGGTGGTTCTGGAGAACTGCGCGCTTGACGAGGTTGTGGAGATTCTGCCGGAATACTGCGGCGCTGAAGGCTCCTCCATGTACCTGAAACCGGGGGACAGCTATACCGTCCGGGAGCTTCTGATGGGGCTGCTGCTGGTGTCCGGCAATGACGCCGCTGTGGCGCTGGCCTGTCATACGGCGGGGGATATTGACAGCTTTGCTGCGATGATGAATGCAAAGGCCTTTACGCTGGGTATGGAATCCAGTTCCTTTGCCAATCCCCACGGACTTGACACAGAGGGCCATTACTCCACGGCCCGGGACATGGCCAAGCTCATGTGTTACTGCATGGAAAATGAGGACTTTGCCCAGATTACGGCCATGAAAAGCTGCACGGTTGGCGATCAGACCCTTTATAACCACAATAAACTGCTGTCCTGCTGCTCCGGCTGTATCGGCGGTAAGACAGGCTATACCGAGTCTGCCGGAAGGTGCCTTGTGAGCTGCACCGAGCGGGAGGGAACAAGATATGTCTGTGTAACGCTCTCCGCTCCGGATGACTGGAACGACCATAGAAAGCTTTACAATTGGGCATTTGCCCACTATACCGACCGAAGCATCATTGATGAGAGCGTCGGTTTCGATATCCCCATTTTTTCCGGCGCTCAGAAGACTGTACGTGCCGTCCCGGAGGAGATGCTTTCTCTGTTTCTCCCCACAGACACGGAGCTTGTTCTCCTTGCAGAAATGCCCCGGTTTACTTTTGCCCCGGTGAGACAGGGCGAGGCGGCAGGGCGTATCCTTGTGCTGCAGGACGATCAGCTCCTTGCGGAAATACGGCTCATATATGAAAAGAATGTGTCTGCCGCAAGATCTATTATTGCGGAAAGACAAACGCTGGTAAAGGTTTAATGACGGAGAGACTGCAAAAGATTATATCTGCCTCCGGGCTCATGTCAAGGAGAGCGGCGGAGGAACTGATAGCCGCCGGAAAAGTGACGGTGAACGGCGTAACAGCCTCCGCCGGAGACAAGGCGGATGTTGAAAAGGACTATATTCTGGTGGACGGGAAGAAACTTCCGCCCACCGGTGAAAAGATATACATAATGCTCAACAAACCCAGGGGCTACGTTACCACTCTCAGTGACGAGAAGGGCAGAAAAAACGTGTCGGAGCTTGTAAAAGATGTGGGGGCCAGGCTGTACCCGGTAGGCAGGCTGGACATGTATTCCGAGGGCCTGCTGATTATGACGAATGACGGAGACTTTGCAAACCGGCTTATGCATCCGTCCCATGAGATTGATAAGACCTACCGCACATGGGTCTCCGGCGAGGATATCGGCCTTGCAGTGGAGTTCATGCGCTGCCCTATGGAGATAGACGGATATACCATCAGCCCGGCTCGGGTGGACATCCTGGAGCTGCACGGAAATTCCGCCGTCCTGGCTGTGACGATACACGAGGGGCGGAACCGACAGGTCAGAAAAATGTGTGAGTATGCCGGCCTTAAGGTCACAAAGCTTGTGCGTGTCAGCGAAGGCGGCGTTGAGTTGGGAACATTGAAAAGCGGAAAGTGGCGCAGACTGACGGAGGAAGAGCTGAGTAGCCTTCACTGAGCCGGAATGAAAGGACGATACAATGGAAAACGACATTATAGCCATCCTTTCTGAAAAAAACGCATTTTTTTCAAAACGGCAGCATGCCGTTGCGGATTATATATGCGAGCATCCGGACAGAGCAGCCTTTATGACTGCGGAAATGCTTGCGATCGCTGCCGGCGTCAGCGAATCGACGGTAGTCAGATTTGCTCTTGAATTGGGCTTTGAGGGCTATCCCGATATGAGAAGATCGGTACAGGAGCTGCTGCGCCGGAGATTCAGCCCAGCCGGACGGGAGAGCCCGGAGCCGACTGAAGCGGAATATGACAGGCTTTTCAAAAAGACCCTTGGCGAATACAGTGAAGCAATCACTGCTTTGTCGGAGGGGAAAAATCCCGAAAATTTTGACCGCGCCGTAAAAATATTGCATAACGCTAAAAGAGTCTTTATTCTCAGCAGCGAAGGAGGACAGGATGCGGCCCGGTATCTGTGGCGGGGCGTAAATCTGTTGCGTGATGGCGCTGTGCTTGTCCGAGGAGACGTTTACGAGCAGCTCTGCCATATTGGGACGGGGGATGCCGTTGTATGTCTTTATCTCGCTTCCTCCTATCGGGAGCGATTCGGTGCGGCAAGATATGCCCATGAAAATGGCGCTGCAGTGATTGCCATATGTGACAGAGAAGCGGAGCCTAATCTTATTTCTGCCGATAGTCTGATACTTTGCGGCGGAAAGGGAGATATTGGACCGGAGAGCGTCATCTCCGCCTATGCTGTCGCCGGAGCTTTGCTGGGATCTCTTGGCTCTGCAGAAGGGCAGGAGCTGAAAGAAGCTTTGAAAAAAATTGAAAAGACCCGTCAGGAGTATGAGGAAAATGAACGCAGATAGTGCAGAGCTTGTAGTGATCGGCGGCGGTGCGGCGGGCATGATGTGTGCTGCCAATGCTGCCGACAGGGGAATGAGCGTTATACTGCTGGACCCTAACCGCCAGCTCGGCAGGAAGCTGCGCATCACCGGCAAAGGCCGCTGCAACCTTACCAATAATTGTGATATAAAGACCTTTATGCAGAATATTCCCGGTGACGGCAGATTTCTGTTCAGCGCATTGAACAGACTGTCTCCTGCGGATACCATGGCTTTGTTTGAGGAAAAGGGACTGGGCCTGAAGACCGAAAGGGGAAACAGAGTGTTCCCTGTTTCGGATAATGCAGACGATGTGGCCGGACTCATGGCTCACTGGTGCGCTCGTTCCGGTGTCAGGACACTGCGCACAAAAGCGAAAAAGATCATCGTACAGGACGGAGCGGTCTGCGGTGTGCAGACAGAGGAAGGGCTCATCCGGTGCAGAGCTGCTGCAATATGTACCGGCGGCAAGTCTTATCCACTGACGGGTTCCACCGGCGACGGACTGAAATTTGCCGCGGAGCTTGGGCACAGCGTAAGCCCCACAAGACCGTCTCTTGTGCCACTGGAGAGTGAGGAACCATACTGCGCCGAGATGCAGGGCTTCTCTCTCAAAAACGTTGTACTGTCTGCTTTTGAGAATGATAAGCTGATTTATAAAGAGCTGGGCGAGATGCTGTTTACCCATTTTGGTGTTTCCGGTCCTCTGGTGTTGTCCGCCAGCGCCCACATGCGGAATATGGGCAGCGCCAGTTACCGTCTTGAAATTGACCTGAAGCCGGCTCTTGACGAAAAGAAGCTGGACGCCAGAATTTTGCGGGACTTCGAAAAATATGCCAACAGGGAGTTTAAAAACGCTCTTGTGGATCTGGCAGGGAGCACCATGATACCGGTGCTGGTGAGCCTGTCTGGCATACCGGAGGATACCAAGGTCCATTCCATCACGCGGGAGCAGAGAATGAAATTGCTTCATCTGTTTAAGGCTTTTCCCGTCTCCGTGTCCGGTACCAGACCCATAGACGAGGCAATCATCACGGCTGGGGGCGTTGACACGAAGGAGATAAATCCCCGTACCATGGAGTCAAAGCTCGTTTCTGAATTGTACTTTGCCGGAGAGGTGCTGAACCTCGACGGTTATACAGGCGGTTTCAATCTTCAGATCGCCTGGTCTACCGGCTATGTTGCCGGAAATTCTGTATTAAAGGATGCGTATTGAGATGAAAAAACATTATTCAATTGCAATTGACGGACCCTCAGGCGCAGGAAAGAGCAGTCTTGCGCGAAGAGCAGCAGCAGCGCTGGGCTTCATTTATGTGGATACCGGCGCCATCTATCGCACAGTCGGACTTGCATGCCGTAGGGCTGGCATCAGCTGCAAGGATGCTGCCGCGGTTGAAAGCGTGCTGCCCAGACTCAATATTCAGATGCGATATAACGACGCCGGTGAACAGCGCATGTATCTGGGCGAAGAGGATGTGTCCTCCCGCATCCGTATGCCGGAGATATCCATTTGTGCTTCCGACGTGTCCACGCTGCCTGTGGTGAGGAGCTATCTTCTGGACATGCAGCGTTGCATGGCTGAAAACAATGACGTCATCATGGACGGCCGCGACATCGGCACCGTAGTCCTGCCTGACGCTGACCTGAAGATTTTCATGACGGCGAGCTCTGCCGCAAGAGCGCAGCGCCGCCTGCTGGAGCTCCAGTCCAAGGGTATGAGAGCAAATTTTGAGGATGTGCTGAAGGATATCGAATACAGAGACAAGCAGGACAGCACCCGCGCCACTGCACCCATGAAGGCGGCAGAGAATGCGGTAATCCTTGACACCACCAACCTGAACCTTGAGGAGAGCTATCGTCTGCTATGCAGAACAATCAGGGAGAAGCTGGGCATTTCCCCTGTGCAGGGCTGATGAAAGAGCTTATTCTTGCAAGAAGCGCCGGCTTTTGCTTTGGTGTAAACCGATCGGTGGATATGGCAGAAAAGCTCCTGGCTGAAAAGGGGAGCTGCTGCAGTCTGGGCCATCTCATACATAATGAGGACGTTGTAAGAGAGCTTTCCGGCAAAGGACTGCGTGTTATAAACTCGCCGGAGGAGGCAAAGGCCGGGGATAATGTGCTCATCCGCGCCCACGGCGTGGCTGCGGATGTATACCGCCGTCTTGAGGCAAGAGGCGCTTCTGTCACTGACGCCACCTGCCCCAAGGTGAAGAATATTCACCAGATCGTCAGCCGTGCAGCGCAGGAAGGACGCTTTGTTATCATCATTGGAATGCGTCAGCATCCTGAGGTGGAAGGCATCTGCGGCTGGTGCGATGAGTATCAGGTATTTGAAAATGTGGCTGAGCTTTCACAGTGGCTGGATAGTCACGCAGATTTTTGGGATAAACCCATAACGGTTGTGGTTCAGACGACACAAACCGGCAGTAATTTTACCGAATGTTGCAATATCATAAAAAAAAGATGTACAAATGCAAAAATATCTGATACAATATGCTTTGCTACGTCCACGCGGCAGGAAGAGGCAGCCATGATAGCCTCCCGGTGTGATGCGATGGTGGTCATCGGCGGAAAACACAGTGCAAACAGTCTGCACCTTGCTCAGATTTGCGGGGAAAACTGTGCTTCGGTACAGTTTATCCAGTGCGTTGATGAGCTGGATATGGACAAACTCAAAAACGCCGATACGGTAGGTCTCACGGCGGGGGCGTCAACGCCTGCGTGGATAATTAAGGAGGTAAGAAACAAAATGAGCGACGAAATCAAAGTAGAAGAATCCACAGTTGAGAAGGAACCGTCCTTCGATGAAATGCTGGAGGAGACTCTCAAAACTATATATAATGGAGATAAG
>CAZESU010000021.1:0-24524 GCA_964515275.1 uncultured Oscillospiraceae bacterium
CTAATAAAAGAGGCAAAGGCGTCTGAGAAAAATCAGACGCCTTTGCCTGTTATAAACTGTTATTCTGTCTTGTTTTTACTTTACGCTGAAAAGGATATCGCCGTAAGAGGGATAGGGCCAATATTCAGCAGCGGTATGTGTCTCAAGTTCGTCAACAACGATACGCAGCTCGTTCATTGCGGCAAACACGGTATCCTTATAAAATCTTGCAAGCTCCAGAGTATCCTCGTAGTTCTTGACATCCATAACCGCGTATTCAAGAGCCTGGGTTTTTTTGACTGCCTCTGCGGTGAGGGTGCTGATCTTTGCAGCAAGCTCGGTCTCAAAGCTGCAGTCGATGCTGTCACTCAGTGACTTCTTTGCCAAAGCAGTATCGGCCAGCTTCTTGGAATAGGCGCTTACAGCAGGGAGAATGTCCTTCCAGACCATATCAAGCATGGTCAGAGCTTCAATATGCAGGACCTTGCAGTAGCCGTCAAGTTTGATCTCGTATCTGGAGTGCAGCTCAACAGGAGTATAAACCTTGTGGCGAGTGAAAAGCTCCACATTTTTCTCAGCCAGATAGTAGGGCACACAGTCGGGAGTGGACTTCAGATTCAGAAGGCCGCGGCGCTCTGCCTCTTCGATCCAGGAGTCATCGTAGCCGTTGCCGTTGAAGATGATGCGCTTATGCTTTGCAATGACGCTCTTGATAAGCTCATGCAGGTCATTTTCAAAATCCTTGGAATTCTCAAGTATATCAGCATACTGACGCAGAGACTCGGCAACTGCGGTGTTGAGAACCACGTTGGCGCCGGAAATGGAGGCTGCAGAGCCAAGCATTCTGAACTCAAATTTGTTGCCGGTAAAGGCAAAGGGTGAGGTACGGTTGCGGTCTGTGTTGTCCTTGGGGAACTTGGGCAGCACATGCACGCCTACCTTTATCAGCTCTTTTTCTTTGGTGCCGTAGGGTTCATCCTTCTCAATGGCGCTGAGAATGCTCTCAAGCTCAGTACCAAGGAACATGGAAACCACAGCGGGAGGCGCCTCGTTTGCGCCAAGACGGTGGTCATTGCCGGCGGAAGCAACAGAAATACGCAGCATATCCTGATAATCGTCCACAGCCTGTATGACAGCGCACAGGAACAGGAGGAACTGGGCGTTTTCATAGGGCGTGTCACCGGGATCAAGCAGGTTCACGCCGGTGTTGGTGGTCATGGACCAGTTGTTGTGCTTGCCGCTGCCGTTGACGCCTGCAAAAGGCTTTTCATGGAGCAGGCACACCATATCATGCTTCTTAGCCACTTTCTGCATGATCTCCATCGTGAGCTGGTTATGGTCAGTGGCGATATTGGTAGTGGTGAAAATGGGGGCCAGCTCGTGCTGTGCGGGAGCAACTTCGTTATGTTCGGTCTTTGCCAAGACGCCCAGCTTCCAGAGCTCTTCGTTCAGATCTTTCATGAAAGAGGCCACTCTGGGCTTGATGGCGCCAAAATAGTGATCCTCCAGCTCCTGTCCCTTGGGAGGCTTCGCGCCAAACAGGGTACGGCCGGTATACATCAGATCCTTGCGCTCCTCATATACACTCTTATCGATAAGGAAATACTCCTGCTCGGGGCCGACAGTGGTCTTGATGGAAGTCACATCGGTGTTACCGAAGAGCCGGATCACCCTCAGGCCCTGCTTGTTGATTGCCTCCATGGAGCGGAGCAGCGGAGTCTTTTTATCCAGTGCCTCACCGCCGTAGGAGCAGAAAGCAGTGGGAATGCAGAGTACGCCGTCTTTTATAAAAGCATAAGAAGTGGGGTCCCATGCGGTATAGCCTCTGGCCTCAAAGGTAGCTCGCAGGCCGCCGGAGGGGAAGCTGGACGCATCAGGCTCGCCCTGAATAAGCTCTTTGCCGGAAAACTCCATGATGACCTTGCCGCCGTCAACGGGAGAGATGAAGCTGTCATGTTTCTCGGCGGTGATGCCGGTCATGGGCTGGAACCAGTGGGTAAAGTGCGTTGCGCCTTTTTCGATGGCCCAGTCCTTCATTGCATTTGCAACCACAGTTGCCGCTGCGCTGTCAAGACGCCTGCCTTCATTTATGGAATGCTGGACTTGCTTGAACACGTCCTTGGGCAGACGCGCCCTCATTACCGAATCATTGAAAACCATTGAACCGAATACATCTGTGACTGTGTTCATAAGCGCACCTCGTTTCTTTCATATAAAAATAAAAGTATATTGAAAATAAAAGAGGCAAAGATGCCATGCATGATACTGCACGACGCCTTTACCGTTTCAATATGTTTAGGATTATATGACGTGTTTGTCAAATTGTCAATACCCTTTTTGTAAGTTTTATACTAACGCCCAGGGCATTATGCTAAAAAAACACGGCGGGATTTTTCCCGCCGTGTCAAATGTCATATTTGGTATTTAGTTGCTCAAATCCTTGATTTCAGATCAGAAGATAGCAACAACGGCTCCATTGTAGGTCTCTGCGATGTAATTCTTAACTTTTTCGGTCAACAGGGCATTGACAAGAGCCTGGATCTTCTCGCTGTTCTCCTCGCCGGTGCGGCATGCAACGATGTTGGCATAGGTCTGAGCAGCGTCGCCGGAAGCATCCTCAAGAGCCAGAGCGTCGGAAGCGTGGAGACCGGCCTGCAGAGCATAGTTGCCGTTGATAACGGCGATGGTGCCCTCGTTGCTGTTTGCAAGCTGTGCGGGAACGGTATCTGCCTGGACAGCCTGGATGTCATAGCCGCCGTTGTCAACGATGTCAAGCGTAGTTACGCCGGCTTCTGCGCTGGCATCCTCAGGCAGGGTGATCAGGCCTTCCTGCTGGAGCAGGAGCAGGGCACGGGTCTCGTTGCTGTCGTCAGCGGGGATGATGATGGTTGCGCCGTCTGCCAGCTCAGACAGATCGGAAACGCCGTTGCCATAGATACCAAAGGGCTCATAGTGGACAAGAGCTGCAACGGACAGCTCAGTGCCGTTGGAAGCATTGAAGCTGTTCAGGTAGGGAGTGTGCTGGAAGTAGTTTGCGTCCAGAGTGCCGTCGTCCAGAGCGGTGTTGGGCAGAACATAGTCATCATAGATAACGATGTTCAGATCATAGCCTTCAGCTGCCAGATCGTCCTTGATCTGCTCGAGGATCTCAGCATGGGGAGTGGCACTTGCGCCGACGGTAATGGTCTCAAGTTCAACAGGGGCTGCGGACTCTTCTGCAGCGGCGGGGGTTTCATCTGCGGGAGCTTCGCTGGCTGCGGGAGTGCTGTCGCTGCCGCAGGCGGCAAGGGTGAAAATTACGAGTGCAAGGGTGAGAATAAGTGCTAATGCCTTTTTCATTTTGTTTTTCTCCTTTTATTATTTGAATGTGTTGGTTCGATCATACTTTTTGACGCCGCGCCACATTCGAACGTGGTGCCAGTTGGCATGGGTTAAATATGTAATCAAAACGTTCATAGTCTTATCCTTTTATCGCTCTTGAGAGCTATTCTGGTTCCAACTTCCTGTATGATCTGGACAATAACGACCATAAGCAGAACACATATCCATGTAATATCGTCGTTGCTGCGTTGATGTCCGTAGATGATGGCGATCTGACCGAGGCCCGTTCCGCCGATGGTGGCGGCCATTGCAGAGTATCCAAGGATAGTCACCATGGAGATAACGGCTCCGGTAATAATGGCGGGCTTTGCTTCAGGCAGAAGGACTTTAAATACAATCTGAAAATTGTTAGAGCCCATGGACTGAGCAGCTTCTATAACGCCGGCGTCCACTTCTTTTAGGGAGGATTCCACCATTCTTCCCACATAAGGAGAGGCTGCAATGATCAGCATCACGATAACAGCCTTATTGCCAAGAGCGGTACCTACAATGAGCTTTGCTACCGGAAGCATTGCCACCATCAGGATGATAAAAGGTATGCTTCTGAAAAAGTTAACAATGAATCCAAGGCAACGATTCAGCCATTTCACCGGATGGATGCCGCCATCGTCGGTCACGTTCAGGATAATGCCCAGCGGCAGGCCAAAGAGATATGCCACAGCGGAGGAGATGACTGTCATGTAGATGGTCTCCCAGATGCCGATCTGGATTAGACCGTTATCCCAAAGCTTATAAAACATTTCCGAGAGCATGTTTTATTCCTCCTCCCGCCACTTAACCTGGCTGTTTTTCAGCCAGACAAGAATCTTATCCGCCTGATGCGGATCGTTGGGCAGCTCGATGATCATTTGCCCATACACAACACCCTCAAACTCCTTGGTATCCGCAAACAGGATATTCACCGGAGCCTGACATTCAAGAACCAGCTCCGAAATGATGGGGGCATTTGAATACTGCCCGTCGAAGGTGAGCCTGAGCCGTCTGCCGCCGCTGGTGTCAAGCACCGTGCGATCTCTGGGGATGATCAGATCCCGCGCGATCTGAGACTTGGGGTTTGTGAACACATCGCTCACTCTCCCCTCTTCCGCAATGCGGCTGTTGTCAATGACTGCCACTCTGTCACATATCTGATCAATGACCTTCATCTCATGGGTTATAACCACGATAGTGACGTCAAGGGTCTTGTTGATCTCGCGCAGCAGCTCCAGAATGGAGCGTGTGGTGTTGGGGTCAAGTGCGCTGGTAGCTTCATCGCACAGCAAATATTTGGGGTTTGTGGCAAGGGCTCTTGCGATGGCCACGCGCTGCTTCTGCCCGCCGGAGAGCTGAGAGGGATAGGAATTTGCCCTGTCTGCAAGTCCCACAAGCTTGAGAAGCTCCATCGCCCTCTCTCTTGCCTGTTTTCTGTTTACTCCCGCAATCTCCAGCGGATAGCAAACATTTCTAATAACACTTCTCTGTGCCAGGAGATTAAAGCCCTGAAAGATCATTCCTATGGACTGGCGGAGCTTCAATAGTTCCTTTCTGGATAGCTCTGTCAGGCTTTTCCCATCAATGATAACCTGACCATCAGTGGGAAACTCGAGAAGATTGACGCAGCGGACAAGTGTGCTCTTGCCAGCGCCGGAGAGACCGATGATACCAAATATCTCTCCATCGTTTATCGTCAGGTTTATGTCATCCAGCGCCACAATGTCTTTTTCCTGTGTCCGGTAGGTCTTGCTCAGGTGCTTGAGCTCTATCATTTCATCGACTCCAATCCCAAAAAGAAAAGCCGGAAAGCTCGCATGCTTCCCGGCTCTGTATTATCAGAGAACTGATATTCAGACGGATATGAAACAAAGCGAACCGTGTTTTTGCCCATGACGCATCATGCACATGCGGAACATGCACATCATACCCATCATCATGCTGTAGAGTTTAAAATAGCTACGCATAACGATTCGCTCCTTTCAAAGGCTAGTGAGATTATAATTCCAACCATCCCACTTGTCAATAGGGCTTTTTTATTTTTCAGCAAAAAATTCGTTGACAGCCTTTAGGCTCGGTATTAAAATTTTACTCACTGAGAAAGATAAAACAGAGGTGTTTTTATGGAACTTGGTTTTATAAAGCTGGCTGCAGCTTGCCCCAAAGTGAGGGTCGGAGATGTTGAATTCAATCTCTCCACCGCGAAATTCGCTCTGGATCGGGCGGAGGAGATGGGCGCTGCCCTGCTGGTTCTGCCCGAACTGCATCTTACCGCATATACCTGCGGCGACCTTTTTTATTCAGACCTTCTTCTGTCCTCCGCCAGAAAAGCTCTGGGAGAACTGAGAGATTACAGCCGCGGGAAACGTTGTCTGACGGCAATTGGTCTTCCCCTCCGGCTTGAGGGCAAGCTCTATAACTGTGCCGCCGTTATACAGGATGGTTCCATTCTGGGTGTGGTTCCCAAAAGAGTACTTCCGAACTACGGCGAGTTTTACGAGAAACGCCAGTTTATTTCCGGTGATGAATATGCCGGCCCCAATGTGATTTCCCTGTGTGGCGAGAGCGTCCCTTTCGGCTCTGATCTGCTCTTTTGCTGCCGAGAGATGGAGGAACTTATCTTTGGCGTGGAAATATGCGAGGACCTGTGGGCGCCCATCACGCCCTCTACCGATCTGTGTCTCTCCGGGGCAACGGTGATTGCAAACCTGTCCGCCTCAAACGAGCTGATCGGTAAGGATGATTACCGCCGCCTCCTTGTGTCCTCTGTCTCCTCAAGGCTCATCTGCGCCTATGTATACGCAAGCGCCGACGATGGAGAATCCACGCAGGACATGGTTTTCTCCGGTCACAATCTGATATATGAAAACGGCATGAAACTTGCGGAGAAAAAGCCCTTTACGGCGGATACGGACTTTATAGCTTCCGAGGCAGACCTGTTCAGGTTGAGAAACGAGCGCCACCGCAACACCAGCTTTTCCGGCAAGAGCGGCAAGCCCTGCCGCAGGATTTTTTTCTCCCATCCCCTTCATAATGTGGAGCTCACCCGCTTTATTCCGATGCATCCCTTCGTGCCCGGAGACAGCGCGGTGCTGTCTGAGCGTGCGGAGGCAATCTTAAGTATACAGTCCCACGGACTGAAAAAGAGGCTTGAGCATATAAATTGCCCCAAGGCTGTTATCGGTATCTCCGGCGGACTAGACAGCACACTGGCATTGCTTGTCATGGTCAGGGCCATGGACATGCTGAAGCGGCCCAGAACGGATATCATCGCCGTCACCATGCCCTGCTTCGGAACCACTGAGAGAACGCGCAGCAACGCCGAGGCTCTGTGCGATGAGCTGGGCGTATCCTTCCGTCAGGTGGACATCACTGCCGCCGTGCTGCAGCATTTCAAAGATGTCGGGCAGGACTTAAATAAGCTGGACACCACCTACGAAAACTGTCAGGCCCGTGAACGCACCCAGGTGCTGATGGATATCGCCAACCGGGAAAACGGCATTGTTGTGGGAACCGGCGACCTGTCGGAACTTGCGCTGGGGTGGGCCACCTATAACGGCGACCATATGTCCATGTATGGTGTGAACGCCTCCGTCCCCAAGACCCTTGTGCGGTATATCATCGGTTATGAATCCAAACACTGCAGCAGCAATGTAAAGGCCATTCTGGACGATATTCTGGATACGCCTGTGTCGCCGGAACTTCTTCCCGCAGACAAGGAGGGCAATATTGCCCAAAAGACCGAGGATATCGTGGGTCCCTACGAGCTGCATGATTTTTTCCTGTACCATATGCTTCGAAACGGCTCTTCCCCCAAGCGGATCTATGCGCTGGCGAGATATGCCTTTCAGGGCAGCTATTCGGACGAAGTGATTCTCCACTGGCTGAAGGTGTTTACCCGCCGCTTCTTCGCTCAGCAATTCAAACGCTCCTGCCTGCCCGATGGCCCCAAGGTCGGTACTGTCACTCTCTCCCCACGCGGGGACTGGCGCATGCCCTCCGATGCCTGCTCAACACTTTGGCTCAAGGAGCTTGACCAGCTTTAACATTAAAAAATCCGGGATTTATCCCGGATTTTTTATTCTTCGTAGGTTCTTATTATATTTTCCGCCACTTCACGGCGCTTCAAGCCGGTGTCCATGGCTGTTTTTTCAATATATCTGTGGGCCTCGTTTTCGCTCATTTTCAGTCTTGACATCAACAGCAGCTTTGCGCGTGTGACGATTCGCGTGTCGTCCAGCTTGCGCTTTAGACTGACGGTCTCCGTGCAGAGGGAGCGTAGTCTGACGCAGGCAGCGAGGAAACAGGGCAGCACAGCAGTAAGGCTATCTGCCGTACAGACCATGACACCGAAGCGGGCACAGCTTTCCGTAATACCGGTGGCCCCCTCTTTTGCCAGGACAAGAACCGCCGTATAGGTGTGTTCCGCTATCTCTAACGCAGTATTCAGTTCGTCCGAGCTTATTATCAGTCCGTCGACAGGGCGCTCGGCGATTTGGGAGCGTATCTCCCCTGCCGGTGCGGTCTTTATCTGTACCGGAAAGCCACAGGGCAGTCTGTAAGGCAAAGACTGAGCAACAGCGCAGCTCTCCGAAACCAGTATGGTGAATCGAAAGTTGGGCGAATACTTCATACAGCACTCCAATCAATCATTCTCCGCTTGCGCCATAGTTTGCAAGCACACGGGCGGAAGGATCGTCCACGTTGCATCCTTCCCAGGAACGGTTGGGCATCCAGAAGTCCTTGACCATCTCCGCCTGACCGGGATAATACTTTTCAAATATATCTCTGTACAGCAGGCTTTCTTTGGTGAAGGGTCTTGCAAAATCATATTTGGCACATCCAGCCTGAAATTCCTCGTCGGAATACACTGTCTCGGCATACTCCTTAAGGTCGTCGACCATGGAGTGACCCACGGCGTCGGAAAACGCGGCCTTCTGTCTCCAAAGGATGTTTTCGGGAAGAATATGATCCTCAGCAAAGGCGCGGCGCAGAAGATATTTACCCATGCCATAGCTGTTCATCTTGAGTTTAGGGTCGATGCTCATTACGTAGCGGACAAAATCCAGATCGCCGAAGGGCACTCTGGCTTCGAGGGAGTTTACGGAGATGCAACGGTCGGCACGGAGCACATCGTACATGTGCAACTCATCCACACGTTTCTTTGCTTCTTTCTGGAATTCCTCCGGGGAGGGTGCGAAGTCCGTATATTTATAGCCGAACAGTTCGTCGGATATCTCTCCGGTCATAAGGACGCGCACATCGCTTATCTCATGGATGGCCTTGCAGCAGAGGTACATACCCATGCTGGCGCGAATCGTGGTGATATCATAGGAGCCAAGGAGAGCAATCAGACTTTCAAGAGTCTCAAGCACCTGCTCTCTGGTCATGAAAACCTCGGTGTGCTCCGCGCCGATGAAATCCGCCGCCTGGCGGGCATATTTCAGGTCGATTGCGTCAACGTCCATACCAATGGCGAAAGTCCGTATCTTTTTGCCAAGCAGCTTTGCAGAGATGGCGCACACAAGGCTGGAGTCCAGACCACCGGAGAGGAGAAAGCCTAAAGGAGCGTCAGCATCGAGACGCTTCTCTACAGCGAAGACCAGCTTTTCCCGTATCTTTGAACATGCGGTCTCAAGTCCGTCCTCGGAGTATTTCTCCACCGTGGTCAAATCGGTATAGCGGACAAACTGTCCGTCAACGAAATAGTGTCCCGGCGGGAAGGGCATTACCTTGTCGCAGAGGCCGATCAGGTTTTTGGCCTCGCTTGCAAAGACGGGAGAGCCATCTTCCTGATACCCATAATACAAAGGCCGGATACCGATAGGGTCGCGGGCGGCGATGAGCCTGTCGCCTTTAGAATCATAGATGATCATGGCAAACTCGGCATCCAGCCTGGAGAACATCTCAAGTCCATGCTCATGGAACATCGGGAGGATGATCTCACAGTCAGAGCCGCTGACAAAATCATACTTTTCCTCCAGCTTTGCCTTTTCACTGCGGAAGCCGTAAAGCTCGCCGTTGCAGACCACCATATCGCCGTCCAGATGGAACGGCTGCATACCGCTCTCGGTAAGGCCCATGATGGAGAGCCTGTGAAAGCACAAATATCCGCTGCCCGCAGGCTCGATCCTGCTTTGGTCAGGGCCTCTGGAAATAGTTCTGTCAAAGTACTCTTTGACAGTTTCCGCCTTAAGCCTCGGCGAAAGAAATCCCATAATTGAACACATAAAAAGCACCTCCGAATTCCTCTGCAGCATTCCCTAAAAAATTTTTAGGACGAATTGCTGCTGATCCGCGGTGCCACCTAACTTACTGCATATGCAGTCACTTTTCGAGTTCTAACAAACCCGTGTACTTTAACGCCGTACACCGCGTCTCCCCTACTCGGATGTGTCCTTTCGGTTCGCTGCTCCGAAGTGTTATTCTTTCAGACCCTTTGTACCGGGCTTACACCCTCCCCGGCTCGCTGTGACAGGAATTCCGAAGTACTTGTCTTTATCATAGCATTTATCAATATGAATTTGAAGTACCCTTCAAAAAATATGTTCAGATTTTACCGCTTAGACCGGAAATAGTCAAGTCAACACATTTTACCAAATTAAAGCACTGAACTATTTTCAAAATGGTGAATCAGACAAAATTCTGCAACCTTCGAAAATTTTTGTTGCATTCAAGAATCCGGAGTGCTATTTTAAAAATGGACCCCATGATCAGGGTGGAAAAAGCTTTTTTGATTTAAAGTAAAAATGCTTGACAAAATCTGATTGTGGTATTATTATTTCTACATCAAATCGTAAAACCGATGATGAAGAGTAAGTAGCTTTCTATTCGTCTTGCAGAGAGTCACCGTTTGCTGAAAGGTGATATTCGGGTAGTTTGTGAATGGACTTCTGAGGGTGACCGAAAGCCGTTTGGTGAGTAGCAGTCAACGGGTGATCTGCTCCCGTTATCAGGGCAGACTTGTATGATGGTACAAGACAGAGCGGATACTTTCAGTATCAACTTGGGTGGCACCGCAGGATCAGTAATTTCTCCTGTCCCTTGATTATTATATTCAAGGGACAGGATTTTTGTTTTTTATAGCAGAAAAAATTTGAGGTGATGATATGTTTCTTCTGACCAAGCGATGGTGTCCTGAAAAGATCAAATACATAACATTGGAAAAGGACAACATCAACTCATACTAAAACTTATGAAAACGGTTAAAAACCGTTTTATAGCGCGAAGCACGTTAAGTTTTTATGAGACATAAATTGTGCCTACGGCACAATTTGAGCGTACACAGCACGCGGGATTCTTGATTAAACTTTTTAATCAAGAATCAGTATCATATTATATTTCAGGAGGAAAATAACCATGAAAAAAATATTTGTATTTATCATAGTTGCTCTTATGATCGTTTCCCTGGCCGCCTGTGGATCTTCCGGTTCTTCCAAAGATGTCGCCGTCATCGGCATTTCCCAGTACGGTGAGCACGGCTCCCTTGACAACTGCCGTGAAGGCTTCCTTCTTGGTCTTGAAGAGGCAGGTCTAAAAGAGGGCGTTGATTTCACCTATGATTATCAGAACGCCGGCTTTGATGACAACATCGCCATCCAGATTGCCCAGAACTTCTCCGCAAACAACGTTGACCTGATGGTCGGCATCGCCACTCCTTCCGCAACCGCCTGCTTCGCAGCCGCCGAGGATAAAAACATCCCCGTTATCTTCAATGCCATCACCGACCCCGTTGAGGCAAAGCTGGACAGCGGCAACGTAACCGGCGTATCCGACAAGCTGCCGGTAGATGCACAGCTTGACCTGATCCGTACTCTCCAGCCCGATGCAAAGACCATCGGCATCATCTATACCACCAGTGAGCCCAACTCCGTATCCGCTATCCGCGAATACAAGGAAAAGGCTCCCGAATTCGGTTTTGAGATCGTCGACATCGGTGTCACTGCTCAGTCCGAAGTCACCCAAGCTACCGATACTCTGATCAGTAAGGGTGTTGACTGTATTTCCAACCTGACCGACAACAACGTGGTCGGCGTTCTGGCCTCTGTTCTTGATAAGACCAATGAAGCCGGCATCCCCGTATACGGTAGCGAAGTTGAGCAGGTAAAGCTGGGTTGCGTCGCCTCCGCCGGTATTGACTACATCGAGCTTGGCAAGCAGGCCGGTCAGATGGCTGCAAAGATTCTCAAAGGTGAAGCCACCTGCGAGGATCTGCCCTATGAGACCGTCAGCGAATATGGCATCTATATCAACTCCGAAGCTCTCGCTCTGATGAACATCGAGCTTCCCGCAGAGGTTTCCGAAAAAGCCATCGAGGCAAATGCTGAATAATTGCAGATTATTTCATTGATTGGACAGTATTGACATGAACGTTTTATTAGAGCTTGCGGAAAGTACGATAACCCAAGGCTTCATATACGCGCTTCTGACATATGGAGTTTTTATCACATATAAACTTCTGGATTTCCCTGATCTTACTGTTGACGGCAGCTTCCCTTTGGGAGCTGCTGTCACGGCTGTACTGCTGACGAAGGGTGTTAACCCCTTTCTCACCCTTGTCATAGCCATTGCAGCGGGCGCCCTTGCAGGGCTTGCCACGGGACTGATCCATGTGAAGCTCCATGTGCGCGACCTTCTTGCGGGCATCATTACAATGACCGCGCTGTTTTCCATCAATCTTCAGATCGCCGGTTCAAACCTGAATATCGGGCGCGATGTGGACACCATCTTCGTTGCTCATCCTGTTGGCTCTCTTTTGGGAGACTTGTCCCTTGTCCACCGTAAATTTATTGTCTCCCTCGTTCTTGTCATTCTATTGAAGCTCATTCTTGATCTGTATTTCAAGACCAAAAACGGTATGCTTTTAAGAGCCACCGGCGATAACGCGACACTCGTCACCACCCTCGCCCGGGATAAAGGCAAAATGAAAATACTGGGCCTTGTAATTGCAAACGCCCTTGTGGCTCTCTCCGGTTCCGTTGTCTGCCATGAACAGCGCAGTTTTTCCAGCACCATGGGCACAGGCCAAGTGGTATTTGGTCTTGCAGCAGTCATAATCGGCACTACCATTTTCAAAAAGCTTCCCGGTGTGAAAGGCACAACGGCAGTACTGGTGGGCAGCATCGTCTATAAATGCTGCATCCAGCTTGCCATCAGCCTGGGAATGCCGGCAAACCTGCTGAAGCTCATTACGGCAGTCCTGTTCCTTGTCATCCTCGTAATTGGAAATATCGGAGAAGGCGGGGTGAAGCGGGATGCTTGAATTAAACCATATCAAAAAAGTATACAATCCCGGTCTTGTCACCGAAATGTGCATCTTCGATGATTTCAATCTGAGCGTAAAGGACAAGGAATTCGTCTCCATCGTCGGCAGCAATGGCAGCGGTAAGACCTCTCTTCTGAACATCATTTGCGGCAGTATTCCCGTGGATGCCGGCGATATCATCGTTAACGGCAAACGAATAAACTCTCTGGAAGAGTATAAGCGCTACCGCAATATAGGCCGTGTCTATCAGAACCCTGCCCTGGGTACCTGCCCGAACATGACCATGCTGGAAAATCTGTCCCTCGCTGACAACAAGGGAAAAAACTACGGTCTCGGCAGAGGCACCAACTATAAGCGAAAAGATTATTATCGGGAACAGCTTGCGGCACTGGGGCTGGGCCTTGAAAATAAGATGGACGACAAGCTGGGTTCTCTCTCCGGCGGTCAGCGTCAGGCCGTGGCTCTTGTGATGGCGACTTTGACCCCGATTGATTTTCTTATCCTTGACGAACACACCGCGGCTCTCGACCCCAAAACGGCTGAAGTCATTATGGAGCTGACTGACAAAGTGGTCAAAGAGAAAAATCTCACCGCGATTATGGTGACTCATAACCTGCGTTACGCCGTGGAGTACGGCAGTCGGCTTTTGATGATGGATAAAGGCCACATCGTTCTTGACAAGGCTGACGAGGAAAAGAAAAACCTTGCCATTGATGACATTCTGCATCTGTTTAACCAGATCAGTATCGAGTGCGGCAACTGAAACGCAAAAAGGCACGGCATATACGGTCGTGCCTTTTTTTATATTGCTTTTCTTTTGAAAATAAGGCATAATATTTTTATCATATGATAAGGAGGCTTCATACATGGATCTGCGGAGCCTGAAATATTTTACTGTTGTGGCGCAGGAGCTGAATATAACCCGCGCTGCCGAAAAGCTGAATATGAGCCAGCCTCCTTTGAGCAACCAGATAAAGGCACTGGAGGAGGAGCTTGGGGTGACCCTCATTATCAGGGGAAAGCGGCATCTCCAGCTTACCGAGGCCGGAAATCTCCTTCTGAGAAAGGCGAATCAGATTCTTGAGATGGCGGACAAGACAAAACAGGAGATCTCCGATATGATGGGCGGTCTTTCCGGTACCATAAGCATCGGCATAGTGGAAGGCCGTGCTCCCTTTCTTGTGGCCAGGTGGATATCCGGTTTTCGTGAAGAGTTCCCCCGAGTGCAGTACAGCCTCTGGAATGGCAGCAGTGATGACGTGCTGGAACGCCTCTACCGGGGACTTGTGGACATTGCAGTTATTGCGGCACCCTATGACACAGAGCATCTGGAGGGATTTCAGGTCGGGCGTGAGCCCTGGGTCGCCATTATCCCTGTCAGCCATCCGCTCGCAAAGCTGCCCGGCAGTACGCTCCCCCTTTCAAATCTTGTGGGTGAGCCTTTGATCGTTCCCAGCCGAAGATCAAGAGTGGACGCCATACGAAGCTGGTTCGGAGAGATCGACGCAGAGCCCAATATCATATGCGATATGTCAAACTATCTTGACGCCGTGGCTTTGAGCGAGCTTGGCGTTGGAATCAGTATCTTCCCACAGACTACATACACCCCCAACACCCTGCTCACCACCAAAGTCATAACAGGCAGTGAAAGGCAGGTGGAGTATGTTCTGGTACGCAGCAGGGAGCTCCGGGTCTCCCCTCTTGTCAGTGAATTTTTAAACTTCGTACATGACTCCATCGAGGAAGACAGCCGCAAACCTTTACACGCTCTTGTCCCTGAGTATGAATATATCCCGCCGGAGGAGACAAAGTTTCTCTGATACCATCCGCAAAGCCCATGTATTTTCAGGCTTTGCGGTATTTTTTATTGCCAAGACAAAACGATGATGGTAAAATAAATATATATTTATATCGGAGATGGTACGATGGAAGATTTAAAATTACGGCGAAAAAATCTGTTGATGTTCCCACTCGGCACAGTAGGGCGGGACATGGTGTATGCCCTTGTCACAAATTTTCTGCTGACCTTTATTCTCTTTACCCGCGGACTTAACGGCGCCCAACTCACAGCTGTAACCATGATCATGGTGGGTGCTCGTGTATTCGACGCACTGAATGACCCCATTATGGGCAACATTATTGAGCGCACCCGTACCAGATGGGGAAAGTTCAAACCCTGGCTGGTAATCGGCATTCTCTCCACATCCGTCGTAGTGTATCTGGCCTTCAACACCGATCTGCAGGGCTGGAGCTTTATCTGGTTCTTCGGAATCATCTATTTCATGTACAGTATTACATACACCATGCATGACATCTCCTACTGGGGCATGGTGCCTGCGCTCAGCTCCGATGCCAATGCCCGCAACCAGTTCACCGCCCGGGCAACCCTCTTTGCCGGTATCGGCGGGGCTGTTGCAAACCTCCTGATTCCCATGCTCACTACAGGTGAATTTGCCATCGGCGGCAGCGCCAACATCGCCTATGGGCGCATTGCGCTTGTGATATGCATTATGGCCCCCCTCTTTCTGTGCTTTACCATTTTCGGCGTTCGGGAGCAGCGAAATTACGGCAAGGAGAGCGCGCCGCCCATCAGCTTCAAAAAAATCTTCGGTACCATTACCGGGAATGACCAGCTGCTGTGGATATCCCTGATCTTTCTCATTCAGCAGATCGGCAATGGCATCATCCTTTCCGGTATCGGCTGCACCTATATCTATTTTGACTTTGGCTATCAGGGCGGACTGTTTTCCATCTTCAACACGGTGGGTATGCTGGCCACCGCTTTCCTGATGATCTTCTATCCCGCCATATCACGGCATATCACAAGAAAAAAGCTCATGGATATCATGATGATCATCTCCGTTATCGGCTATGCCGTCATGCTCATCCCGGGGCTTGCCATGGGTTCCTCCATGCTGAAATTCTGGCTGATCGTAGTCGGCTATATGGTCGCAAACTTTGGACAGTATTGCTTCTATCTGATCATGATGATCTCCATTATCAACACTGTGGAATATAACGAATATATCCACGGGACCAGAGACGAAGCCATTATCGCCTCACTCCGCCCCTTTCTGACGAAGCTTGCCTCTGCCATTACCGTTATGATCGCCTCTGCAAGCTATATTATCTTCGGCGTTACCGATTATACCAACCAGATTTCCGCCTTGGAGAGTGCCGCCGCATCTGGTGCCATAAGTGAGGCAGAAAAGCTCAGCTCCATCACAGGAGTTCTCAGCGGCGTCGGTCATGGGCAAGCCCTGGGCCTTCTTATTTGCATGACTGTGCTGCCCTGCGCCTTTATGCTTGCCTCCCATTTGCTTTACAAAAAGCATTACAAGCTGGATGAGGATGAATATGAACGCATATGTGCAGAGATTGCCAGCCGTTTGGATGAGGCCAAGGAATGAGCCTGACTTCACTTGCGCTCAAATTTGCCGCTCCCCTGCCGGATCTTTTGTCTTTTGACAGATATCTTTTCATCGGCCCACACCCCGACGATATCGAAATCGGCGCCGGTGCCAGCGCCGCAAAGCTTGCCGAATTGGGCAAGGAGATGTGTTTTCTTGTCTGCCTTGACGGGCGATATGGTCTGGAAAATGCCCCTGTCGGCATGAACCCGGAACAGCTTATCTCCGTCAGAGAAAAGGAGGCCGGGCGTTCTGCCGCAATGCTGGGCGTAAACGACCTCCGCTTTCTCAGACTCAGTGACGGAGGAGCTTACACGCAGGAGGAACTTATGCAGGGTGTCGGGGCGGTGATCGGCGATTTTGCTCCTGACGTGGTTTTTGCTCCTGACCCCAGCGTTTCAAGCGAATGCCATTCTGACCATCTGAACGTGGGCGAGGCCGCACGCCGTATGGCGTTTTTCGCCCCTTATGAGGGCATCATGAACAACTGGAACGCAAAAGCCGCAGACGTGAAAGCTCTCGCTTACTATATGACCGCGAAACCAAACCGCTATATCGGCACCCGAGGTTATTTGCAAAAGCAGCTTGATGCCGTATTCAAATGCCACCTGAGCCATTTTCCCCCCCATTCGGCGGAGGCACGTTCCATCGCTTTATATCTGAAGCTGCGCTCTGCCGACAACGGCATAAGGAGCCTGAAGGGGCAGGCGGAAAGCTTCCGGGTACTGGGCAGAATGCATATGCATTGTCTTCCTGAGGCAAGTAAATAAAAAAGTTGAGCGTATGTAACACGCTCAACTTTTTCCGTTGTTTTCTTCCGCTGCGTCCGCAAGTACGGCGCAGGCTTCCACCTTTTGCTGTATCTCTTCCATGTGCCGGTCAAGTCCCGCGCTGATCTCTGCGCAGAGATACAACTCGCCGTCTATCTCTTCAGAGATGGAGACATTTTTCTTATAGCGAATCCTGTGTTCCAAACTTGCCCACCAGTCCATGGATATGGTGCGAAATTGCACTTCCACTTTCATAAGGCGTTTGGTATTGTGGAGGAATATGGGTGTTTTGACCACCAGATGCAGGCTCCTGTACCCGTTTGGCTTGGGTTCTTTTATGTAGTCCTTTCGCTCAAGGAGCTCGATGTCATCCTGCTGCAAAAAAGCGTCCGCAAGCATATAGATGTCCGACGGGAAAGCGCATATCACCCGAACGCCGGCAATATCATTTATATTCTCTTCAATGCTCTCCTTACTGATGGGCAGCTTTTTTCTTCTCAGCTTTTCCATCGTACTCTCGGGGGATTTAAGCCGGGTCTTTATGGTTTCGATCGGGTTTCTGTCGTACTGGAGAGACAGCTCTTCATTGAGCACATGGAACTTGGTAGCCACTTCCATCATGGCGCAGCGGTAATAGGCCATCAGCTCCCTGTATGCAAAAGCGAAGTCCTGTATCTTGCTGCGAAGCTCCTCTCTCTCAAGGCTTTCAAGCAGTATCTTTTCCTGTTCTTCATTCAATTCTACGCCATTTTCTTTCATGGTTCGCCCTTTCGTTGTTTTCTTCAGTAGGTGTTTTTATTATACCACAAAAATCTTTCATCTTTTGTGAAGTGTATATAAATAATAAAAGATCCGACCGGTTGGTCGGATCTTTTATTATTTACCTGAGCATGTCCTCTATCATTGATTTGGGTCTTACGCCAACGGAAGTTTCCTTCACCTTACCGTCTTCAAAAACCATAAGAGTGGGGATACTCGCAATACCGTACTTTGCAGCCAGGGAAGGCTGCTCATCCACATTCACCTTACCGACCTTGACAATGCCCTCCATCTCCTCAGCGATCTGCTCAATGGTGGGAGCCAGCATACGACAGGGACCGCACCAGGTGGCCCAGAAATCCACAAGCACAGGCTTGTCCGATTTCAGTACCTCCTGCTCAAAATTCTGTTCCGTGATAATAATTTCAGCCATTTTTATATCTCCTTTCAGCTTATTAACAACACAAAATTTTCTCTGGGGACTTCTTTCTTCATCATTCCGATCTGCTCACCGGCAAGGCTGCCCTAAGCATTGATAAATAAAGTTCTGGGAATGGACTACACAGCATGAAATATTGCAAGATATCCTCCATACAGATATGTTGCGCAGATGAAGGATTTAAATACCCGTCTGTTGAAAAAAACCTCCGGCGGCAGCCGGAGGATCAACTGCAATATTAAATTACAACATGTCAGCACACATGTCAAGTCCGGGGTCTTCAGCTGTTGAGTATGTTCATGAACTCCTCGCCGGTGATGGTCTCCTTCTCATAGAGGTAGCCTGCAAGGCAGTCCAGCTTTTCGCGGTTTTCATTGAGGATGGAAATGGCCTTTTCATGCTGCTTTTTCACAAGAGCAATCACCTGGTCATCGATCCTGCTCTGGGTCTCGGCAGAGCAGGCAAGAGAGGTGTCCCCACCCAGATACTGATTTGTGACGGTCTCCATGGCCACCATATCAAAGTCCTCACTCATGCCGAAACGGGATATCATGGCGCGGGCAAGCTTTGTGGCCTGTTCGATATCATTGGAGGCACCAGTGGTCACAGAGCCGAATATCACTTCCTCTGCCGCTCTGCCGCCGGTATATGTAGCGATCTTGTTCTCGATCTCCTCTTTGCTCATCAGGTAGTGGTTGCCGTCCTCCACCTGCATGGTATAACCCAAAGCGCCCGAGGTTCTGGGGACTATGGTTATCTTCTGTACCGGGGCGGAACTGGTCTGCTTTGCCGCTACAAGGGCATGACCGATCTCATGGTAAGCAACGATGCGCTTTTCCTTGTCGGTAAGAATGGCATTCTTCTTCTGATAGCCTGCGATGACGACTTCAATGCTCTCCTCAAGGTCTGTCTGGGTGGCAAAACGCCTGCCGCTGCGAACAGCGCGGAGTGCCGCCTCATTTATGATGTTGGCAAGTTCTGCGCCGGAAGCACCGGAGGCCATACGGGCAATCTTTCCAAAGTCCACATCGTCGGCGATCTTCACTTTTTTGGCATGTACTTTCAGTATCTCTTCCCGGCCCTTCAGATCAGGCAGCTCAACGGGCACACGTCTGTCAAAGCGTCCGGGACGGGTAAGAGCCGGATCAAGGGAATCGGGACGATTGGTGGCGGCAAGGATAATAACGCCGCTGTTGCCCTCAAAACCGTCCATCTCGGTGAGGAGCTGGTTTAAAGTCTGTTCTCTTTCGTCGTTGCCGCCAAGCTGCCCGTCGCGCTTCTTGCCGATGGCGTCAATCTCATCAATAAATACGATGCAGGGGGCTTTCTCCTTTGCCTGCTTGAACAGGTCGCGGACCTTTGATGCACCCATGCCGACAAACATCTCAACAAACTCGGAGCCGGACATGGAAAAGAAGGGCACGTTTGCCTCGCCTGCCACAGCCTTTGCCAGCATGGTCTTGCCGGTTCCCGGAGGGCCTACCAGCAAAACGCCTTTGGGCATAGAGGCACCGATCTCCCGGTACTTTTCCGGATTGTGCAGATAATCCACGATCTCCGTCAGGTTCTCCTTTGCCTCATCAACGCCTGCTACATCGGAAAATCGGATGCCATCAGAGGATTTGACATACACCTTTGCATTGCTCTTTCCCATGTTAAACATCATGGAATTGGCTCCGCCACCGGCTTTCTGCATCAGTTTTTTCGACATAAACTGACCAATGGCAATAAACAGTATCAAAGGCAGGATCCATGTGAGCAGCAGCGTAAGGACAGGAGAGGTCTCCTCAATAATCTCGCTTGCGAAATCTGCGCCGGATTGGTACAGCCTTTCCACAAGCTGAGGATCGTCCATCAGTCCGGTTTTATAGATATTCTCATTTTCCCTGTCGGTAAACATGATCTGGTTGTCCTGTATCTCAACACTGCCTATATTTTTCTCCTCAGTCATGGCCATAAAGGTGCCGTAGTCCACCTCTTTCACCCGGGCGTTGTTGATATTGGGCATGGCAATCAGATTAAAGAGCAGCAGCACCGCAAGGGCGATCATGTAATAATAAATCAGCGGTTTACGGGGTTTTTTTACTTCCTGCATTGTTTTTTACCTCAAATCAAACTTTTCTTTTTATCAGGGAAACGATAATCCACACCGCTATTGCCACATTCAGAGCCGCAACACCGTAGCGCAGGATGGCAAGAATGATATCCGGTCGGAAAATCACCGCGGCTGCGCACAGCAGAAGCAGAATTACGGATATCACTGCCAGGATAATTGTGTGCTTATATACACAATTCAGAAACTTGTTCATTTTATTTTCCTCTCCTCATGCGGTTTTATCAAACTGGCTGTTATACAGTTCCGCGTAGAATCCGCCCTGTTTCAGCAGCTCATCATGGCTGCCCTGTTCTATAATATTGCCGTCCTTCAGTACCAGAATCAGGTCGGCGTTCTTGATAGTGGAAAGCCTGTGGGCAATCACAAAGCTGGTTCGGCCGTTCATCAGTTCATCCATGGCACGCTGGGTAATCAGCTCTGTACGGGTATCGACGGAAGATGTGGCCTCATCCAGAATCAGCATAGGCCGGTTTTGGATCATCGCTCTGGCAATGGTGAAAAGCTGCTTCTGACCGGCAGAAATGCTGGTATTTTCGCTCAGTTCCGTATCAAGTCCCTCCGGCAAAGACTCTATAAAGTCCCAGATGCCGCAGGCCCGGCAGGCTCTTTCAATATCATCATCAGAGGCATCACTTCTATTGAAAACAAGGTTTTCTCTGACCGTGCCCTGAAACATCCATGTATCCTGAAGCACCATGGAAAACATGTCGTGCACATCCTCCCGTCTCATACTGCCGGTCTGTACACCATCAATAAGGATACTGCCGCCCCAGAGTTCATAAAAACGCATGAGAAGATTTACAATGGTGGTCTTTCCCGCGCCGGTGGGGCCTACAATGGCAATCTTTTGCCCGGGCTTTACAGAGGCGGAGAAGTCCTTTATAACAGGTTCCGTGTCTTCATCTCCGTATCCGAAGCGCAGGTCTTTGAATTCCACTGCACCTTTGACCTGTGCATGGATAGGCGCTTTGTCGCTTTCATCCTCCAGTTCTTCCTCCTCAAGGAAGTCGAATACCCTCTTTCCTGCCGCCGCTGCCGACTGCATCTGTGTCATGCCCTGGGCAAAGGTGCTGAGCGGCGAGGTGAAAAGACGCACATACATGATGAATGCCACAATAACGCCAAAATCTATGGTGCCGTCCATGGTGAGCTTTGAGCCGTAGATGCATACCGCCACATAACCCAAATTACCCACAAAAGTCATGAGGGGCTGCATAATGCCGGAGATGAACTGAGATTTTTTGTTGGCCTGATATACCGCAGCATTCAGCCGATTGAACTCCACTTTCATTTTCTTTTCGGCTCTGGAGATACGCACCACGTCATGCCCTGAGTACATTTCCTCCACATAGCCGTTCAACTGGCCCAGTGAAGTCTGACGAGCCAGAAAATATTTCTGCGAGCGGGACATAATAATCCCCATGAGCCCAAAGCCCAGAAGCGTTGCCGCGACGGCCGCGATGCTCATCCTCCATTCGGTGATGAACATCATTATCAGACAGCCAAAAAACTGTGCCACTGCTGTTACCATGGAGGGCAGACTGTTGGAAAGACTCTGAACCAGAGTGTTTACGTCGTTGGTCATGCGGCTGAGAATATCGCCGCCGGGTATTCTTCCGAACAGCTTCATGGGAACCCGGTTTACTTTTTCAAAAATATCAGACCGAAGCCTGTTGGAAAGGCGCAGAGTGACGGTGGAAAGAATAAAATGCTGAACAAAGGTGCAAACCGCTCCCAGAAGATACAGTCCCAGCAAGAGCATGGACAATCTGCCAATTGCCTGAAGGTCTATATGAGTGGTCACGCCGTCTATGATATATTGCGTTATTTTTGAAAGCTGGTTCGGCCCAATCAGCGTCAGCACTGCGCCGGCGCAGGCCAGCAGAAGGGCTACGACCGATGGGAGAACAATATCTCTTGAGTGCCCCAAAAGCCTTGAAAGTACGCCGCCCATATCGACTTTTTCGCCCGTATAGTTCTGTCTGTCAGGATGCATAATTGCCCTCCTTGCCGTTCAGTTCTTCCGCGGACAGCTGTGAAAGAGCGATTTCCCTGTAAACGGGACAGTTTTCCATAAGCTCTTCATGGCAGCCTATGCCCACAGCCCTGCCGTGATCCAGAACAATTATTTTATCGGCATTTTTGATCGTGCCTATCCGTTGGGCAACAATCAGTTTTGTGGTATCATGAAATTCTTCGTTCAGCGCCTTTCTCAGTTTGGCGTCGGTCTTATAGTCGAGTGCAGAAAAGGAGTCATCAAATATCAGCAGCTCCGGCTTTCTGGCAAGAGCTCTCGCAATGGATATTCTCTGCTTTTGTCCGCCGGACAGGTTTCCTCCCCCGATCTCAATGGATTCGCTGAGCTTGCCCGGCATACGCTCCACAAATTCCGAGGCCTGAGAGACGTTCAGAGAATACCAGGTATTATCCTCAGATACCGGCGCGTCACTCTCACCGTAGTTTACATTTTCCTCAACAGTGCCGGCAAACAGCACAGCTTTCTGGGGTACATAGCCGATCTTGTCATACAGGGCTTTAAAAGAGTATTCCCGGATGTCCGCCCCGTCAAAAAGCACCTGCCCCTCTGTTGTATCAAATAATCGAGCCGCAAGGCTGACAAGAGTGGTTTTCCCGCAGCCGGTAGCTCCGATAAAGGCCACCGTCTCTCCCCTGTCTGCTTTGAAGCTGATATTTTTCAGCACCGGACGGCTGCTGTCCGGATATTGGAAAGACACATCTTTGAATTCCAGTGTTCCCCGTTCTGTTCCCTCTGTCCGGCTGCCCTCGGTAATCGCGGGCTTTGTTTTCAATATCTCGTTTATTCTTCCGGCTGAGACCTGCGCTGCCGGGAGCATCATAAATATCATCACGATCATCATCAGCGACATCACTACGAAGGTGGCATATGTACTGAAAACCACGACATCGCCCGAGAGCGCAATACGATCCATAATATTGGTAGCAGGTATCTTCTCGATAAGCGACGCGCCCAACCAGTAAATACTCAGGGAGAGAGCACTCATGCCAAGGCTCATCAGCGGCATAAGAGCCGCAAAGGTGCGTTGGTTAAAGAGCTGAGTATTGGTAAGGGCGTCGTTTGCTATATTAAACTTTTTGCCCTGATACTTCTCCGCATTGAATGCGTGCACCACGCTTATTCCGTTCAAATCTTCCCGGGCAATCCGGTTTATATCGTCGGTTTGCCTCTGTACTTTTCGGAAACGGGGCAGAAGAATGATGAGGGTAAATATCATCACCGACAGGAGGAATACCACGAAGCAGGCTGTCAATGCCGACAGCTCCCAGCTTTTGTTGATGATCTTTATCACGGCCCATATTGCCATGACAGGTGCCTTGATCAGAATCTGCAGGCCCATAGCGATGAGCATCTGTATTTGAGTAACGTCATTTGTGGTTCGTACAATAAGGCTCGGGACGGAAAACCCGTTCATCTCCTGCTTTCCAAAGGAGGTCACCTTGTCGAAGATCTCCTCCCTGACAGAATAGCTGAAGCCCGCAGCGGTTCGGGTCGCGAAGTACCCGGCAATCACCGCAAGTATCATACTGGCCAAAGCACAGCTCAACATTTTTACCCCGACACTCCATATCTGCGTCTGGTCGGAACCTGGCGTCTGTATCATAACGGTCAGCTCACTCATATAGTCGGGCATTGCCAGGTCAAAATATACCTGACCTAAAACCAGCAGGACACACAGCAGCGCCGTCAGCCACTCCCGCCGGTGCATTTTTTTAAGAAGCGATATCATTTTTTTTGACCTCTCTGACAAGTGCGTTATAATTTCTGAGCAGATACAGTACGAAAGATACTGTCATCATTACAACGCATATGGAGATCAAAGCGGTTGACCAAGCGTTGGGTATATCATACCAGAGCACATGCAGTATCATCATGGCGTACAGCAGCGACGTGCAGACCTTACCGTGCCAGTCTGCCCCATAAACCTTGCCTGTTTTTTTTATAACGACAAGGCTCATGATTCCAGTGCTGACCTCCTTGAAGATGAGGAGCAGCAGGGGCACGATCATCATCCTGAAACGGGTAAGCAGGCAAAACAGCATCGCCGCCTGTGTGAGCTTATCGGCAACGGGATCCAGCGCCTTGCCAAGGTTAGTCACCATGTTGAAATGTCTTGCTATATACCCGTCCAGGAGGTCTGTGAGCCCTGACAGCACAAGGATCACCGCCGTCAGGGCATAGTTCTTTTGAGAACAATATAGCCAAATAATGAGCGGTATCATGCACAGTCGTAAAAAAGAAAGCAGATTCGGTATTGTAAATATTTGTTTTCTGGTCTGCGGTTTCATCTCTTTATTCCTTTCTCACTTTATGCTGTGAGTATATCCCGGAACTTGCAACTGATACTAAACTTCAAATAAAAGATTTAAAAGTAGGACAGGATATGATATAATGGTT
>CAZESU010000022.1:0-24043 GCA_964515275.1 uncultured Oscillospiraceae bacterium
TCTCCACCGCATAGGCAAAGGCAGACGAACCCGTGGAGATTTCCCTGACGTCCAGGCTCTCTTTGTCGGGAGCTGCGCCGGAAGAGATTCCGGCGCAGCCTGCGGTAAGCAGTAGGCAAAGGATCAGTAAAAGGGCTATGAATTTTTTCATAGTAATTCCTCCTTGTATAATACGCTCACGGATAAACGCGACGCAGGCTGCGGTCATTGCTGTTGGAGTGATTATATAACGTACTTGTATACTTTCAGCCAATTTTTTGTATCTTTTTTGTATACTTTCAATTTTTCTTTCCGCAAAGACAGCATTATCCGGCACGCTCCCGCTTCCGTTTTCCATATTCTATAACGGATAATAACATCGTTTTCCAGGATGCAGCAACGGTACAGAAAAACTGACTTGAACCCCAGCGCAGCAAAGGATCCCGTAAACAGGGCACAAAGCCACCGCATACGGGATCCTTCCCTTTTTTCGATTTTTACAGATAGCAGCCGCAGTCGCAGTCGATGGCCTGACCGGTGATAACGCGGGACTCGTCTGAGGCCAGGAACAGCAGGATATTTGCCACATCCACATCCTTGCAGATTCCTACAGACAAATCGGAGTGCTTTTCAACCGTATTGTAAAACTCCTCTGCCGCCGGGGAACGCTCATCTTTCATCTGAACACGGGTCATAGGCGTCCACACGGTGCCGGGGCAGATGCAGTTTGCGCGGATGCCCTTACCGGCAAAACGCAGGCCAATATGCCGGGTCATGGAGATAATAGCGCCCTTGGACGCGCAGTACACGGCTCCCGCCACGCCCAGCTCTGCGGAGATGGACGCTACGGAGACGATATTGCCGTGGCCCTGCTTCACCATGTATTTGCAGGCCTCACGTGTGATGGACATGGTGCCTTTTATATTGATGTTGCTGACAAAATCATAATCCTTGTCGGTAAACTCTTCAATGGGTTTGAAACCACGCTCCAGCACACCTGCGCAGTTTACAAGCACGTCGATCTTTCCGAAGCTCTCCACCGTCTTACGCATCAGTTCCTCATTGTCCTGAGGGTTGGTGATATCGCCCCGGACGAAGATCGCCTCGCCGCCAAGCTTTTTGATCTGCCTGAGAACCTTCTCCTTGTTGGAATCGCTCACATCCGTCAGAACAAGTTTTGCTCCTTCTCCGCCGAAAACCTCGGCGGTCTTCATGCCGATGCCGGAGTTGCCGCCGGTCACGATACATACTTTGCCTTCCAGTCTGCCCATAGGTTGTTCCTCCAAAATTGATTATTCATGTAAAAATATTATAAGCCAAACAGCCGATAATGTCCATTCCATAAATTTCATAATGTGCTATAATAATAAAAATTGTTACACCCGGCATTTATAATCATCCCTGTCAGGAGTCCCGATATGAAGTATCTCTTTTTAAGTTTTAACAACTACATGCGCAGCTATCTGAAAAACGACATTCTCTCCGGTCTGGTTATCGCCGCCGTATCCATTCCCATCTCCATGGGATATGCGCAGATCGCCGGCCTGCCTGCTGTTTACGGTCTGTACGGTTCCCTGCTGCCAGTAATCCTCTTTGCCGTTTTTTCCAGCTCTCCTCAGTTTATTTTCGGCGTGGATGCCGCCCCGGCCGCCATGGTGGGCAGCATTCTTTCGGGGATGGGCATTGCGCTTGGATCGCCGGAAGCCGCAGCAATTGTGCCTGTGCTGGCCTTTTATACCGCCCTGTGGCTGCTGCTCTTTTCCCTGCTGAAGGCCGGCAAGGTTTTGAACCTCATTTCCACCCCTGTTATGGGCGGCTTCATCAGCGGCATATGCTGCACCATCATCCTTATGCAGGTGCCCAAACTGCTGGGTCACAGCGCCGGAACCGGGGAGCTTTTTGAGCTGGCCGAATATCTGATCGAAGCCTGCCGGGATATACATAGTCTCTCCCTGCTTCTCGGCTTTCTGGCTCTGGTTGTACTGCTCCTTTCCAAAAAGCTCTTTCCCAAATTCCCTATGGCCGTTCTTATTATGGTTCTCGGAGCCGCCGGCTCGGCGGTCTTTGATCTGGCGGAGAAAGGCGTTGTCTGCCTCTCTGCGGTGGAGAATGGACTTTCGCCCATCGTTTTTCCCAATTTGAGTCTCCTGGACCCGGTGGAGGGCCTGGGTATGAGCCTGTCTGTGGCACTTGTCATTATGCTGGAAACGCTGCTTGCGGAAAACAGCTTTGCGCTGAAAAACGATTATAAGCTCCGGGACAACCGGGAAATACTCAGCTTTTCCCTCGCCAATTTTGCATCCGCGCTTGTGGGCTGCTGCCCGGTGAACGGCAGCGTCTCCCGCTCTTCCATGAACGAGCAGTTCGGCGGACACAGTCAACTTGTCAGTCTGGTTGCCGCTGCGGTAATGGGCGTGGTTCTGCTCTTCTTTACCGGATTTATTCAGTATCTTCCGGTGCCTGTGCTGACTGCCATCGTCATTTCCGCGCTGTTGGGCACCGTGGAATTCGATGTGGCAAAGCGCCTTTTTCAGGTGGACCGCAAGGAGTTTTATATCTTTATCGCGGCTTTTCTGGGAGTTCTGGTGCTGGGTACTATATACGGCGTCATGATCGGCGCAATTCTCTCCTTTGCCGATGTGATCCGCCGTGCCTCTCAGCCAAAGCGGGATTTTCTGGGCATCATACCGGGCAAGCCCGGCTTTTATCCGCAGGAGAGAATGAGCGAGGCCCAGCCCATTGACCACATTCTGATCTATCGTTTCAGCGGCAGTCTGTTTTTCGCCAATATCTCCCTGTTCCAGAAGGACATTGAGGAACATATAAATCCGGATACCAAGGCTGTCATTGTGGATGCCAGCGGCATCGTAAGTCTGGACATCACCGCCTCTGACAGACTTCTCATTCTCTTCCGCGCCATGAAGAGCCGCGGGATAAAATTTTACCTTACCGAGCATATCGGTCAAGTAAATGACGAGCTGCGCCGCTATGGCGCCGAAGAGCTGATAGACGAGGGGCCGTACGGCGTAGCATCTATTCCGCTTTGATTGCGTGCGGTCTCTCCGATGAAAAGACAGAACAGCTTATTCCCCTGAGCATGCGCGGCAGCATGCCGGAGCTGTTAAGGCAGCTTCAGGAGTTTGAGTGGGCCTACGGCAGTGAGGCTGAGGAAAAAATGGAGGCTCTTGCCGGTGAGATGGTCAGCACTCTGGAACATACGGAAAAGTCCCAGCGCGACCAGGAGTTGAAGCTGCTGCTCCACGAGGGGCATTGGCCCGGCGCGATCGACCGGGACGAGGTGCTGGCACACCTGGAGGAACGGCTCTCTGTTCTGTCAAGGCTTCTGGACCGCCCGGAGGACAACATACTCCGCGAACTGGAGCGGGAGAGAGACCGATTGACACAGCAGATCTTGCTGGAGCATCCCGAGGCTGCAGCTTATATTGCCGGGCACCGGGCAGAGTTGGAAGAGCATTTCCGGAAGCATTACCCGGAGGCGGCAAAGCATATCTCTGAAATGAGGGCAAAGCAGACCAGGGAAAAGGACGAAGTGACCAGCTGAGCGAAACCCATAAAGCAAAACAATGCCCCCTGATGCAGGTTTTCCTGCATCAGGGGGCATCTGTCTCTTGTTTTTACGTTACTGGATAGCCGTGACGGTGTAATCCTGATCCTCGACGGCCTTTTTCAGCGCTGCATCTGCCAGAGCAGCCTTCAGAGTGACAACCGCAGTACCTGCCTGATGGCTGACAACAGCCTGCTCCACTTCGGGCAGAGCCTCCAGAGCCTTTTTCACTCTGGCCTCGCAGTGACCGCACATCATGCCTTCGATTTTCAAAGTCTTTTCCATGGTTTTTTCCTCCTTGTGTTTTCTTTCTTTGATTTTCTTATCCTTGCTTGCGTTTCGCATATCAAACAGGTTCAGCCGCAGGGCGTTGGAGACCACGCAGAAGCTGCTGAGACTCATTGCCGCCGCCGCGAACATGGGGTTCAGGGTCAGCCCCAGCGGTATAAACACGCCGGCAGCCAGAGGGATGCCAACGGTGTTGTAGAAGAAAGCCCAGAACAGGTTCTGGTGGATATTTCGCAGGGTGGCTCGGCTCAGCCGAATGGCGGCAGGCACATCCGAGAGACGACTCTTCATCAGTACAACGTCCGCCGCATCGATTGCCACATCCGTGCCCGCACCGATGGCGATGCCGATATCCGCCCTTGTCAATGCCGGGGCATCGTTGATGCCATCGCCCACCATGGCCACCTTGCCTTTTTCTTTCAGGCTGCGGATCACGCTCTCCTTACCCTCGGGCAAAACGTCGGCGATGACTTCATCCACACCGGCCTGCCTGCCGATGGCTTTGGCGGTGCGCTCGTTGTCGCCGGTGAGCATAACCACATGGACGCCCATGTTCCGAAGTTCTTTGACCGCCTGAGGGCTGTCCTCCTTGATCACGTCAGCCACGGCAATGATACCGGCAAGCTGTCCATCCCGGCTGAAGAACAGGGGCGTTTTGCCCTGCTCTGCAAGAGTCTCGGCCTGAGACTGTATCTCGTTTGGAACCTGCGCCTGCGTGCCGATAAATTTCAGATTGCCGCCGCTCAGGACTGCACCGTTCAATCGGGCGGTGAGACCATTGCCGGGCAGAGCCTGAAAGTCTGTGACCTCCCCGGCGTCAAGCTGCCGCTCTTCCGCTTTTTGAAGGATGGCTCTTGCCATAGGATGCTCGCTCTTTTGCTCCAGAGCACAGGCAAGGCGGAGAAGTTCCTCCTCGCTGATACCGGCAGCAGGAATCATATCTGTCACTTTGGGCTCGCCGCTGGTGATGGTGCCGGTCTTGTCCAGAGCCACAATTTTGACCTTTCCTGCCTCTTCAAGGGAGACGGCAGTCTTGAACAAAATACCGTTTTTGGCACCCATGCCGTTGCCCACCATAATGGCCACCGGCGTGGCAAGGCCAAGCGCACAGGGACAGCTGATGACCAGAACCGAGATGCCGCGGGCCAGCGCAAAGCCAACCCCTCTGTCCAGCAGCAGCCAGACAATGGTGGTAACGATAGCAATAGCGATGACCGCCGGAACGAAAACGCCGGAGACCTTGTCCGCCACCTTGGCGATGGGGGCCTTGGTGGCCGCCGCATCGCTGACCATCTGGATAATCTGGGACAGGGTGGTGTCCTCTCCCACGCGGGTAGCCTGACATTTGATATAGCCGGACTGGTTCAGCGTGGCGGCGGAGACCGTATCCCCGGGAGCCTTATCCACTGGGATGCTTTCGCCCGTCAGGGCTGCTTCGTTTACCGCGCTGCTGCCCTCCAGCACCACGCCGTCCACCGGGATATTTTCACCGGGGCGGACCGTAAAAACCTCGCCCTTCCGCACCTGTTCGATGGAGACCTCCATCTCAACGCCGTCGCGTACCACCGTGGCAGTCTTGGGCGCAAGCTTCATCAATCCCTTCAGTGCATCGGTTGTCTTTCCCTTGGAGCGGGCTTCCAGCATCTTGCCCACAGTGATCAGGGTCAGAATCATAGCGGCGGACTCAAAGTAGAACTCCATCATGTAGGTCATGACGCCTTCCATGTCGCCCTTCACCTGGGCGTCGGTCATGGCAAAGAGGGCGTAGGTGCTGTAAACGAAGGCTGCCGTAGCACCCAGAGCCACCAGTGTGTCCATATTGGGTGAGCGGTGCCACAGGCTCTTGAAGCCGCTGACAAAGAACTTCTGATTGATGACCATAATAATAACCGTCAGCAGAAGCTGGGTCAGCCCCATGGCCACATGGTTATCGTCATAGAAGCCAGGCAGAGGCCAACCCCACATCATATGGCCCATGGAAAAATACATCAGTACCAGCAGAAAACTCACGGACCAGATCAGCCGCTGCTTCAGTACCGGCGTCTCCCTGTCCTGCAGGGCATCCTCCCCATTTGCCGCCGAACCGCCTTTTTTCTCTGCCGCACCTTTTTCACTGGCGCCGTAGCCCGCGTTTTCCACCGCGGCAATGATCTCTTGGGGAGTGGCGGTGCCCTCCACACCCATGGAATTTGTCAAAAGGCTCACCGAGCAGGAGGTGACGCCCGGCACCTTTGAAACGGCCTTTTCCACTCTGGCACTGCAGGCCGCACAGCTCATGCCAGTCACGTTATATTGCTTCATGAATACCTCCCGGAATTCATTAAAAATAGTATTGCCTTACTTCATCAATTTTTGCAGGGTCTTTACCAGTTCATCAATGGTCTCATCCTTGCCGTCCCGAATATCCTGTGCAACACAAGTACGGATATGCTCCGACAGCAGTTCCTTGCTGAAAGCGTTCAAAGCCGCATTTGCAGCCGACACCTGTGCCAGTATATCGATACAATAGGCGCTTTTTTCCAGCATTCCCCGGATGCCTCTGATCTGGCCTTCGATACGGTTCAGCCGATGAATCAGACGTTTATATTCTTCCTCGGTTCTGACTTTTTTTCTGTATTGGCAGCATTCATGTTCTTCCATATTTACTCCTCCTTCTGCAAATATACCCGGAGGGGGTATATGTATATATATACCCCCTCCGGGTATTTGTCAATAGCATTTTACGTACATTGCAATATTTTTTTGTTTTGCGGGAAAGATATTCCCATCTGAACATGAAACGGGGTATACAGATGGGCATAAGATTAGGCAGACAGACAGTGATGCTGTCAACACCTCCGGCGATCATCGGTTTTGCCGGAGTAGTCGGGCAGAAAGAGGGCGAAGGCCCGCTGAAAGGCTGCTTCGATTATATCTCCGACGACTCCTATTTCGGCGAGAAGTCATGGGAAAAGGCGGAGAGCCACATGATAAAACAGTGTTTTCAGATTGCCTGCGGTAAGGCAAAGCTTGCGCCGGAGGCACTGGATTACATTTTCTCGGGGGACCTGCTGAACCAGTGCGTCAGTTCCTCTTTTGCCATGAAGGACTCCAGGGTGCCCTATTTTGGCATGTACGGAGCCTGTTCCACCATGGCGGAATCTCTGTCCCTTGCGGCCATGGTGATAGACGGCGGCTTTGCCGTAAAAACCTGCGCCCTCACCGGCTCTCACTTCTGCTCGGCGGAAAGACAGTATCGCTTCCCATTGGAATACGGCGGTCAGCGCCCGCCCACGGCCCAATGGACTGTGACCGGTGCGGGAGCTGTGATTCTTGCTGCCGGCGGACGGGGTCCCAAGGTGACTCATGTCACCACCGGCATGATCGTTGATGCCGGCATAAAGGATGCAAATTCCATGGGCAGTGCCATGGCCCCTGCGGCTTATGAAACGCTGAAAGCCCATTTCACCGAGACCGGGCGCAGTCCCGAATATTACGATGCCATTTTCACCGGTGACCTTGGTGCACAGGGCCATGACATTCTCCAGCACCTGTTTGCAGCCGATGGGGTGGAACTGGGGCCAAGGTATATGGACTGCGGCGTATTGATGTTTGACCTGAACACGCAGAATGTGGGGTGCGGCGGTTCCGGCTGCGGCTGCTGTGCCTCGGTGCTGGGCGGGCATATTTTGACGGCGATGAACAATGGCGTATGGCAGCGGGTGCTGGTAGCGGCTACCGGAGCACTCATGTCCCCCACCAGCTCCCAACAGGGGGCCAGCATACCCGGTATCTGCCATGCAGTCGCCATAGAAAGCGGGGTTTGCAATGGATATCTTATTTGAATATATAAAAGCCTTTGCTGTCGGCGGCGCGCTCTGTGTTTTCGGTCAGCTCCTGATCGACTACACCAGTCTGACTCCGGCGCGTATCCTGACGATTTACGTTGTTGCCGGTGTGGTGCTTGGTGCCGTGGGCGTCTATCAGCCCCTTGCCGACTGGGCCGGTGCCGGTGCCACCGTGCCTCTGACCGGCTTTGGCAATCTGCTGGCAAAGGGCGTGAAAAAAGCAGTCGCAGAGACAGGGCTTCTCGGCGCCTTTACCGGCGGTTTTACCGCCGCAGCAGGCGGGATCTGTGCGGCGGTGTTCTTTGCGCTGATCGTATCACTGGTCTTTAAACCCGGTGACAAAAACAAATAAACGCATTAACGGGGCTGATGTTTTCATCGGCCCCGTTTGATCTTGCAGAAAAAATCTTAATATTTCTGAAGTGCAGTTGACAATTGTAGTCTGCTCTGCTATACTTTTTTAGACGACGCGTGTAGTCTATTAATGTTATGGGAGGTTCTGAAATGAACAAAGCAGTAGAAAAAATAAGTGATTCCGAACTGGAGGTTATGCATGTGCTGTGGGAGTCAGGGGACGCCCTGCCCATTACAGAAATCCGCCGCAGCCTGCAGAGCAGAAAAGGCTGGGAAGCTACCACTATAAAAACACTCGTTCAGCGGCTTTGTGCAAAGGGCGTACTGGCCCAGGAAAAGAGGAACGTATTTTATTACAGTCCCCTTGTCAGTGAACAGGAGTACAACGACTGGGCTACCGGCGACCTGATACGGAAGCTCTACCGGGGCAGCGCAAAAAATCTGGTGGCGGCACTGGTTCGCTCCGACGGGCTGAGTGTGAAGGATGTGGACGAGCTCAGAGCCATGTTCAAAGTGGAGGAATGACTATGGAATCGGTGCTGCGTATATTACTCACTCTTTCCGCAGGCGGGACAGTGCTGGGTCTTTTCCTCCTGCTTCTGCGGCGGATATTCGGCAGAAAACTTGCAAGCACCTTTTACTACTATGCATGGCTCATCGTATTTCTACGCTTTGTACTGCCCATGCCCGGTCTCATTGGAAGAGAGCTGCTACAGGCAGAAGCGGAAAACACGGTCATCATCATTTACGGAGACACCGGTGATACCTCGCCCGAAAGCACATTGATACCGTTTTCGGATTCTGGCAGCGCGGCAGAAGCGAGCCGCAATGCAGTGCCAACACGCGACATGTCCATTTCTGCCCTGTCGGAAACCGAAAACAAAGCAAAGTCTGAATACATCCCTGTCTCTCCGGATGAAAGTCCTTCTGCTTTCTCCCTGGGAGAATTCGCTTTCCATCTTCTTCGCTCAGCCCGTTTTTGGGCCGCACTGTGGCTATGCGGTGCAGTGTGCAGCCTGCTGTGGTACCTCGCCGGATACTGGCGCTTTTCCTGTATTCTGAGACGCGATCTGATCATGCCCACGGATGCAGAACTGCAGATTTACATATCCATACCTCAAAAGAACAAGCCGGAGCTTGCCAAAAGCAGCGGCGTGGACACCCCTATACTTTTGGGTCTGATTCATCCGCTACTGGTACTGCCGGACAGGGAGTACAGCCCGGAAAGACTGAAAAACATATTCAATCATGAGCTTACCCATTATCGCAGAGGAGATCTGATATTCAAATGGTTTGCTGTCCTTGTATTCTCTCTGCATTGGTTCAATCCCTTTACCCGGCTTTTCCGTCGGGAGCTGGATCGGGCCTGTGAGCTGAGCTGTGACGAGCATCTGCTGCGCAGCATGGACAGAGACGACAGACAAAATTACGGTGAAACGCTGCTTGATCTCGCTGCGGAACATTCCCGCTCTCCCTCAGTGATTGCCACCAGCTTTGCTATGGAGAAGCGGAACCTGAAAGAAAGGCTGGAACAGATTATGACATATAAAAAGAAAGGCAAGGCCGGTCTGGCACTGGCTCTTGCCGTGATACTGCTGCTCTGCGGCTGCGGTGCAGTGCTGGGTCCTGCGGCTTCCAGTGATGCACAGCCCAGCTCGGAGCCTGACGACAGTACTTCCTTCGCATTGAACAATATCCCCGACGATGCAGTCAGCGCCGAAAGTGTGGACGCTTTTCTTGCTGCCATCGCGCCAGGTGCCTCCATTACACTGGAGGAGGGCAGCTACGATTTTTCCCTGGCCTCCGACTATGGCGAGGAAAAGGCAGATGGATACTACCGCTGGAAACCCGTGAGTGACGGATATGAGCTGATCATAACCGGTGTTGACGGGCTCCGCATTCAGGGGCAGAGCCGGGAGAACAGCGCCATTTGCATACAGCCCCGGTACGCCAATGTCCTCTCCTTTGAAAACTGCTCGGATATCCGCATAAGCTCCCTCACCGCCGGCCACACGGAAGCGCCAGTCGAATGTTCCGGCGGCGTGCTGAAATTCAGCAGCACCAATAATGTAAACATATACAGCAGCTCCCTTTACGGTTGCGGAACGGTTGGCATTCAGGCCGAAAGCTGCAGCAATATCACAGCAAACAACTCGGATATTTTTGACTGCAGCTATTCCGCCGTATTCGTCAAAATATGCAGCGATGTTCGTCTGACAAATTGCCGCATCTATGACTGCGGCGGCAGCACTTCCCTTGCCCTGTTTCAAGCCATGGACAGCCGCGGCTTTGCCGTTGTGAACACAGAGATATACGGCAATAAAGCTGCAACTCTCATGTCCAACGCCTATTCAAAGGAAATGTATCTGCTGGGCTGCGCCGTGGAAGACAACAGCTTTTCAGAAGCTCTTTTCAGGCTGAACCGCTATGGGATCATCGTGGATCAATGCGGTTTTACCAACAACAAATACCTCAACCTCTGCATTGCGGACAATGCGCAGGCGCAGCTTCAGTCGTCAGACGGTGCGGTGCTGACTGAGGAGGCTCTGCTTGCCATGGCCGTGGAGACTGCAAGCTACAACGGCCCCGTTCCTCTGCGTACGGCAGTCCCCGAGGGCATCACCGGTGCCGACGGCACAACAGAGGTCCATGTAAATACCGTGGATGAATTTCTGGCTTCCATCGCCCCCAATAGCACCATTTATCTGGACGGGGAGAATTTTGAGCTGAGTTCGGCTTCCAGCTACGGCTTCTGCCACTCCGACTACTATTACTGGTACAGGGAAGCGGACGGCCCCGGCCTGGTTATCCGCAATGTGGAAAACCTGAAAATCATTGGTCAGGGTCGGGATCTGACTACCCTGTGCAATGCACCCCGCATGGTAAATGTTCTCGGCTTTGAAAACTGCAACAACATCTCCGTCAGCGATCTGACCATCGGCCACACCATAGAGCCGGGCGTATGCGCCGGCGGCGTACTGAAATTCAGCAGCTGCAGCACAGTGACGGTGGACAGCTGCGGGCTCTTCGGCTGCGGCATACTGGGCGTTGACGCCGACAATTGCAGCGGCATGGATGTGAAAAACACGGAGATCTATGAGTGCAGCAGCGGTGCCGCCAGATTCGACGCCTGCAACGGCATTGTGTTTACCGGGTGTTCGGTTCGGGACTGCGGCACGCCTGAATTTGTCTGCACGGACAGCGACATCACCTATAACGGAGCCGCGCTGCCTTCCGGCAACAGTCAAGTCGGCGCCTGAAGGACACATACCGGCTCTTTCCATTCTTTAAAACAGACATGGCGAAAAATTTCCGAGTGAAGAATTTCAGGAAACACTGAAAAATACGATATGGACATCCTCTAAAAAAGGACGGCTCTTTCGAGCCGTCCTTAAACATTTGCTTTATGGGATTAGATCTTCATGCAGACATCCCATGCGCGCCAGATAACGGTACGCAGGTTGCCGATGGCCACGCAGTCGCCGACACGATAGGCCTTGCTGTTCTTGCCGCCCACAGGGGTGGGAACAAAGCCGATGCCGTTGACAACGTTGTCGCACTCGACATCAAAGGTCTCGCCGGTCTTCACATTCTTGACGGTGACAGACCCGTCACGAATGGCGGTGACAGTGGACTCCAGATACACGGGAACCTTGTGATACTCCATTGCGTCGCGCAGGAAGGAGGTGTTTGCAAGGCAGGTGGCCTGTGCATTGACAAGGTCGTTTGCATACTCAACAATGATGGGGTGCTTGCCGTGAAGAATCAGGTCGTAAGCAGCCTCGCAGGAGGACTGGCCGCCGCCGATGAAGAGCACCTTGTCTCCCACAGGAGCCTGCTCCTTGAGGAGCTGAGTGAAGTTCAGGCACTTTTCAAAGCCGGGGATCATGGGCATGGTTCTGGGCACGGAACCGGAGGCAACGATGATCTCATCGAAGCCGCGGAGAGTACCAAGATCGGTGACCTCAGTGTTAAAGTGAACCTCAACGCCGTTCTTTTCGATTTCTCTCTTGTACCATGCGATGAGATCCTTGTCGTTCTCCTTGAAGCTCATAGCGGAAGCAGTCAGGAACAGGCCGCCCAGCTCGTTGGTCTTCTCGAAGATGACAGGCTTATGACCGCGCTGGAGAAGCACCAGAGCGCACTCCATGCCGCCAATGCCGCCGCCGATGATAGCCACTTTCTTGGGCTTCCTGGTGGGGACAATTTTATACTTGTTGTGCTGCATGGTGGTGGGGTTCAGAGCGCAGCGGGCAAGGTGCAGAGAGTCGTCCAGCTTCTGCATGTTGGCAGTGCCCTTGGCCTTGGAGAAGTTAAAGCAGCCGTTATGGCAGCGGATACAGGGCTTTATCTCGTCCTGACGGCCCTCCTGGATCTTGTGAACCCATTCATGGTCGACCAGGTTCTGACGTGCGATGGCAACTGCATCGATGGTACCGGCAGCAATCTCCTCCGCAGCCTTGACAGGATCCATACGGCCTGCGCAGACCACGGGCTTGTCGGTGAACTTCTTGATATGCTTTACATACTCAAGGTTGCAGTTGTCGGGCATGTACTGAGGCGGATGTGCCCAGTACCAGGCATCGTATGTACCGTTGTCGCAGTTGAACATGTCGTAGCCTGCGTCGCCCAGATACTTGATAGCTCTCTCGGACTCTTCCATGTCGCGGCCAAACTCTTCGAAGTCGGTCTCATAAGGCATTGCGCCCTTGCCCCAGGCCTTGGTCTTGGAGACGACGGAGTAACGGAGAGATACAGGGAAGTCATTGCCTGCTTCACGCTTGATAGCCTGTACGATCTCAACAGGGAAGCGGAAACGGTTCTCGAAGGAGCCGCCGTACATATCAGTACGGAAGTTCCAGTTCTTCATGGTGAACTGGTCAAGCAGATAACCCTCGTGGACAGCGTGGATCTCGACACCGTCAACACCAGCCTCTCTCAGTCTCTTGGCGGTCTTGCCGAAGGCCTCGACCATCTCATGAATCTCAGAAACAGTCAGGGGGCGGGAGATAACGTCCTCAGCCCAGCGGTTGGGGGTCTCGGAAGCGGATGCGCAGCAGTACTGAACATCGACGATGGGGCTTGCCAGCTTATTGAGCACATCGTTCTTTGCCAGAGTGGTCATCCAGCCGTTGATAGCCATGGAACGACCCATGCCGGCTGCCAGCTGAATGAACAGTTTTGCTCCGGTCTTATGGAACTCCACCATGTACTCCTTGAGCTGCTTGAACATCTGGTCGTTCTGATACAGCCACTTTCTGCCGGGGATACCCAACTGGTCGCGAACACACTGCATACCGGGCAGGATCAGGCCCACACCGTCCTGTGCTCTGTTGAGCAGGAAGTAGGCTGCTTCCTTGTCGAAGTGGTTGGGCTCCAGCCAGCCGAACAGGGAGGTGCCGCCCATGGAGCACTGAACAATGCGGTTTTTGATCTCCACATTGCCTATCTTCCACGGGGTAAATAGAGCATTATACTTTTTGTCCATGTGATACGTCCTTTCATTTTTTTATTAAACGGCGACGCATTCCCCCCGTCGTCCGTTATTTACATGGATATGGCGGCAAATGCCGATACTTTTCTTGATTATTCTAACATACCGCGCAAAAAAAGTAAATGAACAAATCGGCCTTATGTGTCATGCGAATTCAATCTTTTTTCGGCTTGTCCGGGAAAAATGGGAAAAATCAGAGGGTACTGACCCTCTGATATGCCTGCCGATTCATCCTCAGCTGCCCAGCAGGCGCAGATAGTGGTTGGCCTCGCGGAGCACATGATCTGCAAGCAGAGGCAGGATGAGCCCACGTATCTGACACTGCTCGATGCCGTCCACCCCCGCACTTTTAAAATCTCTGAATTTCCGGGTAAGCTCCACTTCCCCGCTACGGCCGGAACTTTCAAGCAGACGTTTATAGTCTCCGGCAAAGTCGTTGGCGGTGCAGATAAGAGTATCTTCACTGGGATCTAGCAAGCCCCGGATAAACAGCGCGTGCTCCATCATAATACGGTTCCAGAACTCCTCGCCGCCGTCGGGCTCCTGGCAGGGGCAGTCAGTCTGCATTCCCTCCAGTTCCATAAGCTTTGAGCGATAGAGCTGCGCCTCGCGCAGGATATGCTCAATGAGCAGCGGGTAGTTTGCGGTAAACAGGCTGCAGCACTCCACGCTGTGTAATATACGCTCTTTCAGGGAGATAAGCCCTTCCACAAGCCGCAGTGCGTCCCTGTTCAGCCGGCGCACCTGATGTACAAGGCTCTGGGGTATACACAGCTCCGCCCCGCAATCGCTGCCGTTGAGACACATAACACGGGAGGTAAGATGTCTGTCAATGGTAATGCCGGTGAGCCGCTGAGTCCGGCTCTCGGCCTTGTCTGTAAACTCGGTAAACACTTCTCCGCTGTCCAGAACACAGCGGCGGACGACGCCGTCGCTGAGAGAGATAGCGCGGGACAGCAGTGCCTCAAAGCGGCGGAGAAACATCTCGCTCTCTCTGGCAAAGGCCGCACCCGGCGGCAGAAAGCCTGCCTTTAGAAAAAGCGAGTGCTCCTTCATGATACGAGCAAAGAAAAGATGCAGTTCCAAAGAATCTACCACATAATCCTGAGTACATTTCATATATTAAGCCCTCCTCGTAACCTGGCTTGACAAGACATTATATGTATGAGGGCGCAGATATGTGCGGCAGGCACGTCTGCCGCACATAAATGAGTCTGGTGCCAAAACAATTTTTCAAGGAAGATCGCCGGTGGCAGGTCCGTCAAGGATGGTGCCGTCCTCTTCAAAGCGTGAGCCGTGGCAGGGGCAGTCCCATGTGCGCTCCTGCTCATTCCATTTCAGAGCACAGCCCATATGGGGGCAGCGGGGCTTTGTGGGGGTCAGCAGATTTGCCGCCGCCTGAAACACATTCAGAAAAAGCTGCGGATGAAGACTGCTTCTCTGAGGCGAGAACACCTTGGTATAGGGGTTATCCCGTTTTAAAAGCAGATCGCCCAATATCATGGCAGACAGCATGGAAGAGCTCATGCCCCATTTGTTAAAGCCTGTCGCCACATACAGGTCTGGCGTATTCTTCCCGCAGCGTCCGATGTAGGGAATACCGTCCAGAGTCATGCAGTCCTGTGCCGCCCAGCCGTATTTGATCGTAGATTTGGGATAATAAAGCCGGGCCATTTCCTCCACCTGTTCCCAGCCGCCTCCCTTTTTGCCGGTGCGGTGGGCGCCGCCGCCAAAAAGCAGCAGTCCGTTACAGCTTCTCAGCGACGGTCCGTCCCCCTCTGCGGAGATATACATACCCTGCGGGTCCTGGGCATTTTCCAGTGCCAGCACATAGGATCTGTCCTGATACATTTTCAGGAAATACCCACCGTGCTTATTAATAACAGGAAAGTGGGTGGCAATAACGATTTTTTCCGCCTCTATCCTGCCGGAATCGGTATATACGGTATTGCCCTCGAAGGCGCGGGCCGTGGTGTGCTCATAGATATTCAGCCCCGGTGCTATGCCCTTTGCAAGCAGCAGCGGATGAAATTGAGCCTGATCGGGAAACCTGATAGCGCCGGTAGTCTCAAAGGGCAGGGGCAGATTTTCGGCATACTCAGCCCGGGCCCCTATTTTCTCCAGCGCCTGAAGTTCCCTTTGGATGTCTCTCGTATCGCCGGCAGTATACACATAGGCGGGCTTCGTTTCAAGTTCGCAGGGGAAGCTCTCCGCAAGCTGCCGGTATTTTTTAATGGCGGTCTCGTTTGCCTCATAATAAAGCCGGGCTGTGTCTTTGCCGTACCGGCTGAGGAGTTTGTCGTAAATGAGACCGTGCTGACTGGTTATCTTGGCGGTAGTGTTGCGGGTAACACCGCTGCAAATACTGTCCGCCTCGATAAGCGCATAGTCCGCCCCGTTTCTGTTCAGGGCATAAGCACAGAGCAGTCCCGCCATTCCCCCGCCGATGATCAGAATCCTGGTTTTCAGATCACGCTCCAGCGTTGGAAAGACAGGCAACTCCGTCGTATTCGCCCAGATTGAATTTATCATTTTCATCACCGGAACTTAGTATGTGAGTCGCAGAAAAAATTATTACTTCCGGCAGATGACCCCGCAGGCAATCTTGGTGCCGGCGTTTCCCGATGGCTGGGTGTGAAAATCATCCGGGCCGCCGTGAATCACCACTGTGCGTCCAATTACATCTTTTACGCAAAAGCGGTCTGTCAGTAATGCAAGACAGGCTCTCCCATTGCTGGACAGCAGCGGGGGCAGGTCCCCGGCGTGGTTCGGATGGGCACCGTTCCGGGGATTAAAGTGTCCCCCTGTGTCTGCAAAATCTTTGCCGGAGCAGACCCCACCCTCATGGATATGGAAAGCAAAAAAACCCGTCTCGTTTTCCCGGGGCAAGCCGCTCACATCGGCGACCACCAGAACGCCCTCTTTTCTTTGATAAAATTTAACTCTGCCGGAGAGACAGGCCGCCTGCTCGCCGCCCTTTACACAGGCCACCGCATCCGGGCAGCCGGAAAGTTTAAGCATGATACCACCTCCCATATTACGAAGTCAGCTTATACTCTTCCATCCAGAAATTGATCTGAAGCACATAGGCGAGCATCTGAGGCCCCGCCATCAGCTGCCCGAACCAGGGCCGCCCGTAGTCTTTGGGCGAGCTGAGAAAGTTCAGGCATTTTCCCCGGTCGAGAAAGCGGTTTATGGGTGCGGAGGAGTCATCCAGCATAGCGATAAAGCTCTCTGCCAGGGTTTTCTCATAGGCCGGGTCATAGGTCTTGGGGTAAGGGCTTTTCTTCCTGTACAGGATTTCCGGCGGGAGAAGTCCTTCACAGGCATCCCGGAGCAGGGCCTTTTCGTGCCCCTCCCGGTATTTCATGTGCCAGGGCACATTGTAGAGATACTCCACAATCCGATGGTCAGCAAATGGAACTCTTGCCTCAAGGCCGAAGGACATGCTGGCTCTGTCCATCCGGTCAAGCAGGGTCTGCATGAACCAGCGAATGTTAAGGCAGCTTATCTCCCTGCGCCGCTGCTCCTCCCTGCTCTCTCCTGGGAGGCGGGGTACTGCGTTGACCGCGTCGCGATACCTCTGCCGGGCATAGTCCTCGAGACAGAGTTTTTCGATCACCCCGTCCTTTAAAAGGCACATCCTTGCCGCCATATCGTGAGACCAGGGAAAGCCGTCGGCCTCCATAAGCTCCCGCCTGTAAAACCAGGGGTATCCGCCGAATATTTCATCGGCGCACTCCCCAGTCAGGGCGACTTTATTGTGCTCCTTTACCAGACGGCAGAAATACATCAGAGAGGCGTCCACATCGGTCATGCCCGGCAGGTCACGGGCGATGACCGCAGCCGGCAGCAACGCGGCAAGGGTTTTTTCATCACATTCCAGATAAGTATGATGCACCGGCAGCAGAGCCAGCAGCACATCCACATAGGGTCTGTCCCGGGAGGGCTGGAAGGAATTTGAGACAAAAAACCGGTCGTTGCCGGTAAAGTCGAAGGAAAAAGTATTGAGTCTGCCGCCCTGTTCCTCCATATATCGGGATGCTGCGGCGGTGATTACGCTGGAGTCCAGTCCGCCCGACAGGAAACTGCATACGGGCACATCGGAGACCATCTGGCGGCGAATGGCATCACGGACAAGGAAGGCGACCTTCTCCACAGTCTGCTCATAGTTGTCTGTGTGGGGAGCCGCCTCCAGGGTCCAATAGCTGTGCTCCGCAAAGCCATTCTCTGTGAACAGAGCAAGCTGGCCGGGCAGAAGCTCTTTTATGCCTTTAAAAACACCGTTTCCCGGCGTTCTGGCAGGGCCTATAGCAAATATCTCCCGGAAACTGTCCTCATCTGTTTCCGGGCTTATCTCGGGATGGCAAAACAGGGCCTTGATCTCAGAGCCGAACACCAACAAGCCGTCTTTTATGGTATAAAACAGGGGCTTTACACCCAATCTGTCCCGGCACAACAGCAGGCGGCGCAATTTGCCGTCCCATATGGCAAAGGAAAAGATGCCGTTCAGCATGGAGGCACAGTCCGGGCCGTATTCCATATATGCGTAGAGGATCACCTCCGTGTCACAGGTGGTCTGAAAGTCATAGCCCTTTTCTGCAAGCTTTGGCGCCAGCTCGTCGGTATTGTAGATTTCCCCATTATACACGATTACATAGTCAAAGCCCTCCGCCCGGCGAATCATGGGCTGTATGCCTCCGTCCACGTCACGGATGGAGAGCCGGGTATGAGAAAGACCTGTGTTCTCGTTCAGATACTCCCCGGCCTGGTCACTGCCGCGATGGGAGATGGAACGGCGCATGTCTATGAGTACCTGGGTCCACTTTTCCCTGTCACAGATATAGTTTTCTTTGAAGCTGCAAAATCCCGAAATGCCGCACATTTTATTCACCCCACAAAAGCGAAGTTGCTTACCGAATATAATATGCACACAAAGCCGGAGATATTCCCTTTGTGCACACGCCGTAAGCACAGGAAAATAAAATAAGCCGCCTCGCTTTTCGCGAGGCGGCTGCTGGGGGTGGAAAGAGGTATAACAAAACGACGAATGTCGTAAGGTATCTGTTTACTTGTTTTTCAAAGCGGCAATCATGGCATCACAGATCTCATCCATATCGCCTATTATGCCGTAGTCGCAGTAGTTGAAAATGGGAGCATTGGGGTCCTTATTGACGGCAATGAACTTTTCAGCGTCAACACCGGTCACATGGTTCACTGCGCCGGAGATACCGAATCCAATGTAGAGTTTGGGCTTTATCATAACGCCGGACTGGCCTACCTGAAGTTTGTAAGGCAGCAGCTCACGGTCAACTATGGGACGGGTGCATGCCAGTTTGCCGCCGAGAAGCTGATCAAGCTCTCTGTATCTTTCAAGAGCAGCCTCTTCCTTAAGGCCATTGCCCACGCAGACGATCGTCTCACAGTTGGCTATATCCAGTTCGGGGTCAAAGGCGTCGGCAGCGAAGCCCAGCAGCTTGGAATTTTCAATGTGACCTTTGAGCCGGGATGCAGAAATAACTGGCATGTCCATCATGCGGATAAGGGCGGCGGACAGATTTTGATCTGCGTGGCAGGCCGGGGCTATTATCAGGAATGGGGCAAGCCGCCGGTGGAGATGAAGCCCGGCGACTGCATCAACATTCCTGTGGGTGTAAAGCATTGGCACGGCGCGGCGCCGGACAGCTGGTTCAGCCATCTGGCCGTGGAGGTGCCCGGCGAAAACGGTTCCAACGAATGGTTGGAGCCGGTGGACGATGCCCAGTACCGGGCGCTGCAATAAGCAGAAGCGCAGATCGGAAAAAGAAAGGAACAAGCAAAATGAGCAAAAAAGTTGTAGTCATTTCTGCCAGCCTTCGCAGCAACAGCAATTCCGACGCTCTGGCCGCTCCGAGATTTCCCGTAAGGACAACGGAGTGCCTGAAACCCATAGAATATGCAAAACTTCAAGCTGTGATTGTGTTAGACGCATATCAACCATACTGTTCTGACATATAAATACTTGCACGCGATTGGATAAGATTGATCGTGTCCTCTATCGCATTATCGCCATATACATATCCCTGTCCGCTGTCGACAGTAATGTTGATTAGTGCATTGTCTTTGAGCTTTTCGGGGTTAAACACTCTTTTGCCGCCAGAGCATCAGCGCAAACAATAGCGGAACCCAAACTCCGGCATAATGGAGTGTCCCATTACTGTACGGTGTGCCGCCCATGAAAATGGACGGCACACCGTTTTGTTTTCTGGGAAAGACTGATGCCTTATTTTTTCTTGAAGAACTCCAAAATACTGCCTCGATCTACCCCCCATAGCCGACAGAACAGCTGCCGTCCCAGCGTTTCGTTTAAAAGCAATGCTGCTGATGCGCTGACAATACCTGGCCATGGTTTGGGTACAAACCAACCCATGAAAAAATAACAGCCCATAACAATCATAATACCAACCGCGAAATAGATGATCAGGATCAATACTTTACATATCTTTCTCATTCTCTAAGCAGCCATATCTGCACTTTTCGGTAAAACGATAGTTTCATAATAGCAGTACTCCCCAATATATTCTTTTACCCCGTCCTGATTGGCATCAGCATAGTATGCTATTCGCACCCACGAGTCAACAGCTGGGTAGAGGAACGGATCATCCGGTCGATAAACATACTTAATATAGTCTCCCTCCAAGGTAGGACTCTCAGAGTAAAAATCGAGAAGCTCTTTTGCGACACCAATAGCGAAGGCCACAAACGCTCCGGTCGGAATAAACCCTACTGCAAAGGAAACAGTGGCAAGGGCGATATTGCTTATCGTCGTGTCGACCGATGTGTTACCACTAATCTGGTAAACATAATGGAAGTCAGACGGTGGAGCGGAATTCATTGCTAAAGGCGCGATACCTGAGTTTGATAATGTCGTATCGAAAGGGGCTTGAGGCTCACCCTCCGCAAATGCGCTCATGGGAAAAATGCAAATAGCCATTGCCAGAACCAAAAGCATTGATATAAGCTTCTTTTTCATTTACGTTTCTCCTTTTTTGTGTTTATATTTATGTGTCCATATGTTTTACTCTTCGTCTTCAGTAAGATGAAACCTTAATTCAGCCCACGTATTTTCCCCGCTGCCATTAAATTTTTGGGAAAGCCCGGCTAGTAAAATGGGTTACGCCGCATAATCATATTACTCTTTATCCTGTCATAAAATGTCTCCGGCATATAGGAGCCATTTCCTGACTCAGGAAGAAGTGAGGCTGATTACCCAACTAAGCAAACGAATAGTCCTCTACAAAAGACTAACCGGGTAATTATTTGTTACCACACTTGATTTCTTTCTCTTTCCTTTCCCGCTTCCCCTGCGGTCTGGTCGGTTGGTACATTGATCCCATACACACGGGAGGCCAGCCGAAGGTCTCGATGTTGATAACAGTGTTTACTGCCTTTGCTGCTGCTTTCTCAAGTCTTTTCATCTTGTGCGCTCCTTTTCAAAATAGTTTTTTGGATGATAACGGTGCTGGCAGATAGCGTCAGCCCGCAAAAGCTATGCGAAAGGAAGCAGATATCAACAATGCAAACGGAACCGAGTTGAACCAGAAGCACCGCAATAAGCAAAATGTTTTTTCTTTTATTGTTGGCTTTCTTTTCGGCTTCGCCGAAGTTTACCTGCGGTGGATAGGCTGGGCTTAGTACCAGGAGGATTGCTGTTACCGTGCTGTCCAGCATAAGAAGCAGCCGGAGCGGCAGCAGCATGAGCCAGTCGCCCAAAAAGCGGCTCACAAACACCAGCAGCCCGAGGCTGATGAAAAAGCAGGCGTAAGTGCTTTTGGCATGGCAGCCGCCCATCCTTCTCCGAATAAGATAGAACGGGCCAAGGAAAGCGACCGTCTCAACATAGCGCCTTGAAAGTAGCATCCATACCAATACCGCCGTGAAAAACAGGGACAGCCCGATCCATTTTTCCAGCGCGTAGACGCACCATGCACGGGCGTCCTCGTCGATCCAGTTCCTTTTACAGCATATCTCTGTGAGTCTCTCCGCTTCTCTCCGTATCACCTTTTTTCACCCAAGCAGATAATAACAAATAAATCATGCCTTGTGTAAAAATTGCAGTGAAAAGGGCATATTTTGCAGTGAAAAGGGTATGAGACTAGAACCTTATAAAAATCTTTATCTTTAAAAAGATTTTTATCGCGCGAAGCGCGCAAGGTTCTGCATGAGACGGCGCAGCGTGCCTAAGCACGATGCGAGCATGCGTATTCTTGATGAAAGCATTGAATCAAGAATGAGTATAAAACAGCGGAGCTTCCTCGGCTCCGCTGTTTTAGCATATTTTTTCTTATTCTTATTGGTCTATGGCAATCTGCGCTGAGAAAGAAAAGACGTGATTATCCTTATTATAATTCAGCAAGTAAACCGCATTGTTTTGTTCCAGAACAGAGGTAATGTTTTGCAGGCCGTAACCGTGCTCGAGAGGATTCTTTTTTGTCGTAACGATCCTGTTGCCTACAATATGTACCGGCTCTCTCGTCGGATTCTCAATATATATAAACGCCGCCATCTGCTCTACTTTCATTTTCAGTGAAATAAATCGTTCGTCGGCATTTTCTATTTTTGAGCACGCTTCAATGGCATTGTCGATCAGGTTTGATAGAACGATGATCAGAGCGTCATCCGGCAGCGGGAACGCAGACAGGTCATCAAGTTGGAACAGCAAGCGGATTTCCCTGCTTTCCGCAATGGCATATTTCTGATTCAATATAATATCTACCACGGTTCGATGGGTTTTTACCATCATAGTTTCGGGAAGTTCAACATTCTGAAGGCGCTTGATGTACGCGAGGATTTCTTCCTTCGGTGCCTGCTCTTTCACAAGGCCGTAAATTACAAGCAGTTGGTTTTGAAAATCGTGCGTCTGTTTTCTCTGCCCGTCGTAGGCTTTTCTCCATGCTTCTATATTGTCAAGCTCCGTCTTTATATTTCGGCGAAGAATGATATTGTCCCTGACCGCTTTCTGCTGCTGTTCTAAAAACCTCAGGATCAATATGGAGACCAAATCCAGCACCAGCAAAATGGCATTACAAATCGCGAGCTCATACGACAGGCTTGGGGCAAGGTAATAAATTCGCAGTAAATAAACGGATACGAAAAGGATTGCCAGTGGAAAAGCCGAGACTTTAAGCCAATCGAAAACAGACAAGTATGCGTTTGAAAAATGGCGGCCCAGCCATGTGCGTATTATTACGATTCCGAACAACTCCAAAGTCTTTGTAAAAAAACAAATCAAATAATAGGATTCCGGTGTTCCTATGAGCTCTTGGGCTTCCTTTCCCATTATGGTGCTGACTAACGCAAGCACAGCATTGTCAATGACTGTAAGATACGTCATCAAGAATACACTCGGAAAGCAGCTTTTTATCAAAGATGTATTATATACAAAAAATACCCACAGTGCTAAAAGAGCCGTCAACAACACATATTTTACAAGGACAATGTTTCCAAAAAAGAATATGATTGCACAAGATAACAGCGAAGTCAAAATGAAAGAAATTGCTGTATATACATTTGACCGTTTTCTTTGAAAAAAGCCGCTGGCCAGAATAAACAGCATACAATCTTCTAAAAGAATAAGCGCTACATTAAAAAAATTTGCAACTGCTACACTCATAAATACTGTCCTTTCCACTGGAGGAATGAGGCATGTACCTGCTTGTAGTATTTCTCAGAGGCCTTTAATGTGACTCCGTTCCGCAAGGTTACCTGATAGCTGCTGATTTTGCTGATCTGCGACATGTTGGCAATAAAGCTCTTTTGAAGTCGAAGGAAGCCCTTACTTTCTAAGCGCTGCTCATAATCTGTCAGCTTCCCGACGGCTTCGATTGGACGGCTGTCATAGTCAACATGGAACAAAACCATTCGATTCGCTGTCCCCTCAAGGTACATGATTTTTTTCAGTGGAATCAATGTTGACCCTGATTTGAGTTCAACGGATATTGTGTCTGCCGATTCGCGCAGCCTATGGTGAATATCTGCCATTACATGCGGCAAGTTGTCATTGATCTGCTGCTTCAATAAATACCGGAATGCCTCCACATGATATCCGGCGGGTGCATACTCAATAAACGCCGTCACAAATACAAGGATCACATCGGGATATCTTGTTCTCAGCTCCTTTGCCGCCTCAAGGCCGTTTATCCCCGGCATGTCTATATCCAGAAAAATCACCTGAAAAGAAGACAGGTCCTCCGCAAGCATTCCCCTTGGCGATGTAAAAACTGTATATTCTAAAGACCAGTCATTCTTCGCACATATTTCTTCTACTTTGCATTTCAGTTCACAGCCGAATTCTGGGACGTCATCGCATATTGCAATTTTCATAATCTCAGCCATCCTTAAAGTATTCTTTACTTTTACCATAAAACACATTGCCCCTCTTGTCAAATCATAAGTTTTCAAATCCGGCAAATAATTTACGTATCTTTAGCACAATTATCTGCGGCAATTGTGCTAATGTCAAAAAAGATGTTTTTTATTCGCACAGTTGAGGGTTTT
>CAZESU010000023.1:0-23196 GCA_964515275.1 uncultured Oscillospiraceae bacterium
ATTCTATCCGAATCGTTTGCAATTACACAGGGAAGAATAACGAAATCAATGTGTCTCTATCTGATACAGATGCGGCTATCAGCGGAGAAACAGATTCGTGTTCGCTTAAGCTCTCTTCCGGGTCACCAAAAAGAAAAGACACGCTTTGGCGTGTCTTTTCTTTTTGGTGACTCCACGCCGCAAAACGGCGTGATATGTTCCGCTTCGCTCAATGATGCTGTGAGGGAATAACCAATCGCCTCTCAGACTCTCCCCATGCAGATTTGAAATATGTCCGTGTGGTAGTGAATAACGCGGCGGGGACATTTTTACCTGCGTACTCTTATTTGAGAAGTATGAAGGTTTTGGAAAGCAGGTAAAAGCGCAAAAGAGAGGTCCCTTTTGCATATCTTATTCATTATTAAAAAGAGAAGGCTTTGTTGAAAACAATGTGTGTTTGTGATATAGTAAGGTCACGGAAAACATGAATCTGCGTTTAATGAGGATGGCATTTATCTGCCGGAGGATGAAATTTTGAAGAGAACAGGTATTTTGCTTTTCACTGTAATATTGTCAATATTCCTCTGCGCCTGCGCGGAGAAGGATACAGCCGAACCTGAGACCACTCAGACCGTTTCGCAGGTTTCTTCGCCGGTCACTGAGGTCAAGATAACGCTGGATAATCTGTACGACTATTTTGAATACAGGGAATACACCACGTATTTTAAAAACGATAATGGAGATGTCACGTCGGTGCAGGTAGCCTATGGCCTTGCCCTTAAGGAGGGTTATACTGCTGCAAATTCCTCGAAATACAAGGATACCATGGAAATTACATTTACAGCTGACGGCGTGGTAAACAGCGGCAGCTTTGATGTGGATTTTACCACACTGCAATATACCGGTACGGTGTCGGGCACGGAGATCAACCCTGTCTCTGACACGCTGGAATTCTGGCCCAAGGGAGATCGGACGGTTATCTGGCCCTATGGCCTTTACAGCGACAGCTATATCATCTATCTGCAGAACTTCACCGTCACCGGCGCCAAAGGAACCGTTTTTTTGAAAAACGGCTGACAGGTTCAGCGGCAATGTGCCGCACATGAAAAATTCCCTCTTGAAATATGAAAAAGGATGTGCTATCATATACGGGCTACGGAGGGCTAGCTCAGCTGGTTAGAGCGTCCGCCTCACACGCGGAAGGTCAACGGTTCGAGTCCGCTGCTCTCCACCAAAAACAGCCACCCCATCTGGGGTGGCTGTTTTTTCTTTGGAATTATTCACCTTTGTATTTCCTTCTGGTAGCAAGACCGCCGCGGATGTGCCGCTCCGCCTTGTTCAGATCCAACAGTTCCCGAACCTGCCGGTACAGCGCCGGGTTCACTCTGGGCAGCCGCTCGGTGATATCCTTATGTACGGTGGATTTGGAAATGCCGAACTGTGCGGCGGCGGCGCGGACGGTGGACTTGTTCTCGATGATATACACAGCCAGATCACAGGCACGTTGTTCAATATTAGTATGCACATGTACCACTCCCCATACTCTCGTGTTTCATGTATATGTGCGGGGGAGTGGGGATATGAAGCGTATAACGGTCAGGAATTCTCTGACACATAGAACCATATGGTTCCGGGGACGGTTTTTGTTCAGGGTTTCAGATACAGCTTGACCTTGTTTTCGTAGCCCTGGGGGCGGTAGGTGACAGAGGAAATCCGCTGACCGGAGACGCCGTATTTAGCGTTGTAGCCGAAGAGATTGATGTAGCGGTGCAGATCGCTCTCCTCCTCATCCATGGCACACAGCAGCTCATAGGTGGCCCTGGTGTCGTCGATGGCCCGGTGCGTGTTCTGAGATTGGAGGGAGTAGGCCGCCACAGCGTCGCACAGCCTGTGGGGGAAGGGGCGGCGATCTTTGTATACGGTCATGGCATCCAGCAGGCGGATGTTTTTCAGTACCTGGGCCTTTCCGAAGCCGCTGAGAAAATAGTAGAGAAAGCCCAGGTCAAACTGGGCGTTATACGCCACCACCAGCGGCCTTTCCAGACGCAGCATTCCGTAAAGGTCATTGCAGGCTGTCTCCTTGTCGATGCCTTCCCCATCAAGCATGGCGTCGGTGATGCCGGTGAGCTCCACGATTTTTTGCGGGATGCGGCGACCCGGGCTGAGGCGGATGAACTTGTCGTACTCCTCCACGTCGCCGGAGCGGGAGATGCGGAGCATGGCAAGCTCAATAATCTCCTCCTGCCGTGGGCTGAAGCCGGTGGTCTCCGTGTCCAGCACGATGATGTTGTCAAAGCTGTCAAAAAGCGTATTTAACATAGTCTGTTCTCCTTTGCTATCCTACATCATACTTGGAAATTCGACGGAAATCAATATTTTTCCTTCTGTATGTGATTGACCTGAGCGGGAAAAGAAATTATAATACTTTCGAAAATTGAAGTATCTGCCGGAAACCGGAATACTGGAAGGGAGCGAAGGGACATGAAAACAGAGAAAAAAGTTGCAATCGTCACAGGAGGCAGCGGGGGCATCGGCCGCTGCACAGCCGCCGCGCTCAGCCGTGCGGGCTGCAGGGTATATGAGCTTTCAAGGCATGAAAAGCCGGCGGAAGGCATCATACATCTGACGGCTGATGTCACCGACGAGAGACAGACCCGCGCCGCCGTGGAGCAGGTGATCGAGCGGGAAGGACAGATAGACATCCTGGTAAACAACGCGGGCTTCGGCATTTCCGGCGCGGCAGAGCTTACCAGGACGGAGGACTCCCATGCCCAGCTGGAGCTGAACCTGTTCGGCATGGACAACGCCACCCGGGCAGTGCTGCCCTATATGCGCGAGCGGGGAAAGGGCCGCATCGTGTGCATGAGCTCCATTGCGGGCATACTGCCCATTCCTTTCCAGCTCTGGTATTCGGTCAGCAAGGCCGCCATAAACGCCTACGTGCTGGCGCTCCAGAACGAAATCAGACCCTACGGCATAACGGTCTGCGCCATCATGCCAGGAGACATTGCCTCCGGCTTTACCGACAACCGGCGCAAGTCCGGTGAAGGGGACGATGTATATTCCGGCCGTATTGCAAGATCGGTTGCGGTGATGGAGCACGACGAGCGCACCGGCATGAAGCCCGAGCAGGCAGGGGCCTATGTGGCCCGCATGGCTCTGAGAAAGAACAGCCGTCCTATGGCGGCGCTGGGGCTTGCCTACAAGGGGGCGGCAATGCTGGCAAAGCTGCTGCCCAGAAAGCTGTCAAACTGGGTTGTGGGACTGATCTACGCCCGGTAAGCGCGCGATGGAGAGAAGCATTATCCTCTGCGGCAGGCGGATCTGCTATGAGCTGGAGAGAAAGAATGTAAAAAACGTAAACCTGCGCATCCGGCCCGACGGCAGTGTGCATGTCTCCGCCGGCGGGAGAGTACCGTTGGATTTTATCGAGAGCTTCATGCAGACCAAAGCGGAATACATCCTTGGGGCCATAGACCGCTTTGCCCAGACAAGGCATGCGCTCTCAGACAGAGGATATATCACCATTCTGGGGGAGAGACTGCCGCTGACGGTCTGCTGCGGCAGAAAAAATTCCGCTGTACTTGAGGGGGACGGTGTTCGGCTCACCATTACCGACCCGGAGAATGAAGCCCTGAAAGAAAAGACCCTGGAAAAGCTGCGGCGGCAGATATGCCAGCAGACCGTGACCGATATTTGCAGCGCGGTGTATCCCCAATTTCGGGACTGCGGTATAGCCTTCCCGGAAATAAAATTCAGAAAGATGAAGTCCCGCTGGGGAAGCTGCCGACCGAAAAGCGGTGTGCTGACCTTCAGTACGGTTCTGGCACAGGTACCCGCGGACTGCATGGAATATGTGGTGTACCACGAGTTCACGCACTTTTTGCAGCCAAACCATTCCGGGGCCTTTTACACAGCCCTGTCCGAGAGGCTTCCGGACTGGAAGGAGCGCCGGGAAAAACTGAGAGCCTTCGAAACCTGAGGGCGTTAATTTAGTAACAAAATTTTTCCTTGCCACGTTTACATGGTTGACAAAAACCGGCAGGGGTGTTAATATCAATTTCAGTAAAAGCTATGAAACTGGAGATAATGTGGACGTTCAGCAGGATAAAAAAGTTACCATAGATCAGGTGGCAAAACTCTGCGGAGTTTCCAAGACCACCATATCCCGCTACCTTAACGGAAAGTTTGAAAATATTTCCGTCGAGACCAGGGAACGCATACGCAAGGTAATAGAAGAGCTTGACTATCGCCCCAACCGCTCTGCCCAGCGCCTGAAGGCAAACCGCTCCATGCTCATTGGCTGCATTATCGGAGATGTCAGCAGCCCCTTTTCCGGACTGCTTTTAAAAGGAATCACCCGCGTGTGTGAAGCTGCGGGATATCAGGTTCTTTTTGCAGACAGCGGGGAGGATCCGAAAAAAGAGAGAAGCGCCATAGAGGGCTTTCTTGCAAATCAGGTGGACGGGCTTATTGTCAACTCCCCCGGCAGAAACGAGCAGCTCCTTATAGAGACGCAGGAGAGGGGAGTGCCCATCACCCTTGCAGACAGGGGTCTGATGCAGAAAGGAAAGCTCGACACGGTGACATCCGCCGACTGGAAGACGGCCTTTGAGTGCGTGTCTTTCCTGTATAGCTGCGGATACACCAGAATAGCCTTTTTCTCTGAGGGAAACCACAATATAACCCCCCGAATACTGCGCTGCAGAGGCTATTCCGAAGCTATAAAGAGCATCTTTCCACAGGGCACTGAGCCTGTCATATACGAATTTGACAAGGACAGCGCTGAGGACTGCTTAAAGTGCGTAATGGATTTCAGGGAGACTTTTCCCGGTGAACGCATCGCCATCCTGTCGGTAAACGGCGTTACCGCCAGACATATCCTGCTGGCCTTTCAGGCAGCGGGGCTTTCAATAGGTTGGGATTACGGGCTCTGTACCTTCGACGACTGGAGCTGGCTTCATCTGGTGCCTCCCGGTATCACCTCTGTTGCCATGAACACGGAGCAGATCGGCGCAGAGTCAGCAAGACTGCTGCTGGAGAGAATCAGCGGCAAAAGAGCTTACGATGCGCCCGCTGTGTATCTGGAGATTCCCACCAGACTCATCGTCAGAGGCTCCACTATGAAATAAGGGAAAAAAGCATGATCTCATGATGAGGTCATATGTTTTGCAGGTTTCGTAAACCGGTTTCCGAAAACGTTTTACTGACGAAAAAAACAAAATATAGTCAGAATAGACAAAAAGAATATGTGCTTTTTGTCTGAACCAACTAAGTATTGTCGGCGGACACGCTTGACATATAAAAAAACACAGGAGGAACACAAATGAAAAAATCCATCATTGCAATGCTGCTGGTTCTCGTTATGATGCTGTCTCTGGCAGCATGCGGCGAGACCGCAACAACCGAAACGACAGAACCTTCCGAAACTTCCGAAGCGTCTGCAGAAGACGGCGCGAAGGTCGGTCAGACCGTTCTGAAATGCGCATTCAACCAGACATCAACCAACCCTGAGGCAAAGACCCTGGAGAAGCTGAGCGACGATCTGTACGATGCAACCGAAGGCCGTTACTCCATCGAAGTTTATCCCGACGCACAGCTGGGTGACCAGGCTCAGACTCTGGAGCAGGTCACCATGGGTACTCTCGATATGACCCTTGTTGCAAACTCCATCATCGAGAACTATGCTTCTGACTTCGCTATCCTCGGCACCCCCTATGTGTACGACAGCATCGAGCACCAGGAGAGAGTCTTCCTTTCCGGCAAGCTGGATGAACTGTACGCAACCACCGAGCAGTACGGCTTTACCGTTCTGTCCGCATACTCCCTCGGCGCTCGTAACCTCTACACCGCAAAGGCTCCTGTCACCACGCCCGAAGAGCTGGCTGGTCTGAAGATCCGCGTTATGAGTTCCGAGACCTGCATCAACATGATGAACGCAATGGGCGGCGTCGGCGTTGAGATGGCACAGGGCGACGTTTACTCTGCAATCCAGACCGGTACTCTCGACGGTGCTGAGAACAACATCATCACCTACGTCGATCTGGTTCAGTACGAGGTTGCTCCTTACTACAACTACACTGGCCACCTGATGATCCCCGATGAGCTCTGCATTGCAAATGACGTTCTGGCATCCATGTCCGCTGAGGATCAGGAAGCTCTCAAGCGTCTGGCAACCGAGTCCATTTCCTACATGTTCGATCTGTGCGACGAGCTTCGCGCTGACTACGAGGAAAAGGCTATTGAGCAGGGTGTTACCTTCTCCGATGCTGATGTTCCCGCGTTCCAGGCTCTCTGCGCTGACCTGATCCAGAGTGTTGCAGGCCGTAACGAGCTGACGCAGTCCGTCTACGACGCAATCCTCTCCGAGCGCTGATCAATAACCGCTGATACCTATAACGGTCCACAGCATGCTGTGGACCGTTTCTTCAAACTAACAGCAACAGGAAAAAAAGGAGGCCGCTCCGTGAAGGTATTAGACACAATTAAATTTATCTTTGATAAAATTCTTGAAATCGTATCTACGATTATTCTTTCAGCAATGACCGTTATCGTCGTATATCAGGTCGTTGCCCGTTATGTTTTCAACTCCCCCAGCTCTATTACCGGCACCCTTTCCCAGTACCTTTTTGTTTGGATGATTATGTTCGGCAGTGCTTATGTCTATGGCAGCAATGAGCATCTGACCATTGATATACTCAAGGACAAGTTCAAACCCAAAATGAATATGATCGTGGAGATCATTAGCAATATTTGCCTGTTTATTTTTATCCTCGCTGTTTGCGTCGTTGGCGGCTGGCTTTACACCACCAAGCAGGCTGTGCAGATTGACCCCTCTCTGCTGATCTCCAAGGCAGTCATGTATGTTTCCGTTCCCTTTACTGGTGTCATCACCCTTTATTACGCAATTTATAACTGCGTCAGAGCGGTAAAGAATTACCACGAGGGAAAGCGTAACTTTGGCGATGAGCTTTCCGGCACAGCATGATGGGAGGTAAACAGAAATGACAGTAACAGCCATAGCGGGCATCGTAATGATCGTCCTTATTTTCGTAACCCTGGCGCTCGGTTTCCCCATCGGCCTGAGCATTGGTTTCGGCTCCACTGCGGCCCTGGTCATCATCATGCCCAATATGGGATCCATGATGGTCGCCGCCCAGAAGATGTTCCAGAGTGTCAACTCTTTCTCTCTTCTGGCCATACCATTCTTTGTCCTTGCCGGTAACCTGATGAACTCCGGCGGTATTGCCCGCCGTCTGGTGGGCTGTGCAAAACTGGTTGCCCACAGACTTCCCGGCGCACTGGCTCAGACCAACATCGTTGCCAACATGCTCTTCGGCGCAATGTCCGGCTCCGGCGTTGCCGCAGCAGTGGCAATGGGCGGAATTCTCGGACCTCTTGAGAAAGAGGAAGGCTACTCCGACGAGTACATAGCAGTCTGCAACATCGCCTCCGGCCCGACCGGCATGATGATCCCGCCCAGCAACATCATGATCGTTTACTCCACCGTGGCAGGCTCTGTGTCCATCGCTGCTCTGTTCATGGCAGGCTATGTCCCCGGCATCCTCTGGGGCCTGGGCTGCATGATCGTTGCCGGCGTTATGGCAAAGCGCCGCGGCTATGTGACCACTGACCGCTACACCGTCAAGTTCGTTCTGAAGACCCTGTGGGAAGGCATCCCCAGCCTGCTGATGATCGTCATCGTTATCGGCGGTATTCTGGGCGGCGTCTTTACCGCAACTGAGGGCTCCGGCATTGCTGTGGCCTATGCTCTTATACTCAGCTTCATCTACCGCAACATCACCATCAAGGATTTGCCCAAGATTATTTTCGACAGCGTTAAGACCACTGCGGTTATCGAGTATCTGGTCTGCGTTTCCGGTATCATGGGCTACATCATGTCCTACACCCACATCCCCACTCTGGTGGCAAACGCGATCCTGGGTCTCACCACCAACAAGTACATCATCCTTCTCATCATGAATGTGATCCTGCTGATTGTCGGCTGCTTCATGGACCCCACTCCCGCAGTGCTGATCTTCACCCCGATCTTCCTGCCCATCGTGCAGACCTGGGGTATGCATGCCGTCCACTTCGGCCTCATGATGATCATGAACCTGTGCGTTGGTACGCTGACTCCCCCTGTGGGCGCTATCCTGTTCGCAGGCTGCCGCACGCACAATGTCAAGATCGAGCAGATCATCAAGATGCTGCTGCCCTTCTTTATCGTCATCCTTATCTGTCTGCTGCTCATCACCTATGTGCCCTGGCTGTCCATGTTCATCCCCCAGGCTCTTGGTCTGTGCTGATAGGCTTTGAAGGAGAAATTAAATGAACGCAAAGGATCTTGAATTTGAGCTTCTGCATATCGGCATCAACCAGTCCGGTGCGGAAGAGGGGACGGCAACAGCGAAGCTTCTGGCCGAGCTGTTCGGCTTCCCTCTCAGAGAGACTGACGGCTCATGGTTTGCAAACGAGCAGTTTGAGATCATGAAAAAGCCCTTCCGCGGCACCCACGGTCATTTTGCCGTTGCCACAAACAACGCTGCCGAGGCTCGCAAGTGGCTTGAGAGCAAGGGTATCGAGTTTGACGAAAGCTCCGCCCAGTATGATGAAGAGGGCAGGCTGAAGCTGGTCTATTCCAATAATGAGATCGGCGGCTTCGCTTTCCACATTACCCAGAAAAACTGATTGGAGTTATACAATGGATATTCGCTATTCTACCGGCCCCAATGATGTCAAGAGATACACCACCGAGGAGCTCCGCAAGGAATTCCTCATCCAGAACCTGTACCAGCCCGATACTGTTCAGGCAGTCTACTCCCATGTTGACCGCATGGTGGTTCTGGGTATCATGCCTGTCAATGAGGCTCTGCCCATAGACAAGGGCATTGACATCTGGGCCAACTTCGGCACCAACTTCTTCCTTGAGCGCAGGGAAGCCGGTGTATTTAACCTGGGCGGCGCAGGCTGGATCGAGGCCGACGGCGTCCGCTACGAACTGGGCTTCGAGGATTGCCTGTACATCACCAAGGGCACCGAGAAGGTCACCTTTGGCAGCAACGACAGTGCAAATCCTGCCCGTTTCTACCTGGTATCTGCACCCGCGCACAAGGTGTGCAAGACCACCTTTATCTCCATCAAGGATGCCAACAAGCGCCCCTGCGGCAGCAGTGAGACTGCCAACAAGCGCGTGATCAATCAGTTCATCCACCCCGATGTGCTGGAGACCTGCCAGCTGTCCATGGGCCTGACCCAGCTGGAAGCGGGCAGTGTCTGGAACTCTGTTCCGCCTCACACCCACGAACGCCGCATGGAGATCTACACTTATTTCAACCTGCCTGAGGATGGCATTGTGCTGCACCTTATGGGACAGCCTCAGGAGACCCGCCACATTGTCATGCAGAACTACGAGGCTGTGATCTCTCCCTCCTGGTCCCTGCACGCCGGCTGCGGCAGCTCCAACTATACCTTTATCTGGGCAATGGGCGGCGAAAACCAGGCCTTCGATGACATGGACAATTTCGCCATCAATGAGCTGAGATAAAAATATACAACAAAAATCACAGGCCCGGTTTCGGGCCTGTGATGAAGCAATGGGGAATTTATTACAGCAGACCTTTTATCTGAAGCATGGGCGAGGGTCTGAAAATGTGGAGAAACTGCTTTAAATCCGGGTCTTTCACCTTGGTGTAGTTTTCCTTGATGATGCAGCAATCCATAAGAAAGAGATACAGGCATATCTCCAGCGGGCTTCCCAGAAAGGCGGGCACGTAGTCCGTATTCAGGAAGAACAGAGATATGGAACGCTGCCGGAAGGCGTTGAAGTGGGAATCCACCCACTTGTTGCCGTATACCACGCACAGCTCCGGCGGCAGGCCGGGGAGAGCGCAGGCGATGACGTTTTTCATCTCGTCGGTCAGTGCAAGCTCCGGCGCCTTGGGGTCATAGCGGCAGATGGAGTCCTGTAGACTCAGTACGCCGCTTCTGGAACGCTTCAGTTTCTTTGGCACGAAAATGGCCTTGCTCCTTCGCTTCAGTTCCTTTTCATACCAATCCGCCATCTTCACCTGGTCGAAATGCAGTGTCAGGTCAAAACCGCCGTAGCTGTGCTTTACTGTGTATATGGCCTTTGCATCTTCGGGCAGATAGCTTGTCTCACTGTGAAGGGCTTTTTTCAAAACCGCGTCCCACTGGCGGCGAAAGTCCGGATAATACTCCCGGTTGCGGATGGTCTGGTCCTGATAGATTCCCTCAACGGCCTGTAAAACGGCCTTTTCAACATTCGTATTCATTTTACACCCCCTGATAAAACCGCTTATTTTTCATCATTATAATGCGGTTTTCGCAAAATGGCAACCATTCAAAAATTCATTTGACAAAAGGAGAAATTGCAATGGATGTTCTCAGCAGACTGGCGGCAGCCGGTGTAGTTCCCGTAGTAGTTCTGGACAACGCAGCCGACGCCGTTCCCACTGCCAAAGCAATGGTGGCAGGCGGCATCGATGTGATGGAGATCACCTTCCGCACCGCAGCGGCGGCAGATTCCATCCGCGCAGTTGCAGCAGAAGTTCCCGAGATGCTGGTTGGTGCTGGCACCGTTTTGAATCTGGAGCAGTGCAAGCTGGCAGTTGAGTGCGGCGCAAAGTTTATCGTCTCTCCCGGCTATGACGAGGAGACCGTGGCATGGTGCGTGGAAAACGGTGTTGCAGTCACCCCCGGCTGCGTCACTCCCACCGAGATCATGGCTGCCCTTAAGCACGGCCTTAAGGTAGTCAAGTTCTTCCCGGCAAACGTATACGGCGGTCTGAGCGCCATCAAGGCTCTGTCCGGCCCCTTTGTGGGTCTGAAGTTCATCCCCACCGGCGGCGTGAACCAGCAGAACCTGGGCGAGTTTGCCTCTAACCCCTCCATCCACGCGGTTGGCGGAAGCTGGGTCTGCCCCAAGGCGGACATCGCTGCCCACAACTTTGACAAGATCACGCAGCTCTGTGCTGAGGCACGCCGCGGCCTTCTGGGCTTTGAGCTTGCCCATGTGGGTATCAACTGCGAAGATGCCGATGCGTCTCTGGCAGTGTGCAATGACCTTGAAAAGGCTTTCGATTTTGAAGTCAAGACCGGCAACTCCTCCAACTTCGCTTCCACCGGTGTTGAAGTTATGAAGTCCATGTACCTTGGCAAGAACGGCCACCTGGCTGTCCGTACCAACAAGATCGAGACCGCAATTGCAGAGCTTGAAAAGCGCGGCTTTGCCGTGGATATGGAGACTGCAAAGTATAAGGGTGACCGCATGGTAGCAGTTTACCTGAAAAACGAGATCGGCGGCTTCGCTGTCCACCTTCTGCAGAAATAATTTATAAAAGGAGAAATATCACATGAAGTTCCTTACTTTTGGCGAGATTATGCTCCGTCTCAAAGCTCCCGGACACGAGAGATTTTTCCAGAGCCCCATGCTGGAGGCCACCTTCGGCGGCGGCGAGGCAAACGTGGCTGTCTCTCTGGCAAACTATGGCCTGGATGTGGGCTTCCTGTCCGTTCTGCCCAAAAACTCCATAGCAGACGAGTGCATCAAAGATCTGCGTAAATTCGGCGTGGATACCTCCCGCGTACAGCGCGGCCCCGGTCGGCTGGGTATCTATTATCTGGAGGGCGGCGCAAACCAGCTCCCCAGCAAGGTCGTCTATGACCGCGAGTACTCCGCCATCGCTCTGGCAAAGCCCGGCGACATCGACTGGGACAAGGCCTTTGAGGGTGTCGAGTGGTTCCACATCACCGGTATCACCCCCGCTATCTCCGAGACCGCCATGGAGCTGTCTCTGGAGTCCGTCAAGGAAGCAAAGAAGCGCGGCATCACCGTGTCCTGCGACCTGAACTACCGCAAGAACCTGTGGAAGTACGGTAAGAAGGCCTCCGAGGTCATGAGAGAACTGGCAAACTATGTTGACGTGGCTATCGCAAACGAGGAAGATGTTCAGAAGTCTCTGGAGATCACCACGGATGTGGTTGTCGAGTCCGGCGAGCTGGATCGCAGCAAGTACAGAGCTCTGGGCGACAAGGTGCTGGCAGCATACCCCAATATGAAGATGATCGCCATCACCCTCCGCGAGAGCAAGAGCGCCGACTGGAACGGCTGGGCAGCCTGCCTGAACGACCGTGAGAATTTCTATGAGTCCAAACGTTACGAGATCCGTGACATCATCGACCGCGTCGGCGGCGGTGACAGCTTTGCCGGCGGCCTGATTTACGGCCTCAACACCTATGACAGCAAGCAGCAGGCTCTGGAGTTTGCGGTTGCAGCTTCCTGCCTGAAGCACAGCATCATCGGCGACTTCAACCGCGTGGGTGTTTCCGATGTTGAGAAGCTTATGGGCGGCGACGGCACCGGCCGCGTTCAGAGATAATCACACACTTTTTCTATTATCTAAGGAGAATGCATACTATGGATATCAGCAAGCAGTTTTCACTGGAAGGTAAAGTAGCTCTTGTCACCGGCGCGGCCTATGGCATCGGCTTTGCAATCGCAGAAGGCCTGGCAGCAGCAGGTGCAAAGATCGCTTTCAACTGCCGCGGCGAGAAGCACATGCAGGAGGCTCTTGAGGCCTACAAGGCAAAGGGCATCGAGGCTCGCGGCTATTTCGCAGATGTCACCAAGGAAGAGGATATTATCCGGCTCGTAGCTGAAATCGAGCGTGATCTGGGTGGCATTGATATTCTGGTAAATAACGCCGGCATCATCAAGCGCATCCCCATGCTGGAGATGGAGGCTGCTGACTTCCGTCAGGTAGTCGATATCGATCTGGTTGCTCCCTTTATTGTTGCAAAGGCAGTTATCCCCGGCATGATCAAAAAGGGCCATGGCAAGATCATCAACATCTGCTCTATGATGAGCGAGCTGGGACGTGAGACCGTCTCTGCGTATGCTGCTGCAAAAGGCGGCCTGAAGATGCTGACCCGCAACATCTGCTCCGAGTACGGCGGGTACAACATCCAGTGCAACGGCATTGGACCCGGCTACATCGCTACGCCGCAGACTGCTCCTCTTCGTGAGATCCAGCCCGACGGCAGCCGTCACCCCTTTGACCAGTTCATCGTTGCAAAGACCCCTGCTGCCCGCTGGGGCAATCCTGAGGATCTGATCGGACCTGCAGTGTTCCTGGCCTCCGACGCATCCAACTTTGTCAACGGTCATGTCCTGTATGTTGACGGTGGTATCCTTGCTTACATCGGCAAGCAGCCTTGAATTGAATTCAAATTAGGAGAGGAAAACGACAGATGAAAGCAGCTGTTCTCAAAAACTGGCTTGATCTTGAACTTTGTGATATTCCTGTGCCTGTTCCCAATGAGAATGAAGCACTTATAAAAGTGAAGCTGGCAGGCGTATGTGGGTCTGACATCGTGGTATACCGAGGGAAACACATGACCGCAACCGTCCCCACCGTCCTCAGCCATGAGATCCTGGGTGAGATCGTCACCCTGCCCGAAGGCTATGCAGGCCCCTTCCAGGTGGGTCAGCGTGTGCTGATGAACCCCATCATCTCCTGCGGCAAGTGTGCTGCCTGCAAGCGGGGACTGGGCCATGTGTGCGAAAACCTGAAGCTCCTTGGCATCCATGTGGACGGCGGCTTTGCCGAGTACACCAAGGTCGGTGTGGACAAGCTGGTGGCTCTGGACGAGGATATTCCCGATGACGTGGCTATTCTGGGCGAACCCTTTGCCGTTGGTTACCATGTGATGATGACCAGCAAGATCCAGAAGGGTGATACCGTGTTTATTTCCGGCGGAGCCACGGTGGGCCTGTATATCGCTATCTTTGCCCGGGCTTGGGGTGCCAGCCGGGTTATTGTATCCGAAATCAATGAGCCCCGCCGCAAATTCGTGGAGTCTATGGGTATTGAGACCATCAATCCTTCCGAGAAGGATGCCATGGACCTCATGCGTGAGGTCACCGGCGGAGGTGGCTTCGACGTAGTGTTTGATACCTCCGGCGCGGCTTCCTGTACCATCCAGATGCCCGACCTGTGCCGCTGCGGCGGAAAGATGATGAGCCTGAACCTGTCCGGCGATGTGTACCAGTTCGTGATTGGCAAGGTCTCTTTCAAGGAGCAGACCCTCATTGGCAACCGCCTCTACACCCAGGATGACTTTGAGAAGGGCGTCCGCTTTGTGGAGGACAACTGGAAAGAACTGGGCCTTGACCGCATGGTCACCGACCGTCTCACGCTGGGCGAGATCGACAGAGCGCTTCAGATGATGCTCAACGGCGAAAACATCTGCAAGATCGTCATCGACTGCCAGAAGTAAGGTCAAAAGCGTTTAAAACAACCGAAAGGGCTTGCTGCCTGCAAATTACAGGCGGCAAGCCCTTGCCTGTATCCTGATGAAGGGGGGAGAGGAAGGATGAGACTTTTTATTGCCATCGAATTTTCCGAAAAGGTGAAAAGAGAGCTGAAAAAGAGCGCGGAACGGCTCCAAAGAGCCTGCACAAAAGGCAGCTTTCCTCCTCAGGAAAATTACCACCTGACCCTGGTTTTCTTAGGTGAGCAGCCCGAAAGCCGTCTTGCCGTCATAAAAGGCACCATGGACGCCTGTACCTGCACACAGATGCAGATCAGCATTGGCGGCTTCGGGCGTTTCCGGCAGAGGGACGGCGACGTTCTTTGGCGGAGCGTACAGATGCCGAAGGAGCTTTTTGAAATGCAGAGGGAGCTGTCACAGCGGCTTTCAAACGTCGGTTTTTCCCTTGAAGACAGAGACTTCAGGCCCCACCTGACTTTGGCAAGACGTGCGGAGCTGAGACAGGGGGAGACCCTTCATAACCTCTCCGAAAAACTGGAGGATATAGTGTTTGCGCCAGAGGGGATAAGCCTGATGCTCTCACGGCACCGGGACGGCAGACAGGTGTATAGCTGCCTTTATCAAAAGAAATTCGGGGGGGAGCGTATGACGGCTGGAACAATTGAACTGGATGTACACAGCATGACCCAGGTGCAGGCGAAGGTTGCCATTGACGCAAAGCTCCGCCGGGCCGGTTCCGGCGTATACCGCATCAGAATCATCCACGGTTACCACGGCGGTACCGCCCTCAGGGACATGATACGCCGCGAATATGCGGGTAATCCCAAGGTGAAAAGAATAGAGCTGGGTTTCAATCAGGGCGTTACGGACCTTGTACTCAGGGAATATTAAAAGACTGCCACTGTCGTTTTTTCGACAGCGGCAGTTTTTTTCGTTTTGCGGAGGGAATTACTCCTGTTTCTCGGCCTCTTCCTGAGCCTTGATGCGGGCCAGCTCTTCCTCTTCAAGCACTCTGTATGCCACCTTGCCTACAAGCGTCTTGGGCATGTCGTCCTTAAACTCAATATCGTAGGGCATGGCGTACTTGGCAATGTGCTTGCGGCAGTAGTCCATAAGCTCCCGTTTCGTCTCCTCGTTGGCGGGGGCATCGGGAGTGAGCTTTACAAAGGCCTTTACCTTCTGCATCTTGTAGGGGTCGGGTACGCCGATGACGCAGCTCATCTGTACAAATTCATGGGCATCCAGAATGTTTTCCAGCTGGCTGGGGTACACGTTGTAGCCGGAGGAGATGATCATTCTCTTGGCTCTGCCCCGGAAATAGATAAAGCCTTCGTTGTCCATAACGCCCAGGTCGCCGGTATAGACCCAGGTGAGTCCGTCTGCGTGAGTGCGGAGAGTTTGCGCCGTCTCCTCGGGGTGCTTCATGTATTCCTTCATGACCGTAGGGCCTGCCAGCAGAATCTCGCCCTCTTCGCCGTAGGGCAGTTCCTCGTCGGTACCGGGCTTGACGATCTTGATATACGTATCGGGGAAGGGAAGGCCGATACTGCCCTCCTTAAACATGTGGGGCGGAGTCAGGCAGCAGGCGGTGACGGTTTCTGTGGTGCCGTAGCCCTCGCGCACCTGAATGACGGCCTTGTGGTCGTACAGGAACTTGTCGAGTTTCTTTTTCAACTCGATGGACAGCGAGTCGCCGCCGGAGAACACACCCTTCAGACAGCTCAGATCCGCGCCGTCCATGGAGGGCAGACGAAGCAGTGCCTCATACAGGGTAGGCACGCCCGCGATATAGTTGCATTTATACTTGGTGATCTGCTTTGCATAACTCTTGGCGGTGAAGCGGGGAATCAGGATGCAGCGGCCGCCCTGAGACAGCATGGTATGGATGCAGACACCCAGACCGAAGCCGTGGAACAGGGGCATGGCGGCAAGCATCTTGTCACCGATGCGAAACATGGGATTTGCGGCGATGACCTGCTGGCCCAGAGCGTTAAAATTCCCATTTGTCAGCACGATACCCTTGGTGGTACCGGTGGTACCGCCGGAATACAGGATGACAGCAGGGTCGTCAGCGGTGCGGGGAACCTTATAGTTATAGAAGCAGGCGCGGCTGAGACGCATGAAGTCTTTCCACAGGATAACAGGCGCATCGACGGGGATCTTCTTGATTTTGAGGCCTTCAGTCAGCATATAGCCGGCCCGGATGGGCTTGGAAAGCTCGTCCTTGACGCTGGCGATGATGATATTTACCACCTTGGTGTTATGCCGGATGCTTTCAAACTTGTTGTAGAACTGGTCAAGGGTGATGGCGGTGACGCTCTCAGACTCGTTCAGGTAGAACTCGATCTCCTTCTCGGCAGAGAGGGGGTGGATCATGTTGGCGATGCCGCCCACAAGATTCACCGCGTAGAACATGAAGATGGCCTGGGGGCAGTTCGGCATGGCGATGGTCACCTTGTCGCCCTCCCGAACGCCGATGGTTTTCAGGGCCCTGGCGCACTGCTCCACCTGCTTCACAAGTCTGCGGTAGGTGGTGGAACTGCCCATAAAGTCGAAAGCCACATTGTCGGGATACTGCTCGGCGATTTTCTCCACAGCCTCAAACAGGGAGCCGTTAAAGTATTCAAGATGCATGGGCACATCGCCCAGATGGCTTGCCCAAGGGGTCTTTGCGGTAATTTCACTCATTAATATTTAACCTCCTCATCCAGTGGGAGCTCCAATAACTCCGGGTTTTCAAGCAACGTGCGCAGAAGGCGTACGGTCCTGGAATAGTAATAGCCGTCGGCAAGACGCTCATCAATGGTCAGGCCCAGATCGATGCTGCCTTTCATGGAGACATTGCCCTCCTTGTCAAAAAAAGAGACAGAGCTTCTTTTCCCCGATAGCACAGAAAACGGAGTTGGTGCCCCAGTCGGTCATTTGTATTCGATGATCCCGGCATTCTTCCGCTCCGGAAATGCGTCCACATGGGTACGATCTATCCGCTCGCTGATAAACGCCTCATTATCGCAGCGATTGGGGTAGATGATAGGCATGATATAGTGCATGGAATCCAGATTACGGATCGGCTCTCCGCCTTTTCTGTCTCCGAAGCTTTTCGCCATTTTCTTCGCTCGTTCTTTTCCGGGATAACGGCTACAGTATACACCTTTTTTCGCCATGATGCATCTGTTTTAAAAAAATATTTTAATTTTTTAAAGGATTTTTACCGCAAGGCCAGACTGCTGTTGAGAAGCATGGTGCTGTACAGGAAAAGTACGTCCTGATTCTGAAAATTCAGGAAGCTCCCCAGACGATCGCTTCGGATATAGCGGATGTCTACTAAGGTGATTTTGACGTAGCTCTCCACAAGCAGGGGAGCGATGGCGCTGCCGAAGGAGTCCCGGAAGATGATAAGCTCCCTGTCGCTGAGCGCTCCGGGATTTTCGATGGTGATCAGGGCATCCGAACCGGACAGAAACAGCTCATAGGGGTCCTTACCCTGAGCCTTTTCCATGTCGTACATGGTCTTTATCACCGGCACCCCCGTATCAAAGCTTGTGACGGTGCAGTATTCCATGGCACTGCTTGTCAGATATCGTATCACATCCGGCACCACAGGCAGGGCGGACTGACCGGCATATACCCCGTAAAAGGGGAGAGCCAGTGTGTTTTCCGTATATTCCGCCGCCTCGACGGGAGCACCCATGGCGGTCAGAAGTTCGACTGCAACATGGGGCAGGGTCTCCTGCCGCCAGTGGCTGTCGGTGCGGTAGTAGTTGTCAAGGGAAAGCAGCGGGAACAGGTCGATATATTCCGCATAGGTCATATTTTCCCTCATGGCAGCCGCAAGGGCGCTGTAATCATAAGAGAGCCGCCCGCTCTGCTCTGCCAGAAAATAATTCTTGTCGGGAATGATGGAGAGATAGACATTGGTATCCTTACCGGACAGATAATGATCGTAGATATAGCCAAAGCGCCCGGAGGCGTAACTGAGCATGGACTCGTTTAAGGGGTAGTCCAGTTTGGATATGTGGCTCCCGGAGAGATACAGCCCGTTATTGTCGAGCTTTCCGAAAAGGAAGGTCTCTGACAGGGCTTTCAGGCTGCGGAAGCCCTCTCTGCCGGGAAACTGGTCCTGGGCGTACAGCTCAAAATCCTCAGAAAAGCTGCCGGAAAAGAAGTCAGCGGGCATCTGAGCAAGAAGCCTGCGCTCACTGTCGGAATAGTCCCGGTCAGGCGACAGCAGGCAGCACAGCGCCCCGCCCAGCAGGATGGCAGCCATCAGGGCGGTGAGGACGATATTTTTCAGTCTTGTATCCATATGTCCTCCTCAGAAGCGAAAATATAAAAAGGGATTGAAAGAGCCATCTACCAGATACGCGGTGACAAGGACCATAACAAGTACCAGAGCCGCAGGCTCCAGCAGATTTATGAGCCGTTCTCCCCGGCGGCTTTTCGTAATGCGTTCAAGGAGCCGTTTCGGAAGGGGCGTGGCGCCGAGGAGGGCGATGATGAGCACAAGAGCATAGCTTTTCAGGTAATAGACAAACTCTGCCGAGACAAGGGGCAGTCCGCCCAGGCCGAACATGGCCCCAATACCGAACAGTGCCTCCTTCATATCTCCGGCGCTGAAGATGATGAAGCTTATCGCCACCGTCAGCAGCACATAGATGCGGCCGAGAAGCCCCGCATGTTCCAGCCTTTTTAAAAGCCACAGCTTTTCAAAGATCAGAAAGACCGCGAAGAACAGACCCCAGACAATGAAGTTCCAGGCCGCCCCATGCCAGAAGCCGGTGAGCAGCCAGACCATCAGTATGTTCAGAAACCAGCGGGGCTTTGACACCCGGTTCCCGCCCATGGGGATATATACATAGTCCCGAAACCAGGAGCCCAGAGAGATATGCCAGCGCCGCCAGAACTCGGTAATGCTGCGGGAGATGTAGGGGTAGTTGAAATTTTCGGGGAAATCAAAGCCGAAAATCCGGCCAAGGCCGATGGCCATGTCGCTGTAACCGGAAAAGTCAAAATAGATGTGCAGCATGTTGGCAAGGGCGTACAGCCAGAAAAACAGCAGAGAGATGTCCTTTGAGGCCCGAAATACTTCACAGAGCTGGCCCAGAGCATTTGCAATCAGCACCTTTTTGCCCAGACCCAGCACAAACCGGCGGATGCCCGTGGCGGCTTTTTCCAGGCTGTGCTCCCGGGCGGTAAGCTGCTCCGATATCTGGGAGTAGCGGACGATGGGGCCTGCAATCAGCTGGGGAAACAGAGAAATGTATGCCGCAAGGTCAATAAAGCTCCTTTGTGCCGCGCCGCCCCGGTATACGTCTGCCGTATAGCTGATCAGTTGGAAGGTGTAGAAGCTGATGCCGATGGGCAGGGCGATTCTGAGCAGGGAGAGGGAAAGGCCCGTTACGGCGTTGAAGTTTTCAATGAAGAAATCCGCGTACTTGAAAAAACCCAGTATCCCGGCGCTGAGTATGAGAGACAGGATCAGAAAGAGCTTTGACAGTCCCTGCCCTCGGTATCTCTCGATGAGCAGACCGGAGAAATAGCCGCACAATATGGCAAAGAGCATCAGAAACACATACTTCGGCTCGCCCCAGGCATAGAAAAACAGGCTGGAGAGCAGCAAAACGCTGTTTTTGAGCCTTTTGGGGGAGACAAAATACAATATCATCACGCAGGGCAGGAAATAATATAAAAAACTGAGACTGGAAAACAGCAGAGCCGCTCCCTCCTTTGCAATAGAAAAACACAGACACGGGGAGTGCCTGTGTTTTCCGACCCGGTTTATGCGGGACACATGACGAAGAAAACGGTATTTCCCACGTGCTCCGACACGGTTTCATCCGCCACGGTGCAGATGTTCCAGGCGGGGTCGGCGTTGTCGGTAAGAGTCTTTACGAAAGCGTTCGCGTCCGCGTCTTCGACAAGAACAAAGACATAGCCCACAAAGGGGATGGAGCCGATGACGGGACCAAACATCACGCCCTCCTGAAAGCCGGTGATTTCCGTATTGCCGAATCCGGCCAGCAAGCCCTCTTCAACAGGCATTGTGGCGCCGGTGAACTCGATCACCGGGTTTTCCAGCAGCGCATTTGCCAGTTCCTCTGCGCCGATATCCGGATCAGCGTTCCGCTTTTCCCTGAAGTCGTTCAGAAGGGTCTGACCCATGCTGCTCCCGGCAGGAGCTTCAGAGGGCTGGGCTGAGGGAGTGGGGCTGGGCTGCTCCTGCAGGGGAGCTTCGGTCACTGCCGGGGCACTGCTACCGCAGGCGGTCATGGAGAGAAGCAGCATGACTGCCAACATAAAACATAAAATCTTTTTCATTTTTTGTCCTTTCGTGTTTTACTGGTAGTATTCCCTGAGGAAACCAAAAATACATACTCTCTGTTCCAGACGGAAAAACAGAGGGAAAGTTCCCGCTCCGGCGAAATGGTTTTAACAGCTTAAAAGCATAATATCAAGCCGGACTGCGGCAGAAATTGACATCGGAGGCGGGATGCTTTATAATTACAACTCAATGCCTGCACGGTATGCGGCCCGGAACAGATCAGGAAAAACTGCGGGAATAAACGCTTTGTGGTTGACGCAGCGCCCATAAAATTGTAAAATATAATATAGTGTTATAGCGTCGTCCTGACGTGGAGGTATTATGGAAGATCTGAAATTTTCAGACGCAGGGCGTCTTTCACATGCATATATCATTTCGGCTCCTTCAAAGGAGGAATATCTGCGCACGGCGCAGACTGTGGCGGCTGCCGCAGTGTGTACCGGCAAAGGCAGTGTCCCCTGCGGGCAGTGCCGTGCCTGCCGCAAGGCTCAGAGCAATATCCACCCCGACATCATTACCGTCCGCCGCCTGACGGACGACAAGGGAAAACAAAAGCGCGAGATCAGCATCGATCAGATACGTCAGGTCATCGGCGATGCGTATGTGCTGCCCAATGAGGCGGAGCGGAAGGTATATATCATAGAAGAAGCGGAAACCATGAACATAGCCGCTCAAAACGCCGCACTGAAGCTGCTGGAGGAGCCACCCAGGGGAGTCATCTTCCTGCTGTGTACCTCAAATCCCGAGCAGCTTTTGCCCACGGTCCGTTCCCGCTGCGCGGAACTGAACCGGAATGTGGGGCAGAGGGAGAAGGATGAGGACGCGGCGAAACTGGCGTCAGCCTATATAAAGGCCGTAGCCTCCGGCGACAGGGCAAAGCTCCTGCGCTGGTGTACGGAGAACGAGGGTCTTGACAACCGCGGGGCCGTCGCCTTTGTGGACAGCGTGCAGGAACTGCTGGCAGACATGCTCTGCGAGAGAAAGTCCCGCATGGGGCTTACAGAGGGGAGCATCTTGGAGCTTTTGGAGCTGATCAGGCGCTGCGGCACCTACCTCAGGGTCAATACAGGCGTAAAACACATATTTGGGCTGCTGGCGGTGGATTCCCCCGTGAACGGCAGCGGAAACAGAGGAAAAGACATTGATTGATGTAGTAAGCATAAAATTCAAGAACAGGGGCAAGTGTTATTTCTTCGACCCCAATGGGCTTGCGGTAAAAAGCGGCGACAAGGTGATCGTGGAGACCTCCAAGGGCCTTGAGATTGCCGACTGCAGCCGGGGCAACCACCCGGTGGAGGATACAGCCGTGGTGCAGCCTCTGCGCCCGGTGATCCGCATTGCTACGGCGGACGATCTGCGCGTAGCGGAAATCAACAAGCAGAGGGAGAAGGAAGCCTTTGAAATCTGCCAGAAGAAAATCGTAGAGCACGGGCTTGACATGAAGCTGGTGGATGTGGAGTGCAACTTTGAGGGGAACAAGACCATGTTCTTCTTTACCTCTGACGGACGTGTAGATTTCCGCGAGCTGGTAAAGGATCTGGCGGGCATCTTCCGCAACCGTATCGAGTTGCGGCAGATCGGCGTCAGGGACGAGGCCAAAATGATCGGCGGCATCGGCATATGCGGCAGACCCTATTGCTGCCACCAGTTTCTGGATGAGTTCCAGCCGGTGTCCACCAAGATGGCAAAGGTGCAGTCTCTGTCTCTCAACCCCACCAAGATCTCCGGCAGTTGCGGCAGGCTGATGTGCTGCCTGCGTTATGAGCAGGAGGCTTATGAGGAGCTGATTAAAAAAGTCCCCAAGCAGGGCTCCTTTGTGGAGACCAAGGATGGCTACGGCACTGCGGTGCAGGTCAATCTCCTGCGCCAGACGGTGAAGGTAAAGCTGGACAGCGACGGGGATGACACGCTGCGTACCTATAAGTCCAATGAGCTTGCAGCCGTACCCGGCGGCAGACCCAAGGACGGTGAGACACCTCCCTCCGTGCTGAAATATGTTCCGGAGCCTGAGGAAGAGGAAGAGAAAGAGGACGAATGGGCAATCCCCACTCTCGTGATTCCCGAAATTCAGCATGAGCCGGAAAGGGGCGAAGAGACGGAGAAGAAAAAGCCCACCCGTCGGCGCCGGAACCGCTCCGGAAAGCCCAAAACCGAACAGGAGAGCCCGGAGAAGAAAGCGCAGCAGCCCAAGGGGGAAAAGCAGAACCGCAAGCAGCCGAAGGGCGGGGAGAAAAAGCCCGAGCAGCCTCCGAAAACCGAGGGCGAAGAGGACCGTAAGCAGCGTAGCCGCCGGGGAGGCAAGGCCACGGTAAAGCCCGTGAAGGTGGATGTAAAATCTCAGGCCGGCGAAGCGCCGGAGGCAAAATCCGATTCCAAGCCAGGGAGCAGCAGAAAAAACAACGGCAATCGCCGCAGCCGTTATTACGGCAACAAACCCAAAGCAAAACCTGCAGAGGAAAATAAACAGTAAAATCCGGGAAAATACAGGCATATGATAAGGGCTGTCTCAGAGCTTTTTGATTCCCATAAAATTATAATCGATTGCTCCATAAAAATTCTGGAGAACTGCATATTTCAGCAATTCTCCAGAATTTTTTGGG
>CAZESU010000024.1:0-22638 GCA_964515275.1 uncultured Oscillospiraceae bacterium
TGGTCATCCGCCCGGAGGACGTGGACATCGTACCGGAGGACAAGGGCATGCTCAAGGGCGTTGTCACATCCGTCACCTTCCTCGGTGTCCACTACGAGATCATCGTGGACATCAACGGCTTCAAGTGGATGATTCAGACCACAGACTTTGTGGACGTGGACGAACACATCGGCCTGTATATTGAGCCGGAGGCCATCCACATTATGAAGAAGTCCGAGTACTCCGGCATGTTCGGCGACTACTCCTCCTTCTCCAACGAGCTGGATGAGCTGAGCGACGCGGAAAGTGAGACAGAGGAATGAAAAAGACGCTCTCCAGCCCCTCAAGGCGCGGGCTTATTTACCAGATGGTGCTGGCTCCCTATTCAGTCTGGGCGCTGCTGTTCATTCTGGTGCCGCTGATCTTTGTGGCTTATTACGCCTTTACGGATGCAAACTTCAACTTCACCCTTGACAATATCACCCGCTTCTTTACCGCCACCTCCACCGTGACTGAGGGGGACACGGTAAAGGAAGTACACACCTATCTGCTGATCTTCGTCCGCTCTTTGAAGCTGGCTGTGATCTCTACCGCCATCTGCCTTCTTATGGGCTACCCCATGGCCTATATCATCTCCAAGGCCTCTGAGCGCACCCAGAAAATCCTTATCACCCTGATCATGATTCCCATGTGGATGAACTTCCTGATCCGCACCTACGCATGGATGACCATCCTGCAGGACACCGGTATTCTGAACGGTCTGCTGGCAAAGCTCGGCCTGGGCCCCATCCATATCATCGGCACTGAGTCTGCGGTCATCATCGGCATGGTCTATGACTATTTCCCCTATATGATTCTGCCCATCTACTCTGTCATGGCCAAGATGGACGTGAAGCTGCTGGAGGCGGCACGGGATCTGGGCTGCAACGGCGTGGGGGTTCTCCGCCGGGTCATATGGCCCCTGAGCCTGCCCGGCGTCATCTCCGGCATCATCATGGTGCTCATCCCCTCCATCAGCACCTTCTATATCTCCCAGAAGTTGGGCAACGGCAAGTTCTACCTGATCGGCGACGCCATTGAGGGGCAGTATGTGGCAAACAATCTGCATTTTGCCGCCGCCATCGCCTTTATCCTGATGGTAATCCTGCTTGTGTGCATGGCGCTGATGCAGCGCGGTGCCAACAGGAAAGCCATGGTCATGTGAAAGGAGGACGGCAATGAAAACAGCTTCCAAGATTTACACCGCTCTTATCATGATCTTCCTTTTCGCGCCCATCGCCATTTTGCTGGTGTTTTCCTTCAACGAGGCCAAGAGTCTTTCCGTGTTTTCAAACTTTTCCCTGTACTGGTACAAGGAGCTGCTGCGGGACTCCGAAACCCTGAATTCGGTGAAAAATACCCTGCTTCTGGCCCTCTGTGCCTCCGCCATTTCCACCGTCATGGGCACTGCTGCCGCTGTGGGCATCAACAAATTGAGAAACCGCTATATCCGCGCCGCCATGGACATGGTGACGAATATTCCCATGATCAGCCCGGAAATAATAACCGGTATCTCCCTGATGCTGATGTTTGTTTTTGTGGGCCGGCTTTTCGGTGCCGCCACCAGCCTCAGCTTCTGGACCATGCTCATCGCCCATGTGACCTTCTGCCTGCCCTACGTGATCCTGCAGGTGCTGCCGAAGCTCCAGCAGATGGATAAATCCCTGCCGGAGGCGGCAATGGATCTGGGCTGCACCCCCTTCCGTGCCTTTATGAAGGTGGAGATCCCGGAGATCATGCCCGGCATCGTGACGGGTCTCATCATGGCCTTCACCCTGTCTCTGGACGATTTCGTTATCAGCTACTTTACCGCGGGCAACGGCTTCCAGACCCTGCCCATCCGCATCTACAACATGACCAAGAAAACCGTAACGCCGAAGATGTACGCCCTCGCGACCATCATCTTCTTCGTGATCCTTGTTCTTCTGCTGATTTCCAACCTGTCCGATGGGGAGACCTACCGGCAGATGAGGCTGGCAAAGCAAAAGAAAAAAGCAAAAGTAAAATCCTGATCTTTGGGAGGTACACACCATGAAAAAGTTCATTTCCATCCTGCTGGCAGCCGCCATGCTCTGCTGCCTGTCCGTCTCTCTGGCCGGCTGCGGCTCCTCTGACACGCTGACTTTGAACGTGTACAACTGGGGCGAATATATCTCTGACGGCTCTGAGGGTTCTTTCGACACCATCCATGCGTTTGAGAGCTGGTACGAGGAAAACTACGGTCAGAAGCTGAAGGTGAACTACGACACCTATGCCAGCAACGAGGATATGTACAACAAAATCTCCAGCGGTGCTGTCAGCTACGATGTGATCATCCCCTCCGACTATATGGTGGCTCGCATGGCCAATGAGGGCATGCTCCTGCCTCTGGATTTTGACAACATCCCCAACTATCAGTATATTGAGGACAGCTTCCGCGGCCTGTACTACGATCCGGACGACACCTACTCCGTGCCCTACACCTACGGCGTTGTGGGCATCATCTATAACGCAAACGTGGTGGATGAGGCCGACATCGGCAGCTGGGATCTGATGTGGAACGAGAAGTACGCCGGCAGCATCCTCCAGTTCAACAACTCCCGCGACGCCTTTGCCACCGCCCAGTACAAGCTGGGTCTGGATGTAAACGACACCGCCACTGCCTCCTGGGACAGGGCTCTTGAGGAGCTGAAGGCTCAGGCCCCGCTAGTGAAGAGCTACGTGATGGATGAGGTTTACAACATGATGGAGTCCGGCGAGGCCGCCGTTGCCGCCTACTATGTGGGCGACTATTTCACCATGGTGGACGCTCAGGCTGACAGCGTGGATCTGCGCTGCTACACCCCCGACCCCACCAACTACTTTGTGGACGCCATGTGCATTCCCTCCTGCTGCCAGAACAAGGAGCTGGCTGAGATTTTCATCAACTACATGCTCTCCGCCGAGCCTGCCATCGCCAACGCCGAGTATATCTACTATGCCTCCCCCAACTCTCTGGTCTATAACGACGCTGATTATCTGGAGGAGCTGGGCGAGGAGACCATCGCAATCCTCTACCCCGAAATCGGAGATTTCAGCACCCTCTACAACACCTACGCCTACCGCAATCTGGACAGCGACACGCTGGGCTATCTGAACACCCTGTGGGAAAACCTGAAGATCAGCTGACCGTATAATACAAGCACCCCCCTGACGCGTATGCAGTGCGTCAGGGGGGTGCTGCTGTTTTATGATGATAAATCAGGCTTCCAGAAGGATACGGTTCAGTACATGTCTGCATCTGGCCTTGTTATAGAGGACAGGCACAGGGTAGGTCATATTGGCCTCCGCCAGAGCCCATTCCACGATCTGGTCAAAGTCCTCCTGACGGATGAAATCGAAGCCGGTGGGCAGACCCATGCGGCTGTTCATGGCCCGGATGGCGGCGATAAAGGCTCTGGCCTTTTCCGCGTCCGTGCCGGTGGTCTTTACGCCGGTGATTTCCGCCAGGTGGGCAAGCTGGGGGTGTACCGCCTCGCCGTAGTCCTCCAGGACGATGGGCAGGATGACGGAGTTTGCAAGGCCGTGGGCGGTGTTATACAGTCCGCCCAGGGCGTGGGCGATGGCGTGTACATAGCCCACGCCGGTTCTGGTAAAGGCAAGGCCCGCCTTGTAGGAGGCGATGAGCATCTGCTCTCTGGCCTCCATGTCGCTGCCGTTTTCATAGGCCCGGTCAAGATAGCGGAAGATCTTTACCACCGCCTCCTCGCAGCAGCGGTTGGTGAAATTGTTGTTGTAGGCCCATGTCACATAGGACTCCACCGCATGGGTGAGAGCGTCAATACCCGTGGTGGCGGTGACAAAGGGCGGCATGCTGACGGTGAGCTCCGGATCGATCACTGCGGCCTTAGGGGTGAGGCAGGGGTCGGTTATGGCGTATTTATGGTGCTCGTCATGGTCGGATATGACCGCGCCGATGGTCACTTCACTGCCGGTGCCGGAGGTGGTGGGCACACATACCACGGGAGGAATCTTTGTCAGCACCTTCATCATGCCCGCCATCTTACCGACGGACATGTTGGGCTTTGCGACTCTCGCCGCCGCGATCTTTGCCGCATCCATGGGTGAGCCGCCGCCGATGGCAAGAAAGCCATCGCAGCCGGAATTCAGATACAGCTCCCGTATTTTTTCCACCGTGGTGACAGAGGGGTTGGCCTCGGTCTCTGCGAATACGGTGCAGGTAATGCCGGCGCTCTCAGCACGGGCAACAATGGGCGGCACCAGCGTTTTGCCTATGGACGGGCCGGTCACCACCATTGCATGGCGGATACCCTGTTTTTTCAGCACCTGAGGGATCTTCTCCCGGCTGCCGCAGCCGATCTCCACCTCGGGGAAGGGGAACATGCCGGGGATGAGCTTGATGCTCAGATCCATGACCACACTGTTTGCCCGGTATACGCACTTTTTGCTCAGATCAATCACAGGCTCAAGCTTGGGGGACTCCCTGTTCTCCCAGAGAGCAGCCGCAGCCACAGCCGCAGCAGAGCCTAAAAGCAGTCTTTTTACGGTTTTTTTCATTTTTCAGCCCGCCTTTTTGCAGCGCACTGCCGCATTTACAAAGTCGTTTACCAGAGCCTTTACCTCCCGGGTGGTCATGGCGCGCATGGGACTCGGCACATGGTAGCTCCGCTCACACACAGAGGGGGCAGCCACCGGCTGGCAGAGGCTCTTTTTCTCCAGAGTCATCAGCGCCGGAGTGGACTTGTACATCACATCCAGTACCCCCGGGAAACGTTTGACCACCGGCAGAACCATGGGCAGGGTGTTCACCACGCTGCAATAACCCTGTCTGCCCGGATGGTGGAGCTGGATGCCCAGCTTTGCCCCCTGGCTGTGGATGCGCTTAACAAACTCCCGCATGGGCTCGATGTGATCATCGTGGCTCATGGCCAGCTGGGTGAAGGAGGATGTGGCGTACATGTCATTCACACGGCAGATGCCGGGGATGATCAGGCCGACACCGCCCTTTGCCCGCGCCTCATAGTAGCTCATCATTCTCTCGGTGGGCCGTCCGTCAATCTGACCCATGCTCATCTCCGCCGCCGTCATAACAGTGCGGTTTCTGATTTTCAGATTGCCTATCTTCCCGGGAGACAGCAGCATTTCAAAAGACATTTTTCATTACCTCTTTTCCTGTTTTCCACCTGATATTACTTTAAGAAATCGCTTTGCATATAGAATAAATGTTATTTTTTCACTGTCAACCGCACCTGCTCGTTTTCTCCTTTTTGAACAAGTTTCCAGTTATGCTTTTGCCGACAAAAAATTTTTTGTGTTTGATCAATCAGGCAAAACATGTTATACTGTCCACAAAAATTAGACACGTGTCTGAGGTGATAGAATGTCCTCTGAAACGTCAAAAAACACACAGCGCATCATGGAAACGGCCCTTAAATTATTCAAAAATCAGGGTTACGTCAATGTATCCGTGCGTCAGATTTGCAGTGCTGCCGGGGTGCCCCGCTCTTCCTTTTACGCGGTCTTTTCCAGCAAAGAGGATATTCTCGTCTACTCGATGCAAAGCGTAAAGGACAACTCTCAGCAGCTCATACCCAGCTTTATCACAGCCCCAACGACTTTGAGCGCATCTGGTTTCTGACAGACGCTTTTCTTATACGCGCTATAGAATCCGGGCCGGAGCTGTGCAAGGCCTATTTCATTCTGGAGCTTCAGCACTCCTGTGAGCTTTTCGATATCCTTGAGTCATTCAACGACTGGATCGCGCTCCTGATTGCCAACTGTCAGGCCTCGGGCATTGCAGGCATCAAGGGTAAGCCGGCGGAGCTGGTTCCGATACAGCTCAATCTGGCAAAGGCCATACTTTTCGATTGGGTGCGCACCGACGACAGCTTTCCCCTGGGGGAGACTGTCAGGCGAAATATTGAGGTATTTCTCGACATAAAGCCCCAGTACAGGGCTAAATATCAAGCGTCGTAAGTGCTTGCCACTTGCGGCGCTGTTGGTTTTATTCCTTTCCGCACAGGGTCAGCAGGCCCTTCAGACCCCGCCCGTTTGCCATATGGAGCAGACCCTTGAAAAGCCGACTCTTCAGGCCGGTGCTCATCTGCAGACTGCGCAAAGGCGCATCCGCGCTGGAGGCCATATACATCTGATACTCCGGGCTGGAACGGTCCCGCTTTCCGCCATAGCTCCGGGCCACCACCAGCTCAATGCAGCGGTACAGGCACTTCATGGCAAAGGAGCTGTCCTTCATCTCCAGAACGGTGTTGTCCATGGTGTAGCTGCCCTTTACCGGCGGGGTATCCTCTGCCGCTTTGCCGTACAGCACCTCCCACTGTACCTGTGTGGGCGTCCCTTTGGGGCTCTCGTACCAGCTCCCCGACTGCCAGGCGGGGGCGGGGATACAGTCCCCCTCCACCTGCACGGTCTCACGCAGGCGTACGCTCTGGCTGTCGGAGCAGAGGAGCAGGGCGTACTCCCCGCCCGGCGTCTTCCAGCCGTTGTCCCACAGGGCGAAGCTCCGCTCATCCAGTTTAAAGGAGACCCGTGCCGACTCCCCCGGCTGAAGATACACTTTTTCAATGCCCTTCAGCTCCTTCACCGGGCGGTGCAGCCCGATCTGCGGGGCCGCTATATAAAGCTGCACGATCTCCGCGCCGGGAACCGCGCCCGTATTCGTGACGGTACAGCTTACGGTGTCTCCCTCGGTTTTCATATCAGACCAGGCAAAGGCCGTATAGGACAGACCATAGCCAAAGGGCCAGCGGACGGGCACCTTTGCCTTGTCATAATAGCGGTAGCCCACATAGATGCCCTCCCGGTACTGGGGATTTTTCCGTCCCCGGTAGCAGTCCGAGCTGGCGCAATCCTCATAGCGCAGGGGCCAGCTCTCCGCCAGCCTGCCGCCGGGATTGGCTTTTCCACAGAGCAGCTCTGCCGCCGCTTCTCCGCCTGCCTGGCCCGAAAGGCCCATATATAAAATGGCTTTCACCCTGTCCGCCCAGTCACATTCCACAACGCTGCCGCAGCACAGCACCACAACGGTGTTGGGATTGGCGGCGGCAACCGTCTCGATCAGCTTTACATGGCCCCGGGGCATATGCAGGCTTTTCCGGTCATAGCCCTCGCTTTCAAAGGTGTCGGTAAGCCCGGCGAACACCACCGCCCTGTCCGCTCTTTTGGCCGTCTCCGCCGCCTGAGACAGCAGCGCCTCATTGGTGGAGCCATCCGGCAGGCATCCGGGAGCAAAGGCCGCATTGGGCATGGCCTGACGGGCACTGACCAGTCTGGTGGGGTTGATGTGGCTGGAGCCTGCCCCCTGATATCGGGGGTTCTCCGCCATGGTGCCGATCAGAGCAACGCTGCTGCCCTCCGGGATCGGCAGCACTTCTCCCTCGTTTTTCAGCAGCACCGCGCTCTCCTCCGCCGCCTGACGGGCCAGCGCGTGATGGGCGTCCCGGTCATAATCTTCGGCGCCTTTCAGCCCGTCCTGCGCTTTTTCCATCCGCTTCAGGATTCGCAGCGCGCATTTGTCGATCTCTTTTTCGGAGAGCTTGCCCGTCTCAACGGCCTTTTCCAGCTCCTTTTCCATGTAGTCGCTGCCGCCGGGCATGCTCAGGTCGCAGCCGGCCTTCATGGCCTTTATCCTGTCGTTCATGGCACCCCAGTCCGTCACCACAAGGCCGTCAAAGCCCCACTGATCCCGGAGAATCTCCGTCAGAAGCTCCTTGCTGTCGGAGCAGTGCACGCCGTTTACCTTGTTGTAGCCGCACATGACGGCATCAGGCTTTCCCTCTTTCACCGCCGTCTCAAAGGGGGCCAGATAGATCTCCCGCATGGTGCGCTCGTCCGCCTGGCTGTTGCCGTTGAAGCGCTTATATTCCTGATTGTTCAGGGCAAAATGTTTCAGGCAGGCGCCCACGCCGGTACGCTGCACGCCGCGGATAAAGGAGGCCGCCAGCTCTCCCGCAAGAGTCGGGTCCTCAGAGAAATACTCAAAATTCCGTCCGCACAGCGGGTCCCGCTTGATGTTCACGCCGGGTCCCAGCAAGAGCCCCACACCGTTGGCCTTTGCCTCCTGTGCGATGGCTTCCCCGATCTTTCCCAGCAGTTCCCTGTCCCAGCTGCAGGCTGTCAGCGCCGCGGTGGGAAAGCAGGTGGCAGGCTCGGCTCGGTTGATGCCCAGCATGTCCGTGCCTCTTTTCTGGCAGCGCAGGCCGTGGGGCCCGTCGCTCATCATCATGGACGGCAGGCCGTATTCCGACAGGTCCTTTGTGTGCCAGAAGTCCAGCCCGGAACAGAGGGCTATTTTCTCTTGCAGGCTCAGTTTGCCCAGTATATCCTCACATCTCATATCCATCCCCCTGAAATCATCGTTTTGTTCTTATTATATCAGCTGAATTTCGGATTTTCCACCGTACAGCCATTTATTCACACAAAATACATAGAAGAAAAAAACGCTTCATGATAACATATAAAAATGAAACTTGATTTGGAGGTTATACCATGACACCTGAAAATCTGCTGGCGGAAGCGGAGCAGATCGGAGAAAAGATTCTTTCCGAGAGACGAACCCTGCATCAAAATCCGGAGACGGGCTTTGACCTGCGCTTTACCCACGCCTTTGTAAAAAGGGAACTGGAGGACATGGGCTATCAGCCTGCCGACTGCGGCAGAGCGGGCATCATCGCCCTTGCCGGTGGAAAGAAGCCGGGCAAGGTATTCCTTCTCCGGGCGGATATGGACGCCCTGCCCATCCGGGAAGAGGCTGATGTGGAATTCAAAAGCGAAAACGGCAGAATGCACGCCTGCGGGCACGACATGCACACCTCCATGCTGCTGGGCGCGGCAAGGCTTTTAAAGGCCCATGAGGACGAGATTGCGGGCACCGTAAAGCTGATGTTCCAGCCGGCGGAGGAGATATTTGAGGGCTCACAGGACATGATAGAGGCAGGGCTGCTGGAAAACCCTAAAGTGGATGCGGCGCTGATGATACACGTCATGGCGGGCATGCCTTTCCCTGCCGGAACGGTGATCGTATCCTCCCCCGGCGTCAGTGCCCCGGCGGCGGATTACTTTGAGATCAAGGTACAGGGCAGAGGCTGCCACGGCTCCATGCCGAACACCGGCGTGGACCCCCTTACCGCCGCAGCTCATATTCTGATCAGCCTGCAGGAGATACATGCCAGAGAGCTGGCCCTCACCGACCGGGCAGTGCTGACCATCGGCACCATGAACGCGGGAACCGCCGCCAACGCTATCCCCGATTCCGTCACCATGGGCGGAAGCGTCCGCACCTTTGACGAGGAGACCCGCAGTTTTATCAAAAAGCGTATGGCGGAGATCGCCTCCGGCGTGGCTCAGGCCTTCCGGGCGCAGGCTCAGGTGGTATTCGGCAGCGGCTGCCCCACCCTTGTAAACGATAAGGAGCTGTCACAGTGCTGTGAGAGATACGTCAAAGAGCTGCTGGGTCAGGGAAAAGCCTTTTCCGTCGCTGAGCTCAGCGCCATGGGCGGCGGCGGAAAATCCTCCAAGACCGCAGGCTCCGAGGACTTTGCCTATGTGAGCCAGCAGGTGCCCTCCGTCATGCTGGCTCTGGCAAGCGGGCAGCCGGAAAAGGGCTACTGCTACCCCCAGCACCACCCCATGGTAAAGTTTGACGAGAGCGTTCTGCCGCTTGGCAGCGCGGTATATGCCTACATGGCCCTGCGCTGGCTTCAGGAAAACAAAAACTGAATCAAAACCCGTTCCCCGGAAGAGCAGATTTCTTCCGGGGAAATTTTTCTTTCTTCCTTTATTCGCGATTCTTTGCCAAAGAAAAAACATATCATATTGACCTGAGGTATATTATATGCTGTACTGTTAAAAAATTCGCTTTTTGAACCTTACAGCCTCTGTCTGTGACCGCATTTACCCGGCGGGTAAAGGCACGCACCGTCAGATTTGCGGAGATCATTTCATGAAGGGGGATGGTTTTCGGGTCTGATACTGATTCTTGATAAAAAAGTTTAATCGAGAATCCCGTGTGCTGTGCACACTCAAATTGTGCCGCAGGCACAATCTATGTCTCATAAAAACTTAATGCGCTTCGCGCTATAAAACGGTTTTTAACCGTTTTAATAAGTTTTAGTATGAGGGTGTTTCCCCGGCAAACGGATCCCGTCTGGTACGGAACTTGCAGTACCGGGCAAAACAAAAAATATGTTTAGAGGAGTACATTATGAAAAAAATTGTTGCTTTTCTTCTTCTCGCTTGCTTGATGCTCAGCCTTGCGGCCTGCGGTGCTTCCGAGGCAGAGTATAATCTGGGCATGGGCGTTTCCCTCAAGACCGACTCCTCCAGCGAGAACAACGCTCAGGTAGACGCCACCGTGGCAGCAGTTGTCACCGACAAGGACGGCAAGATCATCGCCTGCCGTCTGGACGTTGCGCAGAGCAAGATGGACGTTACCGGCGGCGCAGTTGACGCTGCCAGGATCTTCAAGACCAAGATGGAGCTTGGCGATGACTATGGCATGGTCGCATATGGCAACGCCGTTGCCGAGTGGTACGATCAGGCAAAGGCCTTTGAGAGCTACGTTGTAGGCAAGACCGCAGCTCAGGTTCAGGGCATTGAGACCACCACCAACGACCACGGCTACACTGTTGCCGTTGACGAGACTCTGTATGCCTCCTGCACCATCGGCATTACCGATTTCATCGATGCCGTTGTAAAGGCCTGCAACGATGAGAAGGGCTCCACCTTCACCTCCGGCGGTGACTTCACTCTGGGCGTTGCAGCTTTCACTGAGGCTGTGGATTCCACCGCTGCCGCTGACGGCGAGGACGCAGAGGTCAGGATGTACAGCTACTACGGCGCAGCTGTCATTGACAAGGACGGCAAGATCCTTGCCGCTCTGACCGATGCCACGCAGCCCGTTATCACCGTAAGCGAAGAAGGTCAGATCACCGGTGCCACCTTCAAGGGCACCAAGAGAGAGCTTGGCCCTGACTACGGCATGGTGGCATACGCCAACGCTATCGCCGAGTGGGACGCACAGGCAAAGGCCTTTGCTGACTACACCGTAGGCAAGACCGCAGCTGAGGTTCAGGGTATTGAAACCACCACCAACGACCACGGCTACATCGTCGCTGCCGACGAAACTCTGTATGCATCCTGCACCATGTCCATCGATTCCATGATGGCAGTTATCGCACTGGCAGCTACCTACGCAAGATAAAACAGGAAACGCGGAACACAGGAGATGAAAGTATTGAGAGCAATAAGGGCCGGTTTGGCAATTTGCCTTGCGCTGGCGTTTGCCCTGCTTATGACAGGCTGTGCCGGGAAGACGGATAATTCTGAACCGAGAGGCAAATCCTATTTCACATATTTCGATACCGTCTCCTATGTGTTCGACTACGCAGGAGACTCGGCAGAGCAGTTCGACAACCGTTCTGCCGGGGTTTCCGCCATATTGGAAGAGTATCACAGGCTCTTCGATATATACCACGAATATTCCGGTATCAACAATCTGTATACGGTAAACCTTCTCGCGGGCGGAGAGCCGGTTCCGGTGGACGAAAAGCTGATCGGTTTTCTCCGCTACGCAAAGAACCTGTACTACGAGACTAACGGCGAGATGAACATCATGATGGGCGCTGTTTTAAGCCTCTGGCATGACTGCCGTACGGCTGCCGGCGACGACCCTTCCGCCGCCCGGGTGCCTTCCGAGCAGGAGCTGTCTGAGGCTGCAAAGCATACAGACATCTCCCTGCTCGAGATCGACGAGCAGAACATGACAGTCAGAATAACAGACCCGGAGGCCTCTCTCGACGTGGGTGCCGTAGGCAAGGGCTACGCCACCGAGAGGGCGGCAGACTATCTGTTTGCCGACGGAGCTTTGGGCTATGTGCTGAATGTGGGCGGCAATATCCGCATCATCGGCACCAAGCCCGACGGCAGCGGCTGGGTCACGGGCGTACGGGATCCCAATGACCCCGATGGCAATTTTGCCGTCCGCCTGCTCCTGTCCGACACGGCATGCGTGACCTCCGGCTCCTATGAGAGATACTATACGGTAGGCGGCGTGCGTTATCACCACATCATCGACAGGGATACCCTATACCCTGCCGACTATTTTTCCTCGCTGACCGTTATCACGGAGGACAGCGCATTGGCGGACACGCTTTCAACGGCGCTGTTCTGCATGTCTTATGAGGAAGGGCTTGCGCTTTTAAGCCGGATGGAGGGTGTGGAGGTATTGTGGATCTGCCCGGACGGAGAAATCCGATACACCCCGGGTCTGGCTCCGCTTATTACAGATTGACCGGCGCACCTGATATCCATTAAGAAGAATGTAGGAGGTTTCCTTCTGATGATTTTCAGAAAAAACATTTCCGCACTGAAAGTACCCCATCATAAAAATACGGCAGGGATGCACTCTGTTCGCATTTTGCCCCCAAAGGAAGTTTTGCTCCCAATGTCCATGCACTCCGGGGCACCGGCAGTTCCGGTGGTCTCCGTTGGCGACCACGTGCGCATCGGGCAGCTGATCGCCAGAGAGGATGGAAACATCTCTTCTCCGGTACACGCAACAATTTCCGGAACTGTCACGGCTATTGAGCCCATCCAGCTGGGCAGCGGCAGGCCCGTACTCTCCATCCGCATCGAAAGCGATGGCAAGATGGAAAAGGACCCCGGCATCACTGCGCCGCAGGTCAGCGATCTGGACAGTTTTCTGGCGGAGGTCCGCAAGAGCGGCATCGTAGGTCTTGGAGGAGCAGCATTTCCTTTGTGGGCAAAGCTGGACGCGGTTCGCCGCTCTCCCATCAAGACCGTTCTGGTAAACGGTGCCGAGTGCGAACCCTATATCACCAGCGACAACCGCACCATGGTGGAAAACAGCAGCTACATCGTAAAAGGCGTGGAGCTGCTGAGAACCTATCTGAAAGCGGAAGAGTTCATCATCGGCATCGAGGAGAACAAGCCCGACGCCATCGAAGAGATGCGGCGCGTATTCGCCGGCGACGCTTCCGTAAACGTCATGCCACTGAAGAGTGTGTATCCGCAGGGTGCAAAGCAGGTGCTGCTGTATAACGCCACCGGCAAGGTGGTGGCTGAGGGTCAGCGCCTTGCGGAGCTGAGCGTTATCATCATCAATATCACTTCCCTGGCCAAGATGGCACAGTATATGGAAGACGGCATGCCTTTGGTGGACAAGTGCATCACCGTTGACGGCTCCGCCGTCAAGGAGCCCAAAAACCTGATTGTCCCCATCGGCACCCCCATCCGCTATCTGGTAGAGCAGGCCGGCGGGCTGAAAAGCGAGCCGGGCAAGGTCATCTACGGCGGTCCCATGATGGGCAAAACCGCCCGCTCCATGGACGAGCCTGTGATCAAGGCCACCAATGCCATCATCGTCATGGATCAGAAGGACGCGCAAAGGACCGAGCCCAGCCCCTGCATCCATTGCGGGCGCTGTGTCGCCACCTGCCCGCTGAGCCTGAATCCCACCGCCTTTGCCAAGGCCATGGACATGGACGACGAGGACAAGCGCGCCGCCATTCTGAACAAGGAAAAGGTGCTGCTGTGCATGGAGTGCGGCTGCTGCTCCTATGTCTGCCCCGCACACAGGCCCCTTGCGGAGAACAATTCCGCCGCAAGAAGCTTTTTGAAGAAATACAACAAGGCAGCCGCCGCGAAGAAAGAAGGGGGAAACTAAAATGGAAAACCTGATTGTTTCATCCTCTCCGCATATTCACAGCGGCGCGTCCAGCCGCAGAATCATGCTGGATGTGATCATCGCCCTTCTGCCGGCAGCCATCGCTTCCGTTGTCATTTTCGGTGTAAACGCTCTGTTCATCCTGCTCACCTGCATCGTCAGCACAGTGCTGGCGGAGTTTCTGTTCAATCTCATCACCCGCCAAAAGCAGAGCATCGGCGATCTGAGTGCCGTGGTCACCGGCCTGCTGCTGGGTCTGAATCTGAGCGCCAACGTGCCCCTGTGGCAGTGCGTGATCGGCTCGGTCTTTGCCATCGTTGTTGTAAAGTGCCTGTTCGGCGGTCTGGGCCGCAACTTTGCAAACCCCGCCATCACTGCCCGTGTATTCATGCTCATCGCCTTCTCCTCCGTGGCAGGCGGCGCTATGCCCGCAATCGTGGATCTGGAGGCCTCTGCCACACCCCTTGAGCAACTGGCAAACGGCGTATCCCAACTCCCAAGCCTGCTGGATATGTTCCTGGGCCTTTACGGCGGCGCCATCGGCGAGACCTGTTCTGTCACCCTGCTTGTGGGCTTTCTCTACCTGCTATGCAGGAAGGTGATCAAGTGGCACATCCCCGTCATCTTCATCGGCAGCGTGTACGTCTGCTATCTGTTTGCCTCCGGCAACTTTGTGTTCGCCCTCTATCAGATCCTGGGCGGCGGACTTTTCATCGGCGCAATCTTCATGGCCACCGACTATGTGACCTCCCCCATCACGGGCAAGGGCAAGGTGGTATTTGCTCTGGGCTGCGGCCTGATCACCTTTATCATCCGTTATTTCTGCTCCTACCCGGAGGGCGTGTCCTTCTCTATTCTTATCATGAACATCCTCACTCCCTACATAGAGAAGTGGGCCGCAAATAAACCGTTGGGAGGGTCGAAAAATGCCTAATAAAAAATCCGGCTTTGCCGCTTCGGCTCTGGTACTGGTGCTTATCTTCCTGGTGTTCGCTCTTGTGCTCACGGGTATCAACATCTTTACCGCCCCTATTATTGAGGGCAACGGCTCCGCGCAGCAGTTTGCTCCCCTGTTCCGCGTCATGCCTGACGCACAGGGCTTCGATGTTCTCTATGACGCAAATGACAGCGCCGCCTCCGCTCTGACGGATATACCCTCCACCGTTCAGGGCATTTACGGCGAGACCTCCGGTCTGGGCTACGCTGTCCGCCTCTCCACCAGCGAGGGCTATACGAAATTGCCCATTGAATTTACCATTGCCATTGATTCCGAGGGCAAAATCTCCGGCGTGGAGCTGACCGCCTACCCGGAGACCAAGGACTTCGGCACGGGCACCTATCCGCAGAGCTACATCGGTCAGGACTCCGCTCTGGCTGACGTAAGCCTTGTGGCCGGCGTGACCTACTCCTCCACCGCTTTCAAAAACGCTGTCAGCGACGGCTTTGCCGCTTTAATCGGCAACGGCCTTGTGGGCGCAGGTGTCAAGAGCGACGCTCAGATTCTCACCGAGCTTGCAGCCCGGCTCTTCCCGGGCATGGCAAACAGCCAGGGCGTTGCCCAGTATGAGGAGGCTGAGATCAGCGAAGGCCAGTTTGCCTATATTCAGAAGATCATGAAGGCCCTGAACGGCTCCGGCTATGCCTTCGTTCTGGCAAACGGCGAGAGCAGCTATCTGGCCGTTGTAAACGGCTCGGGAAGCTATGCGGTATACGACGTGGAAGGCAACGACGTCACCGGCAGTCTGGATACCGCCATAGCCGGCGAAGCCGCCGCATACGCCATTCAGAATACCGCATCCACCGTTGACGCGGAGAACAAAAAGCTCCGGCCCATGGTGTCTGAGACCGCAGAATTTACCGCCCTGCCTCTTGGGGGCGTATTCAATACCGTCACCGGTGCCTATCTCATCACCGACGGAGAGACGCAGCTTTACGGCTTCTGCGCCAGGCCCTACGCTTACAGCAACATCCCCATAGCAGTGTATTACGTTCTGGACAGAGACGGTGCCATTGTCTCCATGAGCTGCGACGAGCTGATCCTTTACGGCGAATACTTTACAAGCTACGTTCTTGACGAGGCCCAGTACAAAGAGGGCTTTGCCGGTCTGACTGCGGACAGCTGGACGGGCGAACAGGCTCTGATTTCCGGCGCAACGGCCAGCACCAACGCCATCACATCCGCCACCAATGACGTATTTGCCGCCTTCCGGACTGTTCTGGCGAAAGGAGGGGAAGAGGGATGAACGAAAAGAAAAACGTGATTCTGGAAAACCCTGTTCTGGTGCTGTTTCTGGGCGCCTGCCCCGCTATGGCACAGACTGCAAACGTGAATGCCGCTCTGGGCATGGGCGTGGCGGTGCTGTTGGTACTGCTTTTGTCGACAATGCTGATCTCCGCCCTGCGCCGCATCATCCCCGAGAGGGCAAAAATTCCCGCCTATGTGCTGATCACTGCGGGCTTTGTGTCCATCGTTCAGCTGCTTATGAACGCCTTTCTGCCCACTGTGTACCAGATGCTGGGGGTGTACCTTGCGGTTATCGCTGTTGATCTGGCGGTATTTGCAAACGGAGAGAAGGCCGCTCAGCGCAGCTTCGGTGCCTCTGTTCTGGCAGGTGTAATAACCGGTCTGTATTTTATCGTCGCCCTGTTATGCATGGCGGTGGTGCGCGAGGTATTCGGAAGCGGAAGCTTTGCGGGATTCTCCATTCCCTTCCTCTCCGACCACTGCATCCCCCTGCTCACCAAGGCTCCCGGCGGATTTCTGGTGTTCAGCTTCCTGCTGGCTGTCATAAATGTCCTGCACCCCGGTGAAAGCGGCGGCTGTGCTCCCGATGGCATCGCCTGCGCGGCAGCCGGCGCTGCAGAGAACCCTGTACAGGAAGGAGAATGACAATGACTGTGAAATCCTTACTTTTGATACTGCTGGACGGCGTTCTCATGAATAACTACGCGCTGCAGAAGTTCCTTGGTGTCACGCCCTTTCTGGGCTATTCAAAGGACGGGAGCAAGATCGCGGGGCTGGGCCTTGCGGTAACAGCTGTCACGGTGCTCACCGCCGCAGTGACCTGGCCTGTGCAGAATTTTGTATTGGCAAAACTGGGGCTGGAATATCTTCAGACGCTGGTGTTCATCGCCCTCATTCTCGCCGTTGTATATCTGGTGGATCTGATTGTCAAAAAGCTCATGCACAAGTGTCTGGGTGTGTATTTCCCCCATATCGCGCTCAACAGCGCGGTGCTGGGCTTTGCCGTAAACAGCGTGGGCGAGATCTACAATTTCCTTGAAGCCCTGATTGCCGCTCTGGGCGTAGGTCTGGGCTTTCTGCTGGCCATGTTCCTGCTCTCCGGCGTGCAGAGCAGAATCAACGAGAAGTATGTTCCCAGGGCCTTCCGAGGGCTCCCGATCAGCCTGCTTGCAGCCTGCATCATCTCCCTTGCCCTGTTTGCCTTCTGATGAAAAACTTTTCGGCAAAGAAAAAGCGTCTTGCGGATATGGGGATCATCGCTGCCCTGCTGCTTTTATCCGCTGTGCTGCTTTTTGTATCCTTCGGAAAGGGGAACGATGGGACAGGAGTCATCGTCCGTGTGGACGGCGTGGAGATTGCCCGGTACGCGCTCTCAGCCAGCGGTACCTATGCATTAAACGGCGGCAGCAACATCCTCATCATCGAGGACGGAGCCGCCTATATGGTTGAGGCGGACTGCCTCGACAGCATATGCATCAGTCAGGGCAGGATCAGATACACGGGCCAGTGCATCACCTGCCTGCCGAACCGGCTGACCGTCACCGTCTACGGAGCCGACAGCGGCGTTGAACTGATCAGCTGACCAAAACGAAAAAAAGGAAGGGAAAAATCCCTTCCTTTTTTCTCTTTATTTTGCGTGGATATTGATGTATTCAGCTTTCAGCTTGGAGTACATGATCTTCTGCTCCACATACAGACTGGAGTAGCCGGAGAGCATATAGGCAATAAAAATGGCGACGGCAAAATAGGTCAGATCCGATGCGCCGAAAAGCTCTACCGACAGCAGCACCGAGGCCAGAGGGCAGTTTACGGCGCCGCAGAACATCGCTGCAAGGCCGATTGCTGCGGAAAAGCCTGCCGGGATCCCCAGCAGCGGCCCGGCAGCGCAGCCCAGCGTGGCACCGATGAAAAAAGTGGGCACCACCTCGCCGCCCTTGAAGCCGCAGGACAGGGTGATGGCGGTGAAAATCAGCTTCATGAGGAAGGCAAAGGGTCTCGCCTGTCCCTGCTCCACTGCGCGGCTGATGATGTCCATGCCTGCGCCGTTATACTCCATATTACCCACCGCATAGGTCAGGCCGATCAGCAGCGCGCTGCCCGCAAGGACACGCAGATAGGCATTGGGTATATATTTTTCCGCCGCCTTTTCGGACAGGTGCATGCTCTCACAGAAAATGACGCTGACAATGGCGCAGATGGCAGCCAGAACCGCAACCCGGATAAACATGCCGGGTTCCGCCTCGATGGTCGCCACGGCAAATCTGGTGGGGGCGATGCCAAAGAGTCTGGTTATCCCGTAGGCCACCAGCGCCGCCACCCCGCAGGGCACCAGCCCCGAATAGTGAAACAGACCCACGCTGCACACCTCAAGGGCAAAGACCGTTGCGGTGACAGGGGTGCCGAACAGGGCGGAGAATACCGCGCTCATGCCGCAGAGGGTGGCCAGAGGCTCATCCTTTTCGCTGAGCTTCAGCTTCCTGCCGATGTTGCATCCAAGGCCGCCGCCGATCTGCAGAGCCGCGCCCTCACGTCCCGCACTGCCGCCGCACAGGTGGGTGAGCACGGTGGAGAGAAAGATCACCGGCACCAGCAGGATGGGCACATCTTTTCCGAAGTGAATGGAGCCGATGACGGCGTTGGTGCCCTTCCCTTCCGTGTTTGTCAGCTTGTAGGACAAAACAATCAGCAGTCCCGAGACCGGCAGCAGCCACAGCAGCCATGTATTTTCGTTCCTCAGTTGGGTGGCCTCCTCAACGCTCAGGTGAAAGGCCGTTCCGATGAGGCCGCCGATCAGGCCCACCAGCGCCGCAATTCCGATCCACTTTCCAAAAGTGCCGATAAATGCCCCGGCACTACGCAAATAAGGTATCATTCTATCTTTCAAAGCACTCACTCCATATTCAACGGAAAGAATATACTCTCCTTTTCGGGAAAAATCCAGTACAATATTCCTCATGGGAAGGAAATTTGACAGATTTCAAAAAAAATGTTGCAATATGCTCGGCTCTATGCTACAATCAAAAACACAATTTAATGTGCATAACCCGTTGAAGCTTTCAGAATCCAAAAGAGACTGGAAGCGGAGGAGACTCTGGAGAATCTCGTTTTAACGAGTGCCGAAGGTGCAAGGCTGAAAGGCCGAATCTCTCAGGCAAAAGGACAGAGCAGACTACACGAGGATATATTTCGTATGTCTGCACAGGTCTTTATCCGGAGCCGCTGGTAATTTTACCAGCAGCTTTTTCATTTTATTCAGGAGGGAACCAACATGCAGACAATCTTATCCATCGTTCAGACCATCAACTTCTACCTGTCAGACTACATCCTTGTCATTCTGCTGGTGGGCACAGGCATTTTCTTTTCCGTCAAAACCCGCTTTGTGCAGGTACGCTGCTTCGGAGAGGGTATGCGCAGGGTGTTCGGGAAGATCTCTCTTCACGGCGGTAAGCGGGAGAGCGGTCTCAGCTCCTTTCAGGCCCTCGCCACGGCGGTAGCTGCCCAGGTAGGTACCGGCAACATTGTGGGTGCCTGCGGCGCCATCCTGATCGGCGGCCCGGGTGCCATTTTCTGGATGTGGATTATCGCCTTCTTCGGCATGGCCACCATCTACGCAGAGGCCGTTCTTGCTCAGGAGACCAAAATAAAAGATGCGGAGGGCAATATCCACGGCGGCCCCGTATACTACATCAAGAAGGCCTTCCCCAACCGCTTTGGCAGCTTCCTTGCGGGATTCTTTGCGGTAGCAATTATTCTGGCTCTGGGCTTTATGGGCTGCATGGTGCAGTCCAACTCCATCGGCGAGACCTGCAGTACCGCTTTCGGCATCCCCGCCTGGGTGGTGGGTCTTATCATTACGCTTATCGCTGCAGTCATCTTCATCGGCGGCATCCAGCGCATCGCCTCCGTCACGGAAAAGCTGGTTCCGGTCATGGCGGTGCTCTACATTGTGGGCGGCCTTGTGGTGCTGTGCATGCGCATCAAATATATCCCAGAGACCTTTGGCATGATCTTCAAATACGCCTTTGTGCCCAATGCCATCATCGGCGGCGGACTGGGCTACGCACTCAAGACCGCTATCAGCCAAGGCGTAAAGCGCGGCCTGTTCTCCAATGAGGCCGGTATGGGCTCCACGCCTCACGCCCACGCCATGGCAGACATCAAGAACCCTCACGAGCAGGGCGTGGTGGCCATGATCGGCGTGTTCATCGACACCTTTATCGTCCTCACCATGACGGCGCTGGTGGTTATCTCCACGCTGTATGCCGGCGGCGGCATTCTCTCCACTGGTGCGGCTGAGGGCGTGAGCAAGGCAAATATGGCACAGCTGGCCTTTTCAAGCTGCTTCGGCAGCACCATAGGCTCCGCCTTTGTGGCCATCTGCCTGCTGTTCTTCGCCTTCTCCACCATTCTGGGCTGGAACTTCTTCGGCAAGATCAATGTGAACTACCTCTTCGGCAAGAAAGCCGTCACGGTATACTCCGTAGTCGCTCTGGTGTTCATTTTCCTGGGCTCCTGCCTGTCCAACGATCTGGTGTGGGAGCTGGCGGACATGTTCAACCAGCTCATGGTCATCCCCAACGCCATCGCCCTTGTGGCGCTGTCCTCCCTCGTGGCAGCGGCTGCAAAGAACAAGGTTTCCAAATAACATCCATACTCCATACTAAATCCGTTTTTGTGCCCGGCCTTTTCCATCAAAGCCCTCCGATTTGGCTCCCTTGTCAAAGGGGCTGTCAGCGAAGCTGACTGGGTATTCATGGAGTGGCACGAAGCGCCGGTGGGGGATTTCTGTGGATTTCGCTGCCGACCTGAAAAATCCCTCCACCGCTGACGCGGTCCCCCTCCCTCTAACGAGGGAGGCTCATGGGTGCCGTCCTCTTCCAAAGACCCCTTGTCAAAGGTGGGTAGTGCGAAGCGCCGGGGGATTCCAAGGAGGCTGGCAGGTTGCAAGCCGTGACTGGTGGGATTCATGGGAGGTGCCCCGCAAGAGCGGAGGGATTCCGTTTTTCCTTCTGTCGACAAAAGAAGAACCGTCTCAAAAGAGACGGTTCTTCTTATCAATAGGGTTTTAACCAACAGACCTTTATTGAGGATCACTCGGCCTTCTTGGCTTTGGGCTTTGCCATAACCTGAACACCCTCGATCACGAGGATAACAGCCAGAACAACCAGACCGATGGACCAGATCATCTGGAACCAGTCGCCCCATGCGGCGCTTGCGGAAGCGATGAGCTTGATCTTGGCGATGATGGTCATAACCAGAGAAGTACCGGTTGCGGCCAGCATAAATACCATAGGAACATAGAACATCTTATTGTTTTTCCCAATCTGACCAAGCCAGGTGCAGACAGCCAGCATTGCGATACCGGCCAGCAGCTGGTTAGCAGCACCGAACACGCCCCAGATCTGGCTCAGACCCATGAATCCCATGCCGCAGCCGATAACGACCATGAGGAAAGTGGCAACCAGCGGATGAGAGAAGAACTTGCGAATGCCAGTCACATCATCGCGGGTCTTTCCCTCGGGGATGAAGAGCTCAGCAAACATGTAACGGGCCAGACGGGTACCGGAGTCCAGAGAGGTCAGCGCAAAGACGGAAACGGCCAGCGTCAGCAGGGTATAAACCAAAGAATAGGATTTTTCGCCTGCGAAGGAGGCAACCAGAGTTGCGATACCACCTGCAAAAATGGTAGGAGGAGAAGACATCTTCATGACATCATCGCCTGCCTGAACCTGAGTCCACACTACGCCGACAGCGATCAGGGAGATAATGGCCAGACCGGACTCGACGATCATTGCGCCATAGCCAATGACCTTTGCGTCCTTCTCGGAGTCAAGCTGCTTGGAGGTGGTGCCGGAACCGATCAGAGCGTGGAAGCCGGACACAGCGCCGCAGGCAACGGTGATGAACAGAACGGGGAAGAGCGTTCCGGAGCTCGTCTTCCAGCCGGTGAAAGCAGGCAGAGAAACGGTGGCAGCACCGGTGAAGGTAGCGCCAATGATACCGATGACAGCCAGAATCATCATGCCGTAGAGCAGGAAAGAGCTCAGATAATCACGGGGCTGCAGCAGCATCCAGACAGGCAACAGAGAAGCCAACATGACATAAACGGCAATGAACAATACCCAGAAGGTACGGCCTGCGTTGATGCCGACGTTCAGTCCAATGGCAACGATGGCGATGATGCCGATGATGCCAACGATGGTAGCGGGGCCGACCTTCACATTCTTGCGGTACACGAAGAAGCCGAAGATAAACGCAATGAGGATGAACAGGATGGAAGTCATTGCGGTGGAGGCCTGAGCCTGAACGTCACCGACACTAAAGACGGTGGAGGTGTCAGCGGGGGTAAAGGTGCTGGCTACGACAGAGGTGAAGGATGCAACCACCAGAATCAGAACCAGCAAAGCAAAGACGGTGAACAGCCGCTGTGCGCGGATGCCCATGCTGTCCTTAATAACCTCGCCGATAGAGCCGCCGTTATGACGGATGGAGGAGAACAGCGCGCCAAAGTCGTGCATGGCGCCGAAGAAGATGCCGCCGATGACGATCCACAGGAAAACGGGAACCCAGCCGAAAACTGCGGCCTGGATCGGTCCGTTAATGGGGCCTGCGCCGGCGATGGAAGAGAAATGGTGACCCATCAGAACGGCGGGGTTTGCAGGAACAAAGTCCTTTCCGTCGTAACTGGTGTGTG
>CAZESU010000025.1:0-21651 GCA_964515275.1 uncultured Oscillospiraceae bacterium
TGATTATTGTAACACAGCGAATCTTTCTTGTCAAGATCTTTTTTTCAATCTTTTTTGATTGGATTTCCTGTCTTTCTGATTTGCCTGCACAACCTCAAGTGCTTGGTTAATATAGCATCTAATTTGCCACTTGTCAACACTTTTTTGATGCTTTTTTGAAGAAATTTTTTCGCTTCTAAATCTTGTGGTTTTCCTTTGAAAAATGGCACAAAATACCGATTCTCTGTTAAAACAGCTTAAATTTCCCTATGTAGGGCAGGGCTTCCCATTTTCCGCTGAGGGCATTTTTGATTCCCACTACCATTAAATATAACAGCAGCAGGTTTATCACCCAGCCAACGGGAAATATACTGCCCAACACCGTACCTATGGCATTGCAGATAAAGAGTCTTGCCCCCTGCTTTGCGTGGAACTTTGCAAATTCATCATCCTGGGCGAAAATCAGAGGGATGAGAAACAGTATGCTCAGATAAGACATTGCGGCCAGCACCTTGCTGTGACCTTTTGAAGAAGCAAAGCTGTTCTCCGTTGTCACTCTGAAGCCGCCGTTCGGAGTCTGCTGCCGGCTGTCGGTGCTGCTGCGGTTGAGAAAGCTTTCTGCCTTTTCCTCAGCTTCCTTCCGGCGGCGCTTGAACTCCTCTTCCGTCTGGCGGCGGCGCTGCTCACTCTGCGCCCATTTTCTATCCTCTTCCTGACGCTGACGGTGCCGCTCCTCCGCCTGTGCCCGCCGATCCTCCTGCTGCTGATAAGCGTAGGCTGTTTTCTCCTCCGCCTCATCATAGCCGCAGGCGAGACATTTGCTCTGCCCGTCGGGAATATATGCGCCGCACTTTTCGCAGTATGCCATGATATCCTCTCCCAAAACCTGAATGGGTAAATTATATACCATGGAACGCCTGTTTTCAACAGCCTTTTACGAGCAGAATCTGTGTTTTCCTATCTGCACGATAAGAGGTCTTGACCAGATCCATGCACTGGTGGCAGTGTCGGGATTAAAATAGTATATGGCACCGCCGCTGGGATCCACACCGTTCAGCGCATCCTGAGCCGCGCGATAGGATGTCTCACTGATGGGCTGGTCAAACTGGCCGTCCACCATGCAGGTAAACGCATCCGTCTGGTAAATGACACCGGAAAGTGTATTGGGGAAGGACGGGTGCTTGATGCGGTTGAGTATCACAGCGCCAACCGCCACCTGTCCGTTATAGGGTTCGCCCCGGGCCTCGGCGGAGATTACACGGGCCAGCAGGTACACATCTCCCGACTGTGCTCCGGAGGAGGAAGAGGATGAGCTGGGCGTTATACCCAGAGCTGCCAGCGTCTGATTTCCCGCCTGTCCATCCACAGAAAGGCCGTTTTTCCGCTGAAAATACCGGACTGCCTCCTCCGTTCTGCTGCCATAGATGCCGTCCACCTCGCCGGTGTAATAGCCCCAGTTTTTCAGTCTGGTCTGAATCTCTCGTACGGTGTCGCCGCTGGACCCTCTTTTATACAGGTCCGCAGAGGCATACTGTACCAGAGCGATGATAAAGATGTTGGCCGCAAAGATGACTGCCACGGCCAGAATCAGCTTTTTTCTTTCTGCACTCATAAAAACACCCTCACAAACTGTTTTCCTTAGTTTGTGAGGGTCTGTGGATTTTATTCTTTTGCTTTTTTATTTCGCTCTGGTTTTTATTTCTTCGCTGATTTTTGCAATAAAATCATCAACCGGCATTGCACCGAGATCCACACCGCTGCGGGTACGGACGGAGACAGTATCTGCCTCGGCCTCTTTATCGCCGACCACCAGCATGTAGGGCAGCTTCTGCATCTGGGCCTCACGGATCTTATAGCCGATTTTTTCGTTTCTCAGATCGGTATCAACGCGGACACCAGCCTCATCAAGCCGTGCGGCAAGCTGCTTTGCATAATCGGCAGCACGGTCGGTAATGGGCATGACTCTGGCCTGAACGGGAGAGAGCCATACAGGGAAGGCACCTGCAAAATGCTCGGTAATGACACCGATAAAGCGCTCAATGGAGCCGAATACCACACGGTGTATCATCACGGGGCGGTGCTTTTCGCCGTCGGCGCCGGTGTATTCAAGCTGGAAGCGCTCAGGCAGCTGGCTGTCCAGCTGGATGGTGCCGCACTGCCAGGTGCGTCCCAGGCAATCCTCGATATGGAAGTCCAGCTTGGGGCCGTAGAATGCGCCGTCGCCCTCGTTGACCACATAGGTCTTGCCCATGTCGGTAATGGCGTCCTTCAGAATGTTCTGGTTTACTTCCCACTCTTCCTCGGTACCGATGTGGTCCTCGGGCATGGTGGAAAGCTCAATCTCATACTTCAGACCGAAAGTGGAATACACCTCATCAAACAGGCGGACCACATTTTTGATCTCATCCTTCATCTGCTCGCGGGTCATGAAGATGTGGGCATCGTCCTGCGTGAAGCAGCGCACACGGAACAGACCGTGGAGTGCGCCGGAAAGCTCATGGCGGTGGACAAGTCCCAGCTCTCCGCAGCGCAGAGGCAGGTCACGATAGGAATGGGGCTCGGAAGCGTAGACCAGCATGCCGCCGGGGCAGTTCATGGGCTTGATGGCAAAGTCCTCACCGTCGATCTGGGTGGTATACATATTGTCTTTATAGTGATCCCAGTGTCCGCTGCGCTCCCAGAGCTGGCGGTTCAGGATCATGGGGGTGGAGACCTCCACATAGCCGTACTTCTTGTGAACCTCACGCCAGTACTCGATCAGGGTGTTGCGCAGAACCATGCCCTTGGGCAGGAAGAAGGGGAAGCCGGGGCCTTCATCGGTGAGCATGAACAGGCCCAGTTCCTTGCCCAGCTTGCGGTGATCGCGCTTCTTTGCCTCTTCGATGCGCTGGAGATACTCGTCCAGCTCGTCCTTTTTCATAAAGCAGGTGCCGTAAATGCGCTGGAGCATCTTGCGGTTGGAATCGCCGCGCCAGTATGCGCCGGTGCAGGAGGTCAGCTTGATGGCGTTGCCTTTTACTCTGCCGGTGGAGTCAAGATGGGGGCCTGCGCACAGGTCGGTAAAGTCGCCCTGCTTGTAGAAGCTGATGACGGCATCCTCAGGCAGATCGTTGATCAGTTCCACCTTATAAGGCTCGTCCCGCTCTTCCATGAATTTGATAGCCTCAGCACGGGGCAGTTCAAATCTCTCCAGCTTGATCTTTTCCTTGCAGATCTTGCGCATCTCCGCTTCCAACTTCTCCAGAATCTCCGGGGTGATGGGGAAGGGGGCATCAAAGTCGTAATAGAAGCCGTTTTCAATCGCGGGGCCGATGGCCAGCTTTACCTCGGGGTACAGGCGCTTTACGGCCTGGGCCAGGATGTGGCTGGTGGTGTGGCGGTAGGTATTTTTATACTCGGGATTTTCAAAGGTATACAGATTTTTTTCGTCCATAATATTTCTCCTCTAAAATTAAAAGGCACCCCCGGCGCAAATACGCCAAGGGTGCCTGAAATGCACGGTTCCACCTTGAATTTTAACTCATTGAGCGCTTAACGGGCGCTGTGCGGAGAGGCATTTCCGCCTCCCGGCTCCGGAGTGGTAGCTGATGTCGCATATCCGGGACAGCTTACAGCCGACGGCTGCCCTCTCTGAACGTATTCTGCGCATGCTTTCTCCTTCAAAGCCTTTTACAGTGGATTATATTATCATTCTTATTTTACTCTGTCAAATATAATTTTATTTTTATTGCTTTTTTCCGAGTTTACGCTGAACAAGCTTTACCAGCTCAACAATGGGGATGACAAGGGCGCCGATGACGATGGCTACCACATACTCGAAGAAATTCACGCTGGTAAAACCGAAGGCGTTGGCAAGCACGGGAATTTCACATACCACGGTGGTGGCAATGAGGGAACCTATGGCCGCGAAGATAAGCATCCTGTTCTGACTGCCCAGCTTGAAGATGCTGCCCCGCTGAGAGCGCATATTGAAGCTGTGGAAAATTTCCGCCATGGATATGGTAAGGAAGGCCATGGTGGTGCCGTCTGCACTGTTAGTTATGGCCCAGGTGCCAGATTCGATAAAGTGACCGATGAAGTAAGAGCCCAGCACAAGGACAGAGACCAGCAGGCCCTGATATACCACATCAAAACCCATGCCGCCGGCAAAGATACCGGCCTTTGCATCCCGGGGCTTACGCTCCATGATGTCAGGCTCCGCATGCTCCATGCCGAGAGCCAGAGCCGGGAAACAGTCAGTGACAAGATTGATCCACAGCAGGTGGACAGGCTTGAGAATGGTAAAGCCCATAAGGGTCGCGGCAAAGATGCTGATGACCTCGCTCATGTTGGAGCCCAGCAGGAACTGGATGGCCTTGCGGATATTGTCGTAGATGCGGCGGCCTTCTTCCACGGCACCTACGATGGTGGCGAAGTTGTCGTCGGCAAGGACCATATCGGCCACGTTCTTGGTAACGTCGGTACCGGTGATGCCCATCCCAACGCCGATGTCCGCAGACTTGATAGATGGGGCGTCGTTTACGCCATCGCCGGTCATGGCGGTGACGCAGCCGCCGTTGCGCCATGCGTTGACAATACGGGTCTTATGCTCAGGCTGTACGCGGGCGTACACGCTGATGTTCTGATATTCCTTTTCAAACTCCTCATCGCTCATCATGTCCAGCTGGGAGCCGGTGATGGCCTTGGCTCCGTCGCCGAGGATGCCGAGCTCCTTGGCGATGGCTACCGCGGTATCCACATGGTCGCCGGTTATCATGATAGGGCGGATACCTGCCCTGCGGCACTCCACGATAGCATCCCGCACTTCAGGGCGGACAGGGTCAATCATGCCGCAAAGACCGGTGAAGCAGAGCTGCTGCTCCAGATATTCCGGCTCAAAATTTGCGGGCTTTTCGCTCCACATTCTCTCGGCGCAGGCCAGAACGCGCAGGGCCCGGTCCGCCATTGCCTTGTTGGCTGCAATAATCTGAGCCCGGTACGCCTCTGTCATGGGGACCGCCTGACCGTCTTTCAGATAAAAATCGCACTTACCGATGATCACATCGGGCGCGCCCTTGGTATACTGGATGCAGCCGCTGCCGCTGAGATGAACGGTGGACATCATCTTGCGTCCTGAGTCAAAGGGGGCTTCGCCGCAACGGAGGAACTTTGCCTTGAGACTGGGCTTATCCAGACCCAGCTTATTTGCCCAGACCACAAGAGCAGCCTCGGTGGGTTCGCCGGTCACATTGCCATCGGTGTCGATCTCCGCGTCGCAGCAGAGCGCCATGGCGGTGGCAATACGCTTCTCATCCTCGCCGAAGAAGTCTACCACGGTCATCTTGTTCTGGGTAAGGGTACCGGTCTTATCAGAGCAGATGATCTGGGCGCAGCCCAAAGTCTCCACAGCGGTGAGCCGGCGGATTATGGCATTGCGCTTGGACATATTGGTAACGCCGATGGAGAGCACCACCGTGACCACGGCGGCAAGGCCCTCGGGGATGGCGGCAACCGCAAGAGAAACTGCCACCATGAAGGAGTCAAGCACCAGTTCGAAGTTCAGTCCGCCTGCCCGGAGGAGCTGAACGGCAAAGACCACGGCACAGATGCCAAGCACCAGCCAGGTGAGCACCTTGGAAAGCTGGCTCAGCTTGATCTGCAAAGGCGTCTGCCCTTCTTCGGCCTGAGCCAGAGCGCCGGCAATCTTGCCCATCTCAGTGTCCATACCGGTGGCGGTGATAACTGCGGTACCACGCCCGTAAACCACGGTACTGCCCATATAGACCATATTCTTGCGGTCGCCCAGGGGGACATCCTTTGCCCCGTCGGTGAGATTGATGATGTCAATAAATTTGCTGACAGGCACAGACTCACCGGTGAGGGCAGCCTCTTCAATTTTCAGGCTGGCGCTTTGGAGAAGGCGTCCGTCTGCGGGAACTGCGTCGCCTGCTTCGAGCAGGATAACGTCACCCACTACCAGATCTTCGCTGCGGACAACGCAGATCTTACCGTCGCGCAGGACTTTTGACGTGGCTGCCGACATCTCCTGCAGGGCTTCAATGGCCTTTTCCGCCTTGTTTTCCTGATAGACGCCCAGCACCGCATTGACGATAACCACAGCAAGGATGATGATCACATCCGCAAAGCTCTCGTTCTGGACTACGGCCAGAACGCCGCTGATCAGAGCGGCCACCAGAAGGATAATGATCATGGGGTCTGCCATCTGTTCAAAGAAGCGCCGGATCAGAGACTTGCCCGGCGCGTCCGCCAGACGGTTTTTGCCGTTTGCTTCAAGACGGCTGGCCGCTTCCCCGGAGCTCAGTCCTTCGGAGGTGGTGGAAAGCTCGCTCAAAGTGGCTTCCGTTTCTTCACAATAATATCGCATGTGTTTGCTCCTTTCAAAAAATAGGGTCTCCATATGCGCTGTAAAAGAAAAAAGACTTTTACAGCTTTGCTGCTGTAAAAGTCTTGCTAAATACCATAAAGTACCCAATGTGCCGAACCCTTATGGGATTGAGATGACGACACATCAACGCCTTGCGGCGCAAGCTACTCCCTTTTATAAGAGGTAGTATATTACTTCAATTTTAAAAAGTCAAACAAAACTTTCAGCGTTCACATTTTGTTTACGGCTCAGCATGGGGCAGGTTCCATCTGTATTTTGCCGCAAGAACCCTGAGAGTTATGATGACCGCGATTCCGCACAATGAGCCTACTGTCTGATTAACGCCCAGCCGCAGCAGACCATAGTAAAGCAGAGCTCCGGCCGCTGAGGCGATGGCATAAATCCGTTTATAGAGCACATAGGGCATGGCATTTGTCAGCATGTCACGGAGCATGCCGCCGCCGAAACCGGTAGTCATACCCATGAGGATGATGAGAACAGGGTTCGAAAGGCCGTAGGTTGCAATAGCAAAATTCATGCCCACAATCGTAAAAGAGGCAAGGCCGATGGCATCCAGCAGGTTAATAAACGCATCGAGTTTTTCCTTTTCAGCCCTGTAGCTGTCCCTTCTGGCATAGGCATCGATAAACACTGCCAGTGAAATGACTGTCACCATCCCTATGTATACAAAGCTGGTGAACATTCTGGGGGGAAAGTAGCCAAGCATGATATCGCGTATGATGCCGCCGCCCAAGGCAGTGATCATGGCGAGAAAAAGTGCGCCGAAGATATCCGCCTTCTTCTCAATGGCTGCCATTGTGCCGGTGATCGCCGCCGAGGCTACTCCTATATACTCAAGAATCAGTATCGTCGTTTCCATATTATTTTACACGTTTTTTTACACGTTAAACCGGAACAAAGTAACGTCGCCGTCCTGCATGACGTAGTCCTTGCCCTCACTGCGGACAAGTCCCTTTTCCTTTGCGGCGTTCATACTGCCGCAGCTTTTCAGATCATCAAAGGCCACAATCTCGGCTCGGATGAAGCCTCTTTCAAAGTCGCTGTGTATTTTTCCCGCCGCCTGAGGTGCCTTGGTGCCCCGGCGGATGGTCCAGGCCCTGCATTCGTCGGAACCACAGGTCAAAAAGGAGATCAGGCCCAGCAGCTCATAGGAGCATTTGATCATCCTGTCAAGCCCGGATTCCTCCAGCCCCAGTTCCTCCAGAAACATGAGCTTGTCCTCAGGCTCAAGCTCTGCCATCTCCTCTTCCACCTTGGCGCAGATGGGCAGCACCTGGGCGTTCTCCCGGGCGGCGATTTCCGCCACGATCCGAAAGTATTGATTCTCTGCATAGTTTGCAACGCCGTCCTCGTCCATGTTGGCGGCATAGATGATCGGCTTGATCGTGAGCAGATCGCTGGAGGCAATAAGCTCGGCGTCATCACTGTCACATTCAAAGCTTCTGGCGCTCTTTCCCTCGTCCAGATGCTCCAGCAGAGCCTTAAACACATCCGCCTCGTGCTGGAACTTCTTGTCCCCCTTGGCGGCCTTGGTGGCCTTTTCGATGCGGCGCTCCACCATCTCCATATCTGCCATGATGAGCTCCAGGTCGATGATCTCAATGTCGCGTTTCGGGTCGGTGCTGCCCTCCACATGGATGACGTTATCGTCGTCAAAGCAGCGCACCACATGGATGATGGCGTCGGTGGCGCGGATGTTGCCAAGGAACTTGTTGCCAAGGCCCTCGCCCTTGGAGGCGCCTTTTACCAGACCGGCTATATCCACAAATTCAATGACGGCGGGGGTGAACTTCTTGGGCTGGTAGAGTTCAGCCAGATAATCCAGTCGCTTATCCGGGACCGTCACCATGCCCACATTGGGCTCAATGGTGCAGAAGGGGAAGTTTGCGGACGCCGCACCCGCGTTGGTAATCGCATTAAAGAGGGTGGACTTGCCTACATTAGGCAGTCCGACAATACCAAGTTTCATTTTTCTCCCGTTCCTCTCAAGACACAGGGCGACCTGCTTTGCAGTCGCCCTGTGTTCTTTTTATCCTTTGTTTTCTATATTCTCTGTGTTTTCGCCGTTTTCACTCTGCTCCGGCAGGGGCTGGGTATTCTTCTCCCCAGCATAGCCGTCGGTCATGGAGATCTTGCGGGCCGGGCGCTCAATGGTGGTGTCGTTGGCGGCCTGACGGGTAGCCTTGGGAGACACGGGCATAAATTCACCGTGCTCAAAGAAGTAGTTGAACTCTTCCGCCTCCATGGTCTCGTGCTCCAGCAGATATTCCGCGATGGCGATAAGCTGATCTTTATGCTCAGTAAGGATCTGCTCGCACATGGCAGCGGCGCTGTCGAAGATATTCTTTACTTCCTCGTCGATCACGCCGGCAGTCTCCTCAGAATAGCTCTTGGTGGTACCGAAGTCACGCCCGATGAAAATGCTGTGATCGGAGCTGTCGTAGGAAATGGGGCCAAGGCGATCGCTCATGCCGTAACGCATGACCATGTCGCGGGCGATGGAGCTTGCCTGCTGGATATCGCCGGAAGCGCCGGTGGATATATCGTCCAGAAACAGCTTCTCAGCCATACGTCCGCCCAGAGCCATGACGATGTTCTCAAACATTTCCGAACGAGACTTGAAGTTCTCCAGGTCCTCCTGAGGACGGAACAGAGTAAATCCACCTGCCGCACCTCGGGGGATGATGGTGATATAGTGCACCGGATCCACATGCTCCAGATATCTGCCGGTGACGGCGTGCCCCGCCTCGTGATAGGCGGTGAGCCTGCGGGCCTTCTCGCTCATCTTGCGGCTCTTCTTCTCCGGGCCCATCTGTACCTTCAGAATGGCCTCGTCGATATCCTCCATGTTGATGAAGCGGTGCTTGCGGCGGACAGCCAGCAGCGCTGCCTCGTTCATCAGGTTTTCAAGGTCTGCACCGGCAAAACCGGGAGTGCCCTTTGCAATGCTGTTCAGGTCCACGTCATCCGCAAGCTGCTTGTCACGGGAGTGGATCTTCAAAATGGCCTCGCGGCCGCGGATATCGGGCAGACCCACATATACCTGCCTGTCGAAACGGCCGGGGCGGAGCAGAGCGTTATCAAGAATATCCGCTCTGTTTGTGGCTGCCATGACGATAACGCCCTCGTTGCTGCCAAAGCCGTCCATCTCCACCAGAAGCTGGTTCAGGGTCTGCTCGCGCTCATCATGTCCGCCGCCAAGGCCACTGCCTCTCTGGCGGCCCACAGCGTCAATCTCATCGATAAAGATGATGGCGGGAGCTACTTTCTTGGCCTGGTCAAACAGGTCACGGACACGGCCTGCACCGACGCCCACATACAGCTCAACAAAGTCAGAGCCGGAAATGGACAGAAACTGGACGTCCGCCTCGCCGGCGACAGCCTTCGCGAGCAGCGTCTTGCCGGTTCCCGGAGGACCGACCAGAAGCACACCCTTGGGGATACGGGCGCCCATGGCGGTATAGGCCTTGGGGTCTTTCAGGAAGTCTACAATCTCTGCAAGCTCTTCCTTTTCCTCTTCACAGCCGGCAACGTCGTTGAAGGTCTTTTTGTTCTTCTCTTCGCTGCCGAGACGGGTACGGGCCTTGCTGAACTTGGCAATGCCGCCGCCTGCGCCGCCGCCCTGCTTCATCATCATATACCACAGCCACATGGCTGCGCCGATGAGCAGAAGATAGGGCAGGAAGCTGACCCACCAGGGCATTACAAAGCCTTCGGTATAATCGTAATCTTCAATGATTCCGGCGCTATACTGCTGGCTGATCAGCTCATGGAAATCTTCATAGAAGACGGAGAAGCTGTACATGCTGTACGACTTTTCCTCTGTGATCTCATCTCCGGTTACTGGGTCTGTCTCCCCTGTTCTCAGTTCAAGGATAATGTCGCTCCCTTCGGTGACGAAGGATTTGACCTTCTCCTCAGTGAACAGATCAACCAGGTCGGAATAGATCATGGGCTCTTCCTTGTCGCCGCTTGTCATGGTGAAGATCGTTGCGATCAGAAGCACGATGAGCAGAACATAAAAGCCAAGGTCGCGGGTTCTGTTGCGGTTGGGTTTCAAACAATAGTCACATCCTTTTCACAAGCCTGGGCTTATGAATATATTTCAGGTTTCAGTACGCCGATATACGGCAGGTTGCGGTATCTCTCGTTATAATCGAGCCCGTAGCCAACCACAAAGGCATCGGGAATCTCGAAGCAGGAATAGTCCGCGTAAACGTCCGCCTTGCGGCGAGCCGGTTTATCCATAAGGGTAGCAATGCTGATGGATGCGGGATTTCGCACCATCAGGAAATTTTTCAGGTAGTTCAGCGTTATACCGGAGTCCAGAATATCTTCAACAATGATGATATGCCGGCCTTCGATATCCTCGCTCAGGTCCTTGTTGATCTTCACGGCTCCTGTGGAAGTGGTGCCGCTGTATGAGGACACAGCCATAAAGTCCATAGAGCACTTGATGCTCACATGGCGCATAAGATCAGCCATAAAAATGAAGCAGCCCTTTAAAACGCCGATAAAAATGGGATCCTTGCCCTCAAAATCCCTGGATATCTGCACGCCTACTTCCGCAACATGCTTTTCAAGCTCCTCTTGGGAAATAAGCACGCTTTGAATATCGTTCTCCATACCCTCTTATTATCTCCCTGTTTTCTCTTTTTCTATATCCAGCCGGAGGACAAGATCTCCCGGCTTTGCAATGCAGCGCTGCTCAAAAGCCAGCCCCAGCACCGCAATAACGCCCTTTTCATCCCTGAAAACCGGCGTCAGATTTTTTTCTCTCTCGGTCATTTTTGCCTCAAGAAAAAGGCTCTTGAGACTTTTGGTGCAGTTTCTGCCCGCAGGCTTTATTTTATCCCCGGGCATGCGGGAAGTGCAAATAATATTACCATATATACTCTCACATTTGAAGAGATAAGTTTTGAACTTGCTGTTAATTTCTTCGGAAAATTCTTCTGTACGGGCGCTGATAACAAGCCCTGCTTCCGGTATCTGTGTGACGCTTCCGGGGACGATATCCCTTGGCGGCAGCTTCACGATCTCCAGGTCTTTAAAATACAGTCTGCCCCGCTCGAGGTGCAGCCTGACCCCTGGCAGATCGGCAAAAGCAGACCCCTCGCTCTGTATCAGTTCCAGAAGGCTGTCCGTATGCGCAAGACTTAAGGTTTTGGGGCAGAGCAAACGCAGGACGCGGCTGGCCACAGCGGGGTGCAGCTGCCTTAATGCGGCAGCCGACAGGCTCTCTCCGTCAAAATTTTCTTCGATAAAAGTCTCCGCCATGGAGCTGAGACAATCTTCATCCCGACGCATAAGTTCAGCGGTACGCAGAGCCGCCCGGGAAAAGGCGGGATTAATCTGGCTCAGCACCGGGCTTACATGATGACGGATCCGATTCCGACTGTATTCATCACTTGCATTGCTGCTGTCCTCCACATGGGGGATGCCGTTCTCTTTCAGGTAATTTTCAATCTCCGAGCGGGTGCAGCCCAGAAGCGGTCGGATGATATTTCCTCTCACCGGCGGGATGCCCCGGAGTCCTGCCGCGCCTCCCCCCCGGCACAGATTAAAAAGCAGGGTCTCGGCGTTATCGTCGGCGGTATGGGCCGTGGCGATGCGGGAGCAATTCAGCTCCTCCGCCGCCTTTTGCAGAAAAGCGTAGCGAAGCTCTCTCGCTGCCTCCTCCAGTCCCATGCTTTTTTCTTCGGCACAGGCTTTCACGTCAGCATGGGCAACTTTACAGGGAATGCCGTTTTCCCGGCACCAGTTTTCCACAAAGGTACAGTCCCGCAGGGATTCCTCTCCCCGGATGCCGTGCTCAAAATGGGCGGCAAGCACCTCTATTCCCAGTTCTGCCTCCCTGCTTTTCAACAGGTGCAGCAGGCACATGGAGTCCGCTCCGCCGGACACCGCACAGAGCACCCTTGTCCCCCGGGGCAACATATCATATTTTTCCGCGATATCAATATTCATCTTCACGCCGTTTTTCGCAGGAACCAAAGGAAGTATATTCCGGCAGCCAGCTGAGCTCCACCGTGCCGGTCTGGCCTTTGCGGTTTTTCAGGATAATGGCCTCCGCCAGATTGGGGTTTTCGCTTTCCTTATTATAATACCCATCGCGGTAAAGACCTATGACCACATCCGCGTCCTGCTCAATGGCACCGGATTCACGCAGGTCGGAGAGCATGGGGCGTTTATCCTGTCTGGACTCGTTTGCTCGGGAGAGCTGAGACAGGCAGATGACAGGCACATTCAGTTCCTTTGCCATAATTTTCAGCATACGGCTTATATCGCTGACAGCCTGCGTGCGGCTTTCATTGGACCAGCTGTGTCCGCTGCCGGCGGACTGCATCAGCTGTAAGTAGTCTATGACCACAAGGTCGAGATTCGGCACTCTGCGGCACTGAGCGTTCATATCCGAAACGGTGAGCGTGGGGTTATCGTCAATACGCATATCCGTGGTGCTGAGAGACTGAGCGGCCTCTGCAATATCCCGCCACTGCTGCTCGGTGAGCTGACCTGTCAGCAAATTCTGGGACGGTACCAGCGCAGCCCTTGACAGAAGGCGGGTGACGAGCTGCTCCCTTGACATCTCAAGAGAAAACACCGCCACGGTCTTTTTCAGATTCATCGCCGCATACAGCGCCATGTTCAGCGCAATACTGGTCTTGCCCATGCCCGGACGGGCAGCAATCAGGATAAGTTCGGACTTGTTCAGGCCCAGAATGGTCCTGTCAAGGTCGGGCAGGCCCGTGGAAATGCCCGGTATTTTCTCTCCGGAGCTTGCAGCCTCGGAAAGATTGTCGAACACATTCTGCACGACAGAGGATACGGGCATAAGTCCGCCCACATTTCTGCCCTGACGCAGAGCGTAAATCTTCCTTTCGGCGGCCTCCAGCATGGCTTCCGCTTCGCCTGAGCCCTCGTAGACCATGCTGTTGATCTCATCCGCAGTCTCACCCAGACGGCGCAGCAGGGCGCGATCCCGGACGATAGCGGCATACTCCAGCACGTTTGCGGCAGTGGGAGTGATGCGCATGACCTCCGCCACATAGCTCTCACTGCTCTCATCATATACACCGCGGACCTTCATCTGATCCAGCACTGTCACCGGGTCGATGGTCTGTCCATAGGAGAACATGGTGTACATGGTCTCATAGATATCGCGGTTGAGCTTGATATAAAACTCGTCCGCTTTTAATTTTTCAAGCACCTCAGGGATACACCTGGGGTCAATGAGCATGGAGCCGACCACGGCCTGCTCTGCGGGAGCGGAATATGGAGTTTTTTTACCCAGCAGTTCCTCCACTTGCCTCACCTCTGTCCTTTGCGCGTGTAATTATCCCTCAACCACCAGCAGATTGATGGATCCGCTGACCTCATAGCCCAGCTTTGCCTTCACGGTGTAGGAACCGAAGGTCTTGATCGGGTCTGCCTGAACGATCTTGTTTTTCTCAATATCGATGTCAAACTGCTCCTTGAGCGCCTTGCTGATCTCCTGAGAGGTGACAGCGCCGAAGAGCTTTCCGCCGCTGCCGGCCTTGGCCCGGATAATGACCTGAACACCAGTCAGCTTCTTTGCGTTCTCCTCCGCCTGGGTCTTTTCCTTTGCAATCTGCGCGGCTTTGGCCTTCTCCTTCAGCTTCAGCGCGTTTATATTGTCGGCAGTGGCCTCCGTTGCCAGCTTGCGGGGCAGAAGATAGTTCCTTGCGTAACCGTCAGAAACCTCCTTCATCTCGCCCTTTTTGCCCTGTCCTTTAACGTCAGCGTTAAATATAACTTTCATTGATCCAAAGCTCCTTTCGCCTTACTTATCAAGATATTCGTCTATGGCGGCATACACCTTTTTCACTGCCGTCTCCAGATCGCAGCCCGTAAACTGCACTGCCGCTGCGCTGCGGTTGCCGCCGCCGCCCAGCTTTTCCATAATAATCTGCACGTTCAGCTCACCGATGGACCTGGCAGAGGCAAAAAACCCGCCCTTGCCGTCCGGTGCGACAACAATGGAGGCGTCAACGCCGGAGATGTTCAGCAGCTCATCCGCCGCCTGGGCCGCAACGATGCGGTCCTGAGGAGCCTTGGGTGCTGCGATTGCCACCTTGCGGTAAAGCTCCGCGCTCTGCATGATTTTATAGCGGGCAACGGTGTCCGCCATGTCGGTCTGCAAAAGCCGCTTCACGTCGGTGGTGTCAGCCCCTGCCCGGCGCAGATACGCTGCCGCGTCAAAGGTGCGCTCACCGGTGCGGATGGTGAAGTTCTTGGTATCCAGGACAATGCCGGCGAGCATGGCCTCCGCTTCACAGCGCAGGATATCCGACTGTTCCGCCACCTCCTGTAAAATCTCCGTCATAAGCTCACAGACGGAAGAGGCATAGGGCTCAATAAAGCCCAGAGCCGCATTCTGGATATAAGTGGCGGCCACACGGTGATGGTCGATGACCGCAACCCGGTTGCAGGCCTCCAGCAGATCCGGATCCTCCACCTGTTCAGGGCGGTTGGTATCCACCACTACAAGCAGCGTGCGCCCGTCCGCATGGAGCATGGCATCGTCCCGGCCTATGAATACATCCTTATACTCAGGCTCCTTCCGCACCCGGTCAATCAGCTGATGGGAGGCATTTTTATTCAGATCGATCACGATATTTGCCTTGACTCCGCGCTTTCTAGCCAGGCAGCAGACACCCACGGCACCGCCCACACTGTCCAGATCGGCAAAGCGGTGGCCCATGACCAGAACCTTCGAGGAGTCGCATATAAGCTCCGTAAGGGTGTTGGCCATGACACGGGACTTGACCTTTGTACGTTTTTCTACCTCAAGTCCGCGCCCGCCGAAGAACTCAAAATTCAGCCGGTTCTTCAGAACCGCCTGATCGCCGCCCCGGGAGATGGCCAGTTCAATACTCATATTGGCAAACTGCAGCGCCTCGCTGAGGTTTGCCGCGTCCACGCCGAGACCGATGCTGATGGTGGCGTTGATACCGATGGGACTCTCCACCTGGTGCACATCCTCGATGATTCGGAACTTACCTTCCTTCATGCCCTCCAGGTAACGGTGTTCGAATATGGCCAGATACCTGTCGCGTTCATAGCGCTTTATGATACAGCAGTTTTCCTCTCCCCACTGGTTCAGCTTGTCCTCCACGGCATCTCGGATATCGTTCTTGATTCTTTCCGTCTGATTCTTGGTCATCTCGTCCAGATTATCAATGACGACAATGGCGGCGACCGGTCTGGACCGCTCATACTCGATACGGATGTTATCGTAATCGGTTACATCCACCCAGTAGGTGATACCCATGAAGGCGCTGCTCTCGTCATTATTGGCGGAGCGGATGATGTTGCCGTGAAGCTGGTACTTTCTGCCTCCCACTTCCAGCAAGGAGGGAAACTGGTTCTTGCCCTCCAGCAGCCACTTGCCGCTGAATTCGGGCACCATATCAGAAATTCTGGCGTCAACCCGGGTGCCGGTGCTGCCGCACATATCAAAAAACATCTCGTTTCCCCAGACAATGCGGGAGTCATCCAGCCGGAACACCGCTATGGGCAGGGGAAAATTCATAAGGGTATTGTTCTTGGCGTTTTCCGTGTCGTAGGTCACAGCCTCGATATAAGCCATGAGCTGCTTTTTTCTTTTGTGTTTTGCAAACTGGGAATAAATCAGCAGCAGCAGGATAACACCGCCCTCTGCCGCCGCGAGGATATACATTTTGAAAAACAGCGTTGCCGCGGCAAAGACCACAAGAAAGAACAGATACATCCTTACTCCGGGCTCCGCCAGCCTCTGTAAGTTTTTGTTCACCGCTTCACGCCTCCTAATCGTCCCAGTGTCGGTCATAATACCAGATATTATATTATATCAAATCCGTTTCCCCTTTACAACAAATAATTTAGCCTCTGCAGCGGATAATAAAGCATACAGATAACAATATTTTATCGGAGGCTGGTTATGAAAGCTGTAATAATGGCGGGTGGAGAAGGCAAAAGGCTCAAGTGCGTCACAGGCGAGCTGCCAAAGCCCATGGTGCCGCTGTTGGGGCGGCCCATGATGGAGCATATCATCCTGCTTCTCAAAAAGCATGGCATCACCGATATCTGCGCTGCGGTAAAATACCGGGCAGAGGATATCATCTCCTATTTTGGCGACGGCAGTCGTTTTGGTGTGAACATGCAGTACCGGGTGGAGGAGCAGGCCCTTGGGACGGCGGGAGGCGTGAAAAACTGCGCGGACTTTTACGGGGACGAGGATTTCCTTGTGATCAGCGGCGATGCCGCCTGTGACTTTGACCTGTCCTCTCTGATTCGCTCCCACCAACAGGGCAACTCCCCCGTCACCATGGCACTGTACAAACATCCGAAGCCTTTGAGCTACGGACTGACAGTGACAGACAGCGAGGGACACGTCCGGGCCTTTATTGAAAAGCCGGAGTGGCCCCGTGTGGTGACGGACCTGGTGAATACCGGAATTTATGTTCTCTCTCCCTGCGTGATGGCTCTTGTGCCGGAGGGTCAGCCCTATGACTTTGCCAAAGACCTTTTTCCCAAGTTGCTCCGGGAGGGTGAGAGCATATCCGGCCTTGCCATGGAGGGCTACTGGTGCGATGTGGGTACCCCCCTCTCCTATTATCAGTGCTGCGTTGATGCCCTTGAGGGCAGGCTGTCGCTGGACATTCCGGAGGGCTTTCGTCCCGCAGCGCGGGAGGAAGCGGAGGAGAGCACGGAAGAAGGGCTGGACTGCCCCTGCAAAGACAGAGCGGGCCTTATGGGGACGCTGGCGGAGCTTTTTATGGACATGGGTGCAGACTATTCCGACGGCATACACCTCCATGGCCCACGCTATGACATGCACATCTCCCCCTCTGCCGCCCGCTCAGCCATACGGATCGCCGTCAATTCCGAGGACGCGGAGTTTGCCAAGGAACTGGCCCTGTCCGCAAAGGAGCTGGCGCAGGCGCTGGATATGTGATTTACAAACTGCCTGCTTTGGCTGTATAATCAAAGCAGGCAGTCAAAATACCGGAAAGGATGTACATAAAATGAGCATTGTGAGAAGAAGCGACGAGCGGATACTGGATGTAAAAAAGATGTTTGACGGCGGCGGTGAGGCAAAAATGTACCGCCTGCTCAACGGGCCGGAAGAGATGTCCGGCAAGGGCAGACTTTTTAACCACGTGATTCTGGAAAAGGGCTGCGAAGTGGGCTGGCATGTCCACCACGGCGACGGAGAGGCCTATTACGTGATCAAAGGGCAGGGTGAATACAATGACAACGGCAATGTGATCACCATGTACCCGGGCGACGTCTCCTTTGTGGGCGACGGGGAGGGGCACAGCATCATCAACCGCTGTGACGAGCCCCTGGAAATGATCGCTCTGATTCTTTACACCTGAAAAAACCACCCAAACAGGTGGTTTTTCATTATACTCTATTTAGATTCTGTCCTGTTTTCTCTGCTGCATCTCCCGGCAGAGGAGCGTCAGGCCCAGAGCATAGCGGTAGACCAGGTCGAAGTTCTCCCGGTACAGCGCTTCAAACTCTCGATTCGTCACATTTTCACCTCCTACCATCTCTTAGACGCACAAGAAGCGGAAATCTTACAAGCGCATTGTAAAATTTTCAGCCCCTATGACAAGGGGCTGAAAATCAGCTTATTTTACGACATCAAAGCCCAGGGTGACCTTGAACAGGTCGCCGTCCACCAGCAGGTTAAGCTCCGCGCCCTGAAGCTGGGCAAGACTTTTGGCGATGGACAGGCCCAGGCCGCTGCCCTCAGTATTGCGGGAGCTGTCCCCCCGGACGAAGCGCTCCATCAGCTCGTCGCCGGAGATGTTCAGCTGGTATCTGGACACATTGCGGAAGGTCATAACCGCCCTGCCCTCCCGTTTTTCCAGATCCAGATACACCCTTGTTCCCGGTTGGGCATACTTGCAGATGTTGTTCATCAGGTTATCCAGAATGCGCCACAGGTGCCGCCCGTCTGCCATGACGTTCACCGGCTCTTTGGGCTTTTTCAAAATCAGCTCCAGCCCCTTGGCGCTGAGCTTTTCGCCGTATTCCCCTGCCGTCTGGTCCAGGAGCACGCCCAGTTCGCAGCGCTCCAGATTGACGGGCAGGTTCCCCGTGGAGGCCTTGGAAGCCTCTACCAGGTCCTCCGTCAGCTTTTTGAGTCTTGCGGATTGGCGCTGGAGCACCTGGATATACTCCTGTGCCTTTTCGTTTTCCATGTTCTCCTTGGAGAGCAGGTCCACATAGTTTACAATAGAGGTCAGCGGCGTTTTGATGTCGTGAGAGACGTTGGTGATCAGCTCGGTCTTAAAGTGTTCGCTCTTCATGCGCTCATTCACCGCCTTGCTGATACCGTCACGGATATTGTTCAGGTCCTCCGCGTGGTCTTTCAGGTCGCCGTACATATATTTGGTGTCAATGCTGTAATTCATGTCGCCCTGGGCGATTTTAGAGGCGCCCTCCCGGAGTCTCTTTGCGCACAGCAGCACATACAGCAGCAGAGCCACCAGTATAGCCCGCTCCACAAACCAGAAAAACAATTCAACGGCGATGTCACGCCGCGTTGCGTAGATTACAAGGAATTCCACCAGCAGCACCGCCGCCAGGACAAAGCCGGCGCGGCCCAGCAGGGGCAGGGCGTGAATCAGGGCGGCCGCCGTCCGGCACAGCCTCTTCAAAAGACGCCAGCACCAGCTTAAGATCCGGTAAATAATGCAGCTTTTGATCGTGTTTTCCAGCTTCATGCGGGTGGCAAGGCTCATAAAGAACAGGGTGAGCAGCAGCTCGCCCAGAACGCAGACCACCAGCATGGCCAGCAGATTGGCAAAGGCAAAATTGTCCGCCGCTTCAATGAAGCAGGCGATCAGGCCGCCGCCTGCCAGGATCACTACGGCAGCAAACAGGTCAAAGGGAATCCGGTCGATGAAATTCGGTGTGATCAGGTCGCTGCCGTCCCGGTGGCCGGCGGCGCTGAGAAGATATACAAACAGCAGCACGGACAGAACCAGAGCCGTCACGGCAATGGCAATCAGCTCATAGCGCAGGCCGTAGACCATGTCATAGCAGTCCAAGGCAAAGCGGATGTTGTCCTCAGCCACCAGATCCTCCAGAATATAGCCCTTCATGGTGGTGGGAACCGGCTGCTCCGCTTCTTCCGCCGCTTCTTCCGCCGTGTCCGGGGTAACAGCAGGCGTAGACACCGGTTCCGGAGAAGGGGTAACGGTGGGGGTGGCCGTCGGTTCTGAGGTCATGCTCAGATCCCCGGCCTCGTAGCTGCCATCGTCATACCCGTATCCGATGGGCCACTCAAACCAGTATCCGACGGTACACTTCACGGTATACTGGGTTCTGGCCCCCTTCAGGCCGTCATACAGCAGATTTCCGTTCTGGTCAAAAAGCTGATATCGGAAGTTGGAATTGGTGTGGATGGTGTCCGGGTTCGCCCCGCAATACAGCAGCTCCGCCGTCTCGTCGGAATAGTCATAGCACAGGTTCTCCAGCGCATAGTCCCGCCCGATCTGATAGGAGCCGGGATAGGCCCCCATTACCGCCAGAAAGGTCACGCTCAGAGCCGATACTGCGAAGGCCAGCACCGTAACCGTCAGCAGCAAGATCGCGGCGGTCTTGGCAAAAAGGTTTCCCTTCAGCTTCTTCATGTTTGTCTCTTGCCCCTTTCCATTTTATAGCCCTGGCCCCAGATGGCTTTGATGTATCTGGGTTCGGCAGGGTTAATCTCGATTTTTTCGCGCAGGTGACGGATATGTACAGCAACGGTGCTCTCTGCGCCGTAGGGCTCATCGTTCCAGACCTTCTGATACAGGGTTTTGGGGGAGAATACCTGCCCCGGATGCTGCATGAGGAACCTGAGAATATCGTACTCTGTGGGGGTAAGGCTTACCGGATCCCCGTCCACGGTGACCTCCTTGCTCTTATCGTCAAGGCTGATGCCGCCGATGGAGAGACTGCTCTCCTTCACCGCACCGCCGCCCAGAAGCATATAGCGCCTGAGCTGGGAGCGGACTCTTGCCACCAGTTCCACCGGGTTGAAGGGCTTTGTGATATAATCGTCGGCCCCCACGTTCAGGCCCAGGATCTTGTCGGTATCCTCGCCCTTGGCGGTCAGCAGGATGACGGGGACATTGTTCTCCTCCCGGAGTTTGACCATGGTGCTGATCCCGTCCATTTCCGGCATCATGATGTCCATCAGCACAAGGTGGATGTCCTCGCTTCCGACGATGCGCAGCGCTTCCTTTCCGTTATAGGCCTCAAAGGTGTTGTAGCCCTCGGACTCCAGATAGATTTTCAGGGCCGAAACGATGTCCTTCTCGTCGTCGCAGATCAGTATGTTGTACACTTTCTTCACCTCGTGTGTATTGTACGATAATGGAAATTAAGAACCAAGCCGGCAAATCTTTAAGAATTGATTAACAACAGACCCGCGGTGGATTTTTTACGCCGCGGGTCGTTTTGGGTATTGGATTATTCATCCAGCTTCAGGACGGCAAGGAAGGCCTCCGTGGGTATCTGGACGGTACCCAGCTGGCGCATCTTCTTTTTGCCCTCTTTCTGCTTTTCCAGAAGCTTCTTCTTTCTGGTGATATCGCCGCCGTAGCACTTGGCAAGCACGTCCTTGCGCATGGCCTTTACCGTCTCGCGGGCGATGATCTTGCCGCCGATGGCGGCCTGAATGGGCACCTCGAAAAGCTGCCTTGGGATATTGTCCTTCAGCTTTTCGCAGAGTTTTCTGGCTCTGGGGTAGGCTTTATCCCGGTGGGCAATGAAGCTGAGGGCGTCCACCTGATCGCCGTTTAAAAGCATATCCACCTTCACAAGGTCGCTGGGCTTATACTCGCTGAACTCATAGTCCAGAGAGGCATAGCCCTTGGTACGAGCCTTGAGGGTATCGAAAAAGTCGTAAATGATCTCGTTTAAGGGCATCTCATAATGCAGCTCCACAAGTCGGGTATCCAGATACTGCATGTTCTTATACTCGCCCCGCCTGTCCTGGCACAGGGGCATGATGTTGCCCACGAACTCATTCGGGGTGATGATGGAGACCTTCACATAGGGTTCCTCCGCCTCCGCAATCACAGTAGGGTCGGGGTAATTGTGGGGGTTATCCACCATGACGGTGCTGCCGTCGGATTTGACGATCTTATAGATAACGGAAGGCAGCGTCGTGACCAGATCCAGGTCAAACTCCCGCTCCAGCCGCTCCTGAATGATCTCCATATGGAGCATACCCAGAAATCCGCAGCGGAAGCCGAAGCCCAGAGCCACAGAGCTCTCAG
>CAZESU010000026.1:0-21383 GCA_964515275.1 uncultured Oscillospiraceae bacterium
TTCCAGCAGAACAACAAGAAGCTGGTTCCCGAAGGCGTGGAAGGCCGTGTGCCTTACAAGGGACCGGTCAGCGAGACCATCTACCAGATGATGGGCGGTCTCCGCTCCGGTATGGGCTACTGCGGCGCCCACAACATCGAGGAGCTGCGCACCAACAGCAAGTTCGTGCGCATCACCAGCGCCGGTCTGAAGGAGAGCCATCCCCACGATATCTATATCACCAAGGAAGCGCCCAACTACACCATGAACCCCTGAAAAGGGATATAAAATTCCCACCCTGTTTTGAACAGGGTGGATTTTTTGTCTGGGGGTGGGGGAAGCCGGAGGAATTCAGCAAGGTCGGCAGGAAAATTGAGAGGAGCCGGTGCCTAAACCCATTTCTTTGAGCCCAAAGAAACGGATTTTGAATCCCAAAGAAAGGCTTGGGGCGGGGATTCCGTTTTCCCCGCCCCAAACCCAACCCTTGAAACGGCAAAAAGAGGGGGGTATCCCCCTCTTTTGATTCACCCCCAGGTGCGGTGCATGAGGTGAGATTTGGTGTTCTGGTTGGGTATGGGATAGAGAATCCTCCAGTCAGCCTAACGGCTGACAGCTCCACCCCCTCTCTGTCGCCTGCGGCGACATCTCTCCCCGCCGGGGAGAGTCTTCCCTTTAACAAGGGGGCCTTTGGAAGAAGTCGGTATTCTTAAGCCTCCCTCGTCAGAGGGAGGGGGACCGCGTCAGCGGTGGAGGGATTCTTTGAACTTCGGCAGTTGGATCTACAGGAATCCCTCCGCCCCTGCGGGGCACCCACTATGAGTCCCCCCAGCGCTTCGCGCCACCCCCTCAAGGTGAATTGACCGAAGGCCAAGAGAAGGCCCCTGGGGGGTTGACAAGGGGGCCATAGCGGGGGGTGCGTGGTGTTTCTGACGTCACCAGCCGAAGACCCACATGTGGGTCACGCCGAAGGCCTCTCGGATGAAATAATTGATGGTCAGCACCGGGTAGTCCCAGTGCCCCGCCACGCCGGCGGCCTCCACGCCCATGGATTTCGCCATGGACTTTGCCCGGTACAGGTGGTAGGGGCTGGACAAAATGGCGGTGTTCCCGTCAGGCTCCACCCCGAAGGAGCGGATGATGGCAAAGGAAAATTCCAGATTCTCCGCCGTTGAGGTGGCCTTGTCCTCCATAATAATGCGCGATTCGTCCGCGCCGTGGGCCAGCAACCAGTCCTTCATGCACTGGGCCTCGGTCAGGTTCTCGCCCTTGCCCTGCCCGCCGCTGACGATGACCATGCTGTCCGGGTACTGCTCCATGTAGTCCAGCACCCCCTGCAGCCGGTGTACCAGCGACAGGGAGGCATCGTCCCCGTGAACCGCCGCCCCCAGCACCACCAGATAGGGCTTGTCCGCGTCCTCGTCCGTGCGGGCATTCCTGATGATGGGAATCTCCACCGCAAAGAAATACACAAAGCCGATGCAGACCAGAATCACCAGAATCCGCCACCAGAACCGGGGCAGAACGTGGTTGAGCACGATCAGTGCGGCAAAAAAGGTCAGTGAGTGGGCAATATAGGAATAGCCCCGCAGAGCAAAGCGGAAAAACAGCGCGCCCAGCAGCAATACGCCGGTGCTCCAGCCCCAGGCGGGAATCCATTTCAGCTTGCTCATTGGTTCAGCTCCTCCCATTTTTCATACAGCTCCAGAAGCTGCTCATCCAGCACGCTGCGCTGTTCCTCCAGTTCCATCAGCTTCTGATAGTCAGAGGAATATTCCGCTGCCTGTGCATCCAGCTCCTTCAGCTGATTTTCCAGACGGGCGATCTCTTTTTCCGCCTTTGCCAGCGCCCGGTCGTTATTCTTCGGGCGCTCCTTTTTATATTCCTTCTTTTCCTTCTTGTCTCTGGCTCTGCCGTTCTGGGCAAAGATCTGTTGCCGCTCCCGCCACTGGCAGAATTCCCCATAGCCGCCGCGAAAATCCGTGATCTGCCCCTTTTCCAGCGACCAGATGCGGGTGGCAAATTTCCCGATAAAATAGCGGTCGTGGGAGACGAAAAGAAGGGTCTGCTCATAGTCGGAAAGGGCGTCCTCCATCCACTCCCGGCTGGCGATGTCCAGATGGTTGGTGGGCTCGTCCAGAATCAGCAGATTGATGTCCCCGCCCATGAGCATGCACAGGCGCAGGCGGCTCTTCTCGCCGCCGGACAGGGCACCCACCGGGGTAAACACGTCCTCCCCCCGAAAGCCGAAAGCGGCAAGCCGATCCCGCGCCTCCTGGGGCTGGCAGCGGCAGTCGTACAGCATGGTGTCCAGAGCGCTGCGGCTCTCGTCGGTAAAGGAGACGATCTGGGGCAGGTAGGCGGCACGCACCGCCGGGCCCCGGTACAGATAGCCGGTATCCGGCGTCTCCTGAGACATGATGAGCTTGATGAGGGTGGATTTTCCCGTGCCGTTATCCCCGATGAGGGCGATGCGCTCCCCGCCGGTGACGGTCAGGGACAGGGAGGAAAACAGCGTCCGCTCCCCAAAGGACTTGGACACGTCCTCTATGACCAGCGCCTCGTCCCCGTTAAATTCCTGCTGCCTGAATTTCACCGTCAGCTTCTTCTGCTCCGTGGGCTTTTCGCTGCGGGACAGCTTCTCAATGCGCTTTTCCATGGAAAAGGCCCGCTTGTGCAGCTTGTCATTGCCCATAAAGGCCCACAGATGCATCTGCTCTGCCGCCCTCGTCAGCTGCTCGATCTTGGCCTGATCCTTCTCGTATTTCTTCAGCTTCTCGTCAAAGCGGCGCTGCCGCTCCTCCACATAGAAGCTGTAATTGCCACTGTACAGCTCCGCCTTGCCCTCGCTGATCTCAATGCTGCGCTGCACCACCCTGTCCAGAAAATATCGGTCGTGGCTGATGGTGAGAACCGTGCCTCTGAAGCGGAGCAGATAGTCCTCCAGCCACTCGGTGGCGTGCAGATCCAGATGGTTGGTGGGCTCGTCCAGCAGCAGAATGTCCGTGTCCTCCAGAATCAGCCGCGCCAGATTCACTCTTGTCTTTTCCCCGCCGGAGAGAGAGTCAAAGGGCTGGCTCCGCATGGCGGCGGGGATATCCAGACCGTTTGCCACACGGTTTCGCTCCGTCTCCATCTCGTAGCCGCCCAGACGGCGAAAATCGTCGCTTAAACGGTCATATTCCCGCAGCAGAGCCGGGGACTGATCCGCCTCCATCAGCAGCGTCAGCTCGTCCATCCGGTCGCTGATCTGATACAGGCGGCGGTGGGCATCCTTCAATACGTCCTCCGTGGTCCAGTCAGGGGGGTAGACAGGGATCTGGGAGATGAGACCGATGCGCTTGGATGGGGCCACCATCACATCGCCCTCGTCAAAGGGGAGCTCCCCGGTCAGAATGCGGAAAAGAGTGGTCTTGCCGCAGCCGTTGTGACCCAGAATGCCCACCCGCTCCCCGGCGTCCACCGTGAAGGTCAGACCGTCCAATATGTTTTTTCCCAGCTCAAAGGATTTTACCAGTGCGTTTACGGATATGTCGATCATAATGTCTCCTTGGGAGTATTGCGAAATTTTGGGGTGCGGGGAGGGGAATCCCCCAGTCACGGCTTGCAACCTGCCAGCCTTCGGCCCTGGTCGCAATCACAGATTGCTCCCCGCTTTGGCTACAAACAGCCCACCGGGCTGTTTGCTTAACGCATCGCGCCCTTTGACAAGGGGCCAAATCGGGGGGCAGGACGGAAGCCTTAGGGCTGTTTTATTGGCTGACGGCGTACTGGAGGAGCGTATTGGCAAGGCTGCCGGCTACGCTCAGACCACCGCCGCCCTGCTCCACCAGCACCACAAAGGCGTAGGGATGTTCCTCATCCTGCAGAAAGCCCGCAAACCACGCGTGGCTGGTGCCGTCGCCCAGCTCTGCCGTGCCGGTTTTGGCGCAGAGCTTCAGCCCCGGGAAGCTGCTCTCCCCGCCGTAGTGGTTGGCTACGTTATAGCTCATCATGGAGGCCAGTGTCTCCGCCGTGTCCGAATCCATGAAGCTGGTCGTTTTGGCCTTGCTGCCGTCGGCAATCAGCTTCGGCTCACACAGCGTGCCGCCGTTTCCCACCGCCGCCACAAAGCGCAGCAGGGAATAGGGGCAGATCAGATCCGTGGACTGGCCGATGCCCGACCAGCCCAGCTCCGGATCGCCCACAAAGTCCAGCGGGTAGTTGCCCGCAGCGGTGGGGATGCCGTCCAGACTGTGACCATCCAGAAAGCCGTATTTCTTCACAGATTCAATCATGGTGTCCTGCCCCAGCATCACCGTAATCTGGGCAAAGGCCACGTTGCAGGAGTTGGACAGGGCCTGTTCAAAGGTCTGGGTATAATGGACACCGGAGCACCTGATGGGCACGCCCGCGATCTCATAAGTTCCTTCACAGTAGAAGCTCCGGTCAAAAATATCGGGAATATTCTCAATGGCGGCGGCCGCGGTGATCAGCTTGAAAACCGAGCCGGGAGTGAAGGTGGCGGACAGGCAACGGTTGATATACGCTCCGTCCGGCGGCTCCGCGTCGGCATCCAGCGGGTCCAGCGAGGGGCCCGAGACCATGCACAGAAGCTCCCCGGTACGGTAGTTCATCATCAAAATAGCGCCTTTCCGGTCAGCGCCCAGAGCCTGATAAGCCACCCTGTTCAGCTCCGCGTCGATATTCAGGGTCAGGCTCACGGACTCGGAACGGGTGGTGCCGGTCAGAAGGCTGAAATCGTACATCTCGTCCCAGAAGGTGGTCAAAGCGCCGGTGCCGGTGCGGCCCCAGTAGTCGCCGGTCACATGGTAGCAGGCGATGCGGGTCAGTTCATCGTCGGAATAGGCGCTGGTGGTGGCATCAAAGGCCGCCAGCAGCGCCCCGTTCCGATCCAGCATCACGCCGGTGGAGCCGGAGTTTGCCCGGGAAAAGTACAGCGCCCAGTCCCGTCCGTTATCCACATAGCCCATGACATAGACCACCATGCCCACAATTATCAAAGCGGCAATCAGAAGCACGGAGACGGCCCGGTTGGTGATTTTTTTCATGGATCGTCCTCCTCCGTCCCGTCGTCGTCATAGTCGGTATCGTCATCCTCGCCCTCCCAGGCCACATGGTATTCCTCGATCCGGCGCACAGGGCGGACAACGAAACTGGCGTCCCGGCGGGTGTCGGCGGCCTTGATAAAGGCGAGCAGCATCCAGCAGCTTAAAAGAGAGGAGCCACCCTGGGAGACAAAGGGGAAGGTGACGCCGGTGAAGGGCAGAATGTCCATGGAGCCGAACACGTTCAGCCCCATCTGCACCATCAGCATGCTCATGGCGGCGCAGGCGGCGATGGAATAATAGGCCGAGCGCCCGTGCCGTGCCGAGCGGACGGCGAAAAAGGCCAGAGTCAGCACCGCCAGTACCATGCAGATGCCGATGATGAGCCCCTGCTCCTCGCAGATGACGGCAAAGACCATATCCGTATTGGCGGCAATGATATCCTTCAGCCAGCCGCTGCCCGCGCCCTTGCCAAACAGGCCGCCGGAGGCGGCGGCGGACATGGCCCGGGTCTGCTGGAAGCCGGCGCCGTACACATCCTCCCACACATGACCCCAGGAGGAAAAACGCTGGGCAATATAGGGCTTGACGCTGACGGCCAGAAAGCCCGCAAGGCCCGCCCCCGTCACCGCCAGAAACACCGTGGCGATGGAGCCGGAGCGCATGAAAGAGATCACAAGGAAGCTGACAAAGAAGATCAGCGCCGTGCCGAAGTCCCCGATCAGAGCCAGGGCGATGACGCACACGGCGGAGAAAGCGATGAAGCCGAACAGGTTCCGCTTTCGGTACAGCCTGTCCAGCGTGGAGGCGCCCACATAGATATAGGCCACCTTCACAAACTCCGAGGGCTGGAAGGAATAGCCCCCGATCTCCAGCCAGTTCCGGGCGCCGGATACCGTGTCGCTGGTCAACACGTTCACCGCCAGCAGCAGCAGCGCCGCCACGGCGACAGGATCCCGCATAAAGGCGGTGCGCCGCAGGTTCCGCAGCCACCAGCCGCTGAGCAGAAACAGCAGCACCGCGGCAATGATCAGCAGCATCTGCTTGAAGATATCCGCCGGGGTGGAGCTGGCCGTCACGGACAGACCCAGTGTGGTCAGATAAAAGGCCAGTGTCTCCGCCTCATAGCCGGAGCGGGACATGAGCCGCATGGCGTTATAACAGGTCCACTGCAGGATCATCAGCAGCACAAAGGCCAGAACAATATTGGGGAGATGATTCGGGGCGGCGGACATGGCGTGCTGCAGCAGCAGAAACAGCTGGAACACGGTCAGATCCAGCAGGGTTATAAAGGGGGAAACCCGCTTTCCCGCGCTGGTGCGGGCGGACTCCAGCTTTTCCCGCTTCTCGGTGGTGATGTCCAGAAAGCGGACACAGGTGCCGGCGAGGTTCAGAACATCGCCATTTTCCAGATTGGCGCCACGGCTGCCCACCTTCATACCGTTGACCCACACGCCGCCCCGGGAGAACACGTCGTACACCGTCCAGATGCCCCGGTCGCTGCGCTTGAGCACCGCGTGAACCCGGCCCACGCCGGGCCTGTCGATGCGGATATCCGCACTGCCCGTGCGGCCGATGATATTTTCCCAGTGGTTCACGGGCAGCATCTCCCGACCCAGACGGATATAGGCCCAGACCTCCGACTCGTACCGCTCGCTGAGCATGGAGCGGATGCAGCGGATGATGATGCACAGAGACAAAATGATGAGCACATATTTCGATGCGGTCATGCTGTAATCCAGAAAGGTTTCCACAGAGATACCACCTCCTTATGCATAAAAAATCAATCTATTATAACATGTAAGACCGATATTGACAACCGAATGGGAGTAAACTAATATATATTAAGAAAGCTAACACATTCGGGCGAGGATACAGCTGCGGTCAGAAAGCCCCCATGAATCCCCCAGTCAGCTTCGCTGACAGCCCCCTTTGACAGGGGCCCTGACGAAAGGAAATTATGCGGATAAAGAGCAAATATGTGATCCTGTTGCTGCTGGGGCTGGCGGTAGTATGCGCCGGGGCCTTTTGGCTGATCCAGTCGGCGGATACCGGCACCGTGGCCACCATCAGCGTGGACGGGGAAGTGATCGAAAAAATCGATCTGTCCAAAGTGAAGGAGAGCTACGAGATTGAAATCGACACCGAATACGGGCACAACGTGATTCTGGTGGAGCCGGGAGCCATCTCCGTTCTGGAGGCGGACTGCCCGGATCAGATCTGCGTGAAACAGGGAAAAATGACCGGCGGCGGCGTGCCCATCGTCTGTATGCCCCACCGGGTCGTGATTGAGATAGGAGGCAGCGGAATCGATGCCTAAAACAAAGAAACTGGCCTTTATGGCGCTTCTCACCGCCATGGCTCTGACCATCTTTGTGCTGGAGGCGCAGATACCGGCTCCGGTACCCATTCCCGGCGTGAAGCTGGGGCTTGCCAACATCATCACCCTGACTGCCATGGTGCTGCTGGGCAGAAAAGAGGCGGGAATCGTGCTGGCCATGCGAATCCTTCTGGGCTCCCTGTTCGCCGGAAGCCCCGCAAGCCTGCTTTATAGCGCCGCCGGCGGCATTCTGGCTTATATAGCCATGTGCCTGCTGGTGGGAATCATTCCCGAGGAGCGGCTCTGGCTCGTCAGCGCCGTGTCCGCCGTATGCCACAATGCCGGTCAGCTTCTGGCCTGCGCCCTGATCGTAAAAACCCCCGGCGTATTCGTCTATGCCCCGGCGCTGATCGCCTCCGGCATCATCACCGGCCTTTTCACCGGCTTTGCCGCCGTGTTCCTGGTCAGGGCTCTACGGAAAATGAAAAATTGACTATTCCCATAAATGGGGTATAATAACCCTGACAACATAAAAAACGAGGTAGGTTTCAAAAAATGAGCGAATGTACACACGATTGTTCCACCTGCGGCGAAGACTGCGCCTCCCGGGTGGAGGATTTTCGCAGGAGCCTGCATGAGGGCTCCTCGGTGAAGAAGGTCATCGCCGTGGTCAGCGGCAAGGGCGGCGTGGGCAAATCTCTGGTCACAAGCCTGATGGCCAGCGAGATGCAGCGCCGGGGCTACAATGCTGCCGTGCTGGACGCGGACATCACCGGCCCTTCTATCCCCAAGTCCTTCGGCATCACCGAGCATGCCCGGGGCACGGAGGAATATCTGCTGCCTGTCACCACCCACACGGGGCTGCAGATCATGTCCATCAACCTGATTCTGGAAGAGGAGACGGAGCCGGTGGTCTGGCGCGGCCCGGTCATCGCCGGGGCGGTCACTCAGTTCTGGACCGACGTGCTGTGGACGGACGTGGACTTCATGTTCGTTGATCTGCCTCCCGGAACCGGCGATGTGCCGCTGACCGTGTTCCAGTCCCTGCCCATCGACGGGGTTCTCATTGTCACCACCCCTCAGGATCTGGTGGGCATGATCGTGGCAAAGGCCGTGAACATGGCCAACATGATGAATGTGCCGGTGCTGGGTCTGGTGGAGAACATGTCCTACTTCAAGTGCCCGGACTGCGGCAAAGAGCACGCCATCTTCGGCGAGAGCAGGGTGGAGCAGATCGCCGGAGAGTTCGGCATCCGGCATACCGCCAGACTGCCCATCGACCCGGTGGTCGCCGCCATGGTGGACGCCGGCGAGGTGGAATCCATCAGCGGGGAACACATTGCCGCCCTTGCGGACTATATTGAGAAAGGAATTTAAATCATGAAAATTGCCGTTACCTATCAGGACGGGGAAATCTTTGAGCATTTCGGCCACTGCGAGACCTTCGCCATCTATGATTACGAGGGGGCGGACGCGGACAGGGTGAAAAAGACCCTTGTGGATTGCTCTGATCGGCACGGACATCAGGCAATGGCGGATCTGATGCGGGAGAAGGACGTTGACGCGGTGATCTGCGGCAACATGGGCGCGGAGGCTCGGGCCCTGCTTCTCAGCTACGGCATCGTCCCCGTGCCGGGCTACTGCGGCGATGCGGACACTGCGGCGGACATGCTCATCACCGGGCAGCTCCCGGTTTTCGATGAGGGAAGCGCCTGCGGAGGCGGCTGCGGCGGATGCAGCGGCTGCGGTGTCGATGGAGACGAGGGCGGCTGCCACGGCTGTTGCCACTGATACTGTTTTTTCATAAAACCGTTTGGTTTTATGAAAAAGGAATCGCCTGACGGCGCTTCCTTTTTGCGGAAGATCGCCGCAAAAGTCGTCTCATACCAGTTCTTATACTAAAACTTATGAAAACGGTTAAAAACCGTTTTCATAAGAGATATCGAGATACGAGATATAATGAAAACCGCCCGTTCGGGCGGTTTTTTCGTTTTCCTTACAGGATTACATCCAGATCCACATAGCCGCTGATGCCGTTGACGGTGCCGTTGGAAGTGAACTGCCACATATGATAGCCGCTGAAAGAGGGTAGCTTCTGATTTGCGGTGTAGCTGGCGAGCCAGATATTGTAGGCAGACAGCTTGGAATGATCCAGCGCGCCGCTTTCAAAATAATACTCGCCTGCGTAAACGCCGGGGGTGTAGCCCGCGTTCTTCACGGTGGTGCAGAAGGCCTGCACAATCTCAAGACGCTGCGCGGCACTCAGCTTGTCCGCTCTGCCGTTGGGATAGTCGCCGGAATACTCCATGTCGATATAGATGGGCAAATCCAGCTTGGTGCCGTCCAGAATCTCAAGGGCAAGACTGGCCTCCTCCACGGCCTCGTTGGTGTTGATGGCGGAAGAGTATACGTACACGCCCACTTTCAGCCCGGCAGCTCTGGCTTCCTGCAGATACTCGCCGCCGTTTTCCATCTGCTTGTAGGAGTTGCTGTCCTCAAACAGGATACCGCTGCCCCAGGTGCGGCCTGCCACACGGATGATGGCAAAGTCAATGCCCTGAGCCTTCACCTTGTTCCAGTCAATGTCCCCGTTGAAGTAGGACACGTCAATGCCCAAAGAACTGGCCTTGACGCCGCTATCATCAAAATAATACAGCTTGCCGTCGATCTGCTTGAGGCCGGTGACTTTTACGCCCTGGGTGTCGTAATAATAGGTCTTGCCGTTTACCGTCTGCCAGCCCACAGGGGTGGTGACGGTCTGGGTGGCGGGGGTGGCGGTGATCTGATAGGCGGACAGAGGCACGCCTGCGGTGTCCATGACCTCCACCCGCCGGGCGCTCTCCTCGCTTATGTACTCCACACCCTCTTCCGGCTGCTCGGGAATTACCCCGCCGGGCACCTCGGTGACGGTGCCGTCGGTATCCACACGCAGAACAGTGACCATGCGGCGCATACCGTAGGCCAGATTGCCGTTGACCTCAACGGGCATAACGTCGCTCTCCGTATTGTCCGCAGACAGGAGCAGATAGCCGTTGGGGCCGGTCTCGTAGGTGTAAATATAGGTCTGCTTGCCGCTGGCGTCCACCACGGGCTGGGTCTCGGTGATCACAAGGCCGCCGTTTCCGTCGTCCTTTACCACGGCGGCGCTGTCAGTGCCGCCAATAATGACGGTGCTGCCGCTGCCGGTGTCCACGCTGCTGCCGGCCTGGGGCGTGGTGATGACCTCCGTCTCCACAACGGGAGCACTCTCGGTCTGGACGGGCTTGACCTCCTTCTCCGGCAGCTGGGTCACAGACTTGACCTCCGTCTGCTGGCTCACGTTGGCGATGGGGGTATACTGGAGCTTGCCCTTCACGGTGACAACGGCGGGAGCGGCGGTCACATAGCCCTCGGTCTCCTCCATGGTCACGGTATAGTCCCCGGCGGTGAGACTGGTGCGGTAAAGTCTGCCGTCGGTGCCGGTTTTGAAGCTGTGCAGGGTCTTGTCCGGGTAGGTGACTGTCAGGCCGAATTCCACGCCGGTGATGACCTCGCCCTGTTCATCGCAGACGGTGATGCGCAAATCCTCCTCGCTGGAGCTGAGCTTCAGAACCGTCCTGATGCCCTCCGTCTCCTCCCGGTCAATGGGCTCGGCAGAGGGAGAGGGGCTGGGGCCTGCGGTGTCCAGTGGGGTGGTTTCCTCCAGGGCGGGCGCAGGCTCGGCCTTGCTGCCGGTCAGGGAAAAGACCAGCGCCAGCACCACAATCAGCAGACAGGGGCAGGCCACAAGGCAGATGCGCTTGATGGGCAGATGCTTCAGCTTGTCTAAATTCAGTTTGCTTAACAGTTCTTTCATGGCAGTATCTCGCAATCCAATTATTATGGTAAGGATACAATACCGCAAAAAGTTACAATTTGTCAACAAAAAGTTAAAAATTTAAGATATTAAAATGGGGCGGGGAGGAAGGAATCCCCCCGGCGCTTCGCGCCACCCCCCTTTAACAAGGGGGGCAGGACAGGGCCAAATCGGGGGGCAGGACAGGGCCAAATCGGGGGCTTGGGAAAAAGGGCGCAAAAAACCTCCCTTGGGGAAGGGAGGTTTATCTGGCGGGCAGGCTCAGCTCCGCGGCAAAATGCAGCTCGTCCGAGCGGGTGGTGAAGCGCCCGCCCATATGCTCCATGATCTTCTCGCAGGTGCGAAGGCCGATTTTCGTGCTCTCCACACGGTTCATGGATCGGGTAATATAGTTGGACATGCAGATACTCAGCCAGCCGCCGGTATTCTCGCAGATGATCAGAATGGGACGGCTCCTGTCCGCGTATTTCCGAACGTTGGAGATCAGGTTGTCCATGACCCGCTTTAAATACATGGGATCCGCTTCCACGCCGCATTCGCCCTCAAAGGAGATGCGCCGCACCTCAAAGCCCGAATCCCGCAGGTCAAATTCCGCTTCCCCCACCAGCTGCTCCACCAGCATTCTCGCGTCAAGCAGCTCCAGATTCAGCTCCAGATCGGAGCGCCCGAACACCAGAAAATATTTGAACAGCTCGTCCGTCAGCCCCTTCAGATCCATGGCCTTGTCATAGGCCGAAGCCGCAAACTGACGGCTGCGCTCGTCGGGCAGGGGGCTCTCCTTCAGCAAATCCAGATAGCCGATGAGGCTGGTCATGGGGGTGCGGATATCGTGGGAGATGGCGGTGATCAGCTCGGAGTTTGCCTCCCAGGCCCGCTTCTCGCTGCCCATCCGCTGGATCACCGAGCGGCGCATGTTGTCCATCTCCTGAGCCAGCATGGCGATCTCATCCTCGCCGCTGGCGGTGATGGGCTTTTCCAGATCCCCCGCGCCGACCTCCCCCGCCTCCCGGGACAGGGCAATGATGCGCATGGTGATGCGCCGTGTGTACCACAGCATCACGGCTACAAAGCTGACGCAGGCAAGGCCGATGGCCAGAAAGATGTTCACCGTGTATTCCCGGTTCTGAGAGGTGTCGCTGATGGCAATCTGATACATGCCGTCGGCAAAGCGCATGGGGTACAGCTTGCCGTACTGCCCGGAATACTGGGAGACAGCGTTCGAAGCCGGGTCCGACGCCTCCGGCGCACCGCCGGCGACATAATTCTGGGTCTGGCTGGTGTATACGAAGATGGTCACATAGTCCCGCTCCGCCGTCCAGCTGGCCACTGCCGCCGTGTCTCTGCCGGAGATCTGATTGGCATTCACATAAGAGCTGAACTGGGCGTATATCTCCGCCTTGCGGGCGGCTACGGACTCCTTGCTCATGTAGATATTCTCCACCTGATAGCACCCTACGCCGTTGACCGCCAGAAATACTCCCAACGCGCACACAAGGGCCAGCAGCACCGACAGCAGCAACTTGACGCTTAAGGAGGACTTCAGCTTCTTAATCAATCTGATAGCCCTTTCCCCACACCGTGCGGATTATTTTGGGGCTGGAGGGGTCGTCTTCGATCTTCCGGCGCAGGTTCAGCACGTGCACCATGACCGTGTTGCCGGAACCGGGCAGGAATTTCTCCTTCCACACCGCCTCGTACAGCTCCGGAGTCGTGATGGTATTGCCCCGGTTTTTCAGCAGGTACTCCAGAATGGCGTATTCCGTGTCCGTAAGCTGCACCGGCTTGCCCGAGCGGGTGACGCTGCGGCTGGAAAAGCCCACCTCCAGATCCTCGATCGCCAGAGCCGCCTCCGGCTTGCCCCGGTATTCCCTGTACCGGCGCAGCAGGGAGCCCACCTTGGCAAGCAGCTCCTCCTGTGAGAAGGGTTTGGACAGGAAATCATCTCCGCCGCTGCTGTATGCGGAGATGCGGTCGGTCTGGGTGGATTTGGCGGTGAGAAACAGCACCGGGGCATTGGAAAACGCCCGCAGAGCATCACAGGTCTCATACCCGTTCATGCCCGGCATCATTACGTCCAGTATGACAAGGTCGACATCCTTATGCGCCCGCAGCCATGCGATGGCCCCGGGGCCGTCCGATGCCTCCGCCACATTGTACCGCTCCTGAAGCAGCAGGCGGAGAACATTTCGGATATCGGTGTCGTCGTCTACAATTAAAATATTGGATTTTACAGGCATTTGCTTCACCTCTCTGGCATTGTACCACATTTTTTGCCTGAAACAATGAAAAAAGCAAACATTTAAGAAACCTTAAGAGACACAGACGCATAAGTATGGTACAATACCTCATGGACAGTGGAAAGACGTTCCGTTCCTATTATTTGCTAAGGAGAAAAATATGAAAAAAATAAGAAAGATTACAGTGCTGCTGCTGGCAGTGGCCATGCTGCTGTCTCTGGCAGCCTGCGGCAAGGGGGGCAGTGATGCTGAGGAGACATCCGTGCCCGAATTTGTCTACGCCTCAGATTTTAAGACCCTCAACACCGGCACAAGAGCTTACAATCCCCTCCTGTACACGGAGGAGGGCTTCTATAACATCAACTATGAAAAGGTGGGCGAGTATGAGCATGACGAACCCGCCCAGTATGAAGGTCAGTTCGATATCAATGAGCAGCGCATCTACTTTATCGGTTTCGACGGCACCAAAACAAAGCTGGAAAACTACAGCCCCATAACAGTCGAGAATCTGGAAAAGGGCCACACTTTTAACAGCAGTATCAGCAACATCATCCAGGGCGAGGACGGGCAGCTTCTCGTCTACGAAAACACGTGGGAGGCCTGGAGCGATGCCGGCGAGGACGTGGAGCTGTACAGCGACGAGTGGTACAACTCCTACCAGTACCGGGAAGAGACAGACCTTCGGATCCTCGATTCCACCGGTGCGGAGCTGAGCCGGGTGGAGCTGGATCCGGGCCTTGACCCCGATACGTACTTCTACCCCTATTCCATGCTCCTCAACGACGGGATCCTGATCTGCATCTGGGATCAGGGCGTCATCGCCTTTGACCCCGCCACAGGAGAGAAAGTCTACACCATTGAAATGGACAACTGGCCCGAACAGCTGCTGACCATGAAGGACGGCGGCGTGGGCGTGGTGGCCTGGGGCGAGAGCGGCGGCTATGAGCTGCGCCTTATCGATACCGACACAAGGACTCTCAGCGAGGAGACCTACACCATCCCCGATGGCTACAACTTCGTGCAGGGCGGCGGCGATTATGACCTGTACTACACCAACGGCTCCAATTTCTACGGCTACAGGATGGAAACTCAGGAGGGGACCAAGCTCTTCAACTGGATCAACTGCGATGTAAATTCCGACGACCTGAATAGCTACGCCGTCCTGTCCGACGGCAGCCTGGTGGGCGTCATCAATACCTGGGACAGCGACATCGAGGAATGCACCTCCGAGCTGGTCACGATCTCCCAAAAGCCCTATGACCCCAGCACCCAGAAAACCGTGCTGACCCTGGCCACCCAGTATGTCAGCTGGGAGGGCAGTAAAACCATCCTCCAATTCAACCGCGCCAGCGACGAATACCGCATTGAAGTGATCGATTACTCCGAGTATAACACAGAGGACGACTATGAGGCCGGCCTCACCAAGCTCAAAACCGAGATCATGGCGGGCAATCTCCCCGACATCATCTGTCTCGACGGCCTGTCCGACTCCTTGCTGGCCGCCAAGGGTCTGATCGTGGATCTGTACCCCTACATGGACGCGGACAGCGACCTTGACCGGCAGGACTTCTTCCCCAATGTGCTGGCGGCTATGGAGCAGGACGGAAAGCTCTACTCCACCGTTTCCAACTTCTACATCGAGACGGTCTGCGGCGCCAGCTCCGTGGTGGGCAGCGAGCCGGGCTGGACCTATCAGGAGCTGAAAGAGGCCCTGCAGAATATGCCCGAGGGCTGCGAGCTTTTCAGCACCTATACTACCAGAGACACCATCCTCAATGCCTGCCTCGCCATGGATATGGAGCAGTATGTGGACTGGGGTACCGGCGAGTGCAATTTCGACAGCCAGCAGTTTATCGACCTTCTGAACTTCGCAAGCCAGTTTCCCGCAGAGTTTGACTGGGAAAACTATGAGTGGACCTCAGAGGACGACGAGTGGACGAGAGTCTCCCAGGGCAAGCAGATGCTGATTACCGCCTATCTCTCCAACTTCAACGCCATTCAGCAGTATCAGGCGCTTTTCGGCGGGGATATTGACGATGTGACCTTCATCGGCTATCCCACCAGCCAGGGCGTGGGCAGTATGTTGAGCATGAACGCCGGCTATGCCATCACCAGGGACTGCGCCGACCCGGATGGGGCCTGGCAGTTCTTGCGCACCTTCTTCACCGAGGAGTATCAGAGCAACAGCCAGAATTTTGGCTACCCCAGCAACAGAAAGGCCTTTGATAAGGAGCTGCAGGAGGCCATGACGCCCCAGTACAGGACTGACGCCGAGGGCAACTACCTGCTGGACGAGGAAGGCAACAAGATCGAGGAGGACATGGGCGGCATAGGCTTCGGCGACGGCCAGATAGTTTATTTCTACGCCCTGACGCAGGAGCAGGCCGACAAGCTGCTGGAGGTCATCGAGAGCACCACCAAAGTGGAGGACTACAACACCTCCATCTTCGATATCGTCTCCGAGCAGTCCGCCGCTTTCTTCGCCGGCCAGAAGAGCGCCGAGGAAGTGGCAAAGCTGGTGCAGAGCAAGGCCAATATCTTTGTCAACGAACAGCGATAAGCGGGACGGGGATTTTCCCCGTCTTGTGAATCCGCCGTGGAGAGTCTTCCCTTTAACAAGGTAGCCAGGGCGGCGCCAAGTCGGGGACAAAAAAACCTCCCTTGTCAAAGGGAGGGGGACCGCGTCAGCGGTGGAGGGATTCTTCTCAGGTCAGCAGCGAAACCCACAGGAATCCCCCGCCCCTTGAATCCCCCAGTCAGCTTTGCTGACAGCCTGCGGCTCAGGTCGCAATCACAGATTGCTCCCCGCTTTGGCTACAAACAGCCCACCGGGCTGTTTGCATAACGTGTCGCGCCCTTTAACAAGGGGGCCAAAGCGGGGGTCTGAAGCCAATCGGCTGCGCCGATGAATAAAACCTTGCAACAGGACACAGGATGTTGTATAATTGCAGAAATAATAACACTAAAAGTGGTAAACAGGTATGAAAAAACATTCCTTCCAACTGAACGAAAGAGCCAGGGATTTCCTTAAAAGCATGTGCTTTCTCTCACCGAGCCTGCTGGGCGTGGGCGTCTTTTTCATCCTGCCCTTCGGCGTGGTAGTCTATTATTCCCTGATTGACGGAGTTGGATCGAAGAACTTTGTGTTCCTCCAGAATTTCATAAAGCTGTTCGATAACTCCGCCTTTCGTCTGGCTGCCAAAAATACGCTCAGCTTCTCCGCTATGGCAGTGCCTCTGGCAGTGGTTCTGGCCATGTGCCTCGCCCTGATGCTGGAGTGCAGGATCCCCCTGAAATCCCAGTTTCGCACCTTCTTCCTCAGCCCCATGATGGTGCCGGTGGCCTCCGTGGTGCTGATCTGGCAGGTGCTGTTCAACTATAACGGCACCGTCAACGAGTTTCTCATGCTCTTCGGCGCCGACAAAATCGACTGGCTCCAGTCCCAATACGCGCAGATCGTGGTGCTGCTGCTGTTTCTGTGGAAAAATCTGGGTTACAACATGATCTTATTCATGGCAGCCCTTTCCAACATCCCGAAAGAGCTGCTGGAGGTGGCGGACGTGGAGGGCGCCAGCGAGGTGTACAAGTTCTTCGCCATCAAGCTGCGCTACCTGTCGCCCACGGTGCTGTTTGTCACCATCCTCTCCCTCATCAACTCTTTCAAAATCTTCCGGGAGGTGTATCTGCTGGCAGGGGCCTACCCCTACGACAGCCTGTACACCCTCCAGCACTTCATGAACAACACTTTCAGCTCCCTGGACTATCAGAAGCTGTCCGCCGCGGCGGTGCTGATGGCACTGGTGATGGTGGTCATTATCGCCCTGCTGTTCAAGGCCGAGGACTGGTTCGGAAAGGACGTGGAGGGATGAAGAAAAAGCGTTATTTCGGCCGTTTCGCCATGTTCCTGCTCTGCGCCTTCTTCGCCGTGGCCTTCCTGCTGCCTACGGTGCTGACCATCACCAACTCTTTCATGTCCGAAAGCGAGATCGTCTCCAACTACGGCATGATCTTCTCCACCACCACCGGCGGCTATGTGTCGGAAAAGGTGAATCTGAAATTCATCCCCGATAAGGTGACCCTGTCCCAGTATATCACCGGGCTGATCAAATCCCCGGAGTACCTGCTGAAATTCTGGAACAGCGTCATCCTCGTGGTGCCCATCGTCATTCTGCAGGTGGCCATCGCCTCCGTGGCGGCTTACAGCTTCACCCGCTGGCGGGGCAAAATCAGAAGCGGCATTTTCTTCTTCTATGTCATTTTGATGCTGATGCCCTATCAGGTCACGCTGGTGCCCAACTATCTGGTCAGCGACTGGCTGGGCATCCTGAACACCCGCTGGTCCATCATCCTGCCGGGCATGTTCGCCCCCTTCTCCGTGTTTTTGCTGACCAAGTTCATGCGCCGCATCCCTTACTCCCTGATCGAGGCCGCCAAGGTGGACGGCGCGGGGGAATGGGATATCTTTACGAAAATCTGTCTGCCCCAGTGCCGCTCGGCGCTGTACTCCATCGCCATTCTGGTGTTCATCGATTACTGGAACATGGTGGAGCAGCCCCTGATTCTGCTGCAGGATGCGGACAGTCAGCCTTTGTCCGTCTTTCTCTCCAGCATCAACGCCGGGGAGATCGGTCTGGCTTTCGCCATGGCCACGGTGTATATGATTCCCTCGCTGCTGCTGTTTCTCCATGGGGAGGAATATCTGGTGGAGGGCATTGCCAATTCCGGCAGCGTCAAGGGTTAAAAACACCGGCCGAAGAGCCAACGGGAATCCCACGGAATCCCCCAGTCACGGCTTGCGCCGTGCCAGCCCCCTTTGACAAGGGGGCCTTTGGAGAAAGTCGGAACCCTTAAGCCTCCCTCGTCAGAGGGAGGGGGATCGCGTCAGCGGTGGAGGGATTCTTTTCAGGTCGGCAGCGAAACCCGCAGGAATCCCCCCGCCCGCGCGGGGCAACCCCTTGAAATCCCCCAGTCAGCTTCGCGCCACCCCCATGAATCCCCCAGTCACGGCTTGCACCGTGCCAGCCCCCTTTGACAAGGGGGCCAAATCGGGGGGCAGGACGGGGGCCAAATCGGGGGCTATATGAAAAAGAAAAAAAACAGAAACCGGGAACGGAGTGTGTTACTCTCATGGAATTCAAAGAGAAAAACAGAGGCTGGGTCAAAAACGCCGCCATCATCTTTCTGGCGGTGCTGCTGGTACTGACCTTCTTTTCCAACACCATTATGAACCGCTCGTTGGCGGAGGTGGCGACCCAGAGCGTCACCAGCGGCTCCATCACCGCCCAGATCCGGGGCACCGGCACCGTGGAATCCAACGGCAGCTATCAGGTCAAGGCCGAGAGCACAAGGGAGATCCGCGCCGTCATTGTGAAGGAAGGACAGGAGATCAATCAGGGCGACGTGCTCTTCCTTCTGGGCGAGGGAGAGAGCGAGGAGCTGGAGGCCGCCACTGAGAATCTGCGCCAGCTGCAGCTCAGCTATCAGCGCACGTCCATCAACATGCCCAGCTTTGACTACTCTCTGGACGAGCGGAACATCGCCAACGCCAAAGAGAAGCTGACTGCCGCCCAGCAAGCCGAGGAGCAGGCCAAAAAAGCCCTGAATGAAAACGTCAGCGAGACCGTGAAACAGAACATTCTGGCGGCTCAGGCCAAGCTGGATATCTCCAATGCGGCGCTGGCCGATGCCCTGAGCAACTATCAGGATGCGCTGGTTCGGCAGGAAGAGGCCCGCCGGACGCTGGAGGAGCTGAAAAACAATCCGCCAGCCGAGACCTCACCCGATCCGGATGCCGGAAGCGAATATGAACAGCAGCTTGCGGCGGCGCAGGCGGAGCTGGACGCGGCAAATTCCCATGTGGAAGCCTGCAATACGGCCGTGGAATCGGCACGGGCTCAGGCGGATGCCGCGCAGGCGGAGCTGGACGCTCTTTACAGTCTGTCCGGCTCCTATGCGGATCAGTATAATCAGGCTGTGGAGACGCGCAAGTCCGCTGAGGACGAGGTCTTTACTCTGGAATACAACCTGAACCAGACCAAAATACAGAACAACAAGACCGCGGCCGCCGCCGCGCTGGAGCTGCAGGATCTGGCTGAACAGATCGAGAAGGCCAAAAAGGAGCTGGCGGAGCTGTCCGGCGGGGAGGAAAACCAGGTCACCGCCAATGTGGGCGGCATTATCGATTCCATTGCCTACACCGCAGGCGACACCGCACCTAAGGGGGACACCCTGTGCACCATTCAGGTGCCGGATATGGGCTACTCCCTCAGTTTCTCCGTCACCAATGAGCAGGCCCGCCGCCTGCGCACCGGCGACAGCGCCAGCGTCACCAATTATTACTGGGGCAGCGAGATCGTGGCGACCCTGACTTCCATCAAGACCGACCCCAAGAACCCCCAGACCAGCAAGCTCCTGACCTTCGATCTGACCGGCGATGTGAACGCCGGGGCGGAGCTGACCATCGCCGTGGGGCAGAAAAGTCAGAATTATGACACCGTCGTTCCCAACAGTGCCATCCGCTCCGATGCCAACGGCAGCTATGTGCTGGTGGTGGAGGCCAAAAGCTCACCTCTGGGTAACCGCTACATCGCCCAGCGGGTGGATATTGAGGTCATCGCCAGCGACGATGTGAACGCCGCTGTCACCGGCGACCTGAGCTACGGCGACTTTGTGATTACCACCAGCAACAAACCCGTCCAGAAGGGCGATCAGGTGAGGATGGCTGACTGATTGTATGAAAGCTGAAGCGAGGAAAAAAAGAATATTCCTGCTTGTGCTGGCAGTGCTGGTCCTGCTCTCCGCCGGGTGTTTTGTCGGCATAGCTGCCCTCTCCTCGGGGCTGGAGGCCCAGAAGACGGCGGAACGCTGGCAGGGCGAGTCGGACATGGAATTTCGGCAGGTCAGCTGTTTTCTCCCCGTGGATCAGAAGCTGACGCTGAACGATATCTACGGCTTTCGCACGAAGCTGCTGGATGCCCTGCACACCGCCGCGCTGGACATCGATAACGACAACAGCCTGTTCGTGGACGCCTGGAGCGCCGTGGACAAGGTGACGGTCGCCAGCTCCAAAGCCACCGGCGAGGCCTCCGTCATCGCCGTGGGGGGCGAGTTTTTTCAGTTTCACCCCATCCGTCTTCTCAGCGGCAGTTATCTGTCCGAAAGCGATCTGATGAAGGATCGGGTGCTGCTGGATGAGGATCTGGCATGGCTGCTCTTCGGCGGCACGGAGCTGACCGGCATGAGCCTGAAAATCAACGGCGTGCCCTTTGTGGTGGCGGGCGTCATCGAGAGGGAGCAGGATTTTGCAAGCCGCCGGGCCTACACCGTGGGGCAGGGGCTTTACATGTCCTATGAGGCCTACGTCAGCCTGACGGGCAGCGAGGGCATCACCTGCTATGAGGTGGTGCTGCCCGAGCCGGTGGACGGCTTCGCGCTGGACACGGTGAAGGCCGATTTCCCCCTGAACCGGGGCGAAGCGCTGGAAAATACCGGGCGCTTTACGCCGCTGCGGCTGTATCAACTGGTGTCGCAGCTGGGCACCCGCTCCATGCAGGCCATGGGGCTTATGTACCCCTACTGGGAAAATGCGGCAAGGTGCGTGGAGGATATCTGCGCCATGCTGCTGATCGCCGCCACGGTCTTTCTGACCGCGCCGGTCATTACCCTGATCGTCACGGTCATCCGGCTCCTGAAGCGGGGCAGGGAGGGGCTGGAGGAGAATGTGCTCCCCAGGCTGAAGGACAGCGCCGAGGAGGCTGTCCGCGTCCGCCAGCGCCGCCTCTGGGAGAAAAAACACGGACTCCACGAGAAAAAATCATAAACCGCTGCCCGGCAGGACGCAGGCTACGGCATCTGCCGGACGCAGGTCGTTTAACGAAATGATGCCGAAGAAACAGAAATGAGAAAAACAAAAAAGGCTCTCTGTCAATAGTTGGGGTAGAGCAAAAGGAAAAGAGCAAAGAAGAAGG
>CAZESU010000027.1:0-20859 GCA_964515275.1 uncultured Oscillospiraceae bacterium
CTGCTTGAACAATTTCCGCTCTTAATTCTTGTCTAACTTTTTGGGGTCACTTCATTTCCGCCCGGGGCCGATTAAAAGCTTATGTCGATTACAGGTTGTACGCCAGTTCGAAGCCCTGATGCATGGCGTCGCTGGACTGACCGGGCTTAACGGCATCGCCGATGACATAGACCTCAGGAACGAAGGCCTTCAGATCCTCGGAGATGGGGTCGTACTTTCTGGAGCCCAGACCCAGAACGATGTAGTCAAAGCCCTTGAGCCATTCCTCAGTGCCGTCCTTGCGCTGAATCTTGACATCGTGATCGGTGACCTCCAGAACCTTGGAGTTCACATTCATCTGGACACCGTGCTGACGCAGGCTTGCCATGGCAATGCTGCGGTTCGGCTGGCAGACGCCGGTCATCATCTGGGGCATCATTTCCACCAGAGTAACCTCAATATCGCCGATGCTGCCACCGGTGGAGTAGATGGAGTGAGGTCTCGCATCAGCAAAGAGCATCTCTGCGGTCTCGCACGCGACCTCGCCGCCGCCCAGAATGCAGACGCGGCCGTTGGGGATGGTGACCTTGCGGCTGAGAATATCATGGGTGGTGATGATGGGGTACTGCCCCACGCCCTTGATGAAGGTGGGGATAAGAGGAGTGGCGCCGGTGGCAACGACCGCCACATCTGGAGCAAATTCTTTGACCTTCTCTGCGGTGGCTTCCTTCTTGAACTCAAACTTTACGCCGGCTTTCTTGGCGCGGTAGTTCAGATGGCTGAGCCACTTGCACATCTCCTGCTTGCCGGGGGAGACAACGGCCAGATTGAGCTGACCGCCGATGCGGTTGGTCTTTTCCCATACGGTCACGTCATGGCCACGCTCGGCTGCAGTGACGGCAGTGTACATGCCGCCGGGGCCTGCGCCGATAATGAGGACCTTTTTGGGTTTCTCGGCAGGCTTGAAGGGGAAATCGTACTCGCGGCCCACCAGAGGATTGATATGGCACTTGCAGACGGGATGCTGGGGATTTTCAGGGGTGATGCATCTGCCGCCGCAGGAGCCGCAGGGGGTAATGTCGTCAAAACGGTTTTCATAGGCTTTCTTGGGAAGATCCGGGTCAGCCAGCAGGGGACGGCCCATGGAGACACCGTCAACCAGACCGCGCTCCACGATGTCTGCTGCGTAACGGATGTCGTTGATCTTGCCTACCACGAACACAGGGATGTTGACGACTTTCTTGATCTCAGATGCCTCATAGACGTTCATGCCGATCTTCTGACTGTGGGAGGGCAGAATGTTCTGCAGACCCTCGTACTGGACACCGCCTGAAACCTCCAGCATATCGACGCCGGCAGCCTCAAACTTGGGAGCCAGGTACAGCATCTCTTCCAGAGAGTTGCCGCCTGCGATACGTTCGTCACCGGAAATGCGCATGACGATGGGGAAATCGCGGCTAACGTTTCTGCGGCACTCCTCGATGATCTCAAGGATGAGTCTGGCGCGATTGTCAATGCAGCCGCCGTACTCGTCCATACGCTTGTTGCGCAGGGGAGAGAGGAAGGCGCCGGGGAGCATATAGGCGTGGGCGCAGTGCAGGGCAATACCGCCGCAGCCCGCTTCCTCAGCGCGGCGTGCAGCCTGACCGTACTGCCTGACTACCTTATGAATCTCATCAATGGTGATGGCTCTGCTTACATGGCCGTTTGCATTGGTATTGACAGAGGGACCCAGGGGCTTGATGCCTTTCAGCGCACAGATGGACTCGGGACCCGGATGAACAATCTGCGGGAACAAAGTGCTGCCTGCATCGCTGACGCGCTTTGCAAAGGCGGCAAACTGTGGGATAAGGCTGTCCTTATCCAGAGCGGTGGTCTTACCTATGTACCAATATTTGTGGTCAACGGTAACGGCATCGATGACAACGTAACCAGCGCCGCCCTCGGCACGGCGTACAAAGATGTCTGCCAGCTGCTTGGGAACGGTTCCGTCGGTGGCCTCATAGTGCATGCTCATAGGGGCCATGGCGATACGGTTCTTCAGAGTGGTCCTGCCAAGCTGAAGAGGAGTAAAGAGTTTTGCGTTTTTCATGTCGGTTATCATGTCTTCGTCTCCTAATTCAAATCATCATATTAACGGTCTGCTGTGTTTGCCGCAGTGTTCCCGGCACCGCGGCAAAAGTTTTCTGCTTCGTGGATATCCACTTGACTGCCGCTTTTACAGCGGCTATGCTCATGTCATAAGTATAAACTTAACAAGGCTCCGAATGTCACCCAATTATTTTGTTAAACAATCCACAGACATGCATATTTTTTAACTATCTTCTTCCTAAAAATATGACAAAAAAATCAATTTTAATACAATACCACCTGACGCTTTGGATGTTTTTTGAACAGATCCAAAATGCCGAATTGGGGCATTTATATGCATCATAGTGCAAATAGCACAATTTGAAGATCAGATTTTTGTGCGGGTTTTACGATACCTTTTTTTAAATGATATATTATTTTAATTTTTTGTACATTTATTCTGAATGATATTGAGAAAATATTTCCGACAACAATCCTCATAGCGCGTTAGAATTTTATCAAAAGGTTTTCTGCTGAATTTCAGTACCCGGTGATCCGGACCACCAGGGGTCACCGCAGACGGATACTTCCCAAATCCGTCTGCCGCCTTTTCCCGGGGCGGGGGTAAGAAAAAAGAATCAAAAATTAAATGGAAAGAGTGTATTACTATGAGCTACGATGCATTGTTTTCACCGATCAAGCTGAGAGGGCTTGAGCTGAAGAACCGTGTTGTTCTGCCCGGCATGAACACCAAAATGTCCAAGAACAGACACGATGTGGGCGAGGATCTGCCTGCCTACCATGCAGCACGTGCAGCCGGCGGATGCGGACTGAATATCGTTGAGATCGCTGCCACTTCTCCCCAGTGCCATGCAACCATCTATCTGGGCTTGTACAATGAGCACCACAGGGACGAGCTCAAGAAGATTACCGACGCTATTCACGCTGCCGGCGGTAAGGCCGGTCTGCAGATCTGGCACGGCGGCTTTGTAGCAGAGGCTTTCTACGACAAGACCAACGTCGTTGAGACTCCGGACAACCTGACCATCGAGCGTATCCACCAGATCGTAAAGGAGTTCGGTGTTTCCGCAAAGCTGGCTGTCGAGGCAGGCTTTGACCTTCTGGAGTTCCACGGCGCACATACCTATCTGCCCCACGAGTTTATGAATCCCAGCCTGAATAAGCGTACCGACGAGTACGGCAACCAGAGTTTGGAGAACCGCTGCCGCTTCAGCCTTGAAGTTATCCGCGAGATGCGCGCCAACATGCCCGAGGATATGCCCCTCATTATGCGTCTGGACGCCATTGACGAGATGCTGCCCAAGGTGACCACCGTTGACGAGACCGTTCAGTTTATCGAGTGGGCCAAGGAAGCCGGCGTGGATGCCATCGACCTGTCCCGAGGCAACGCAAAGAGCCTGGCCACTGTTTACGAGGTCCCGCCTTACAATCTGGAGCCCGGCTTCAATATGGATAACATCCGCGCCATCAAAGAGCGTGTTGATCTGCCTGTCATCGGCGTTGGCCGTGTGACCACTCCCGCGCTTGCAAATAAGCTGATTGAGGACGGCACTGTGGATATGGTAGCGGTAGGCCGCGGCCTGCTGGTCGATCCCGAGTGGTGCAACAAGGCCAAAGAGGGCCGCGACGACGAGATCCGCCGCTGCATTGGCTGCACCCAGGGCTGCTATGACAAGGTTGTCGACCCCAGAGCCTCCCACATCACCTGCACCCGCAACCCCATGCTCTGCCTGGAGTACAAGGGTATGCCCAAGGCTGAGAAGTCCAAGAATGTTATGGTCATTGGCGCCGGTATCGGCGGTCTGCTGGTTTCCCAGTTTTTGAAGGCCCGCGGCCATAACCCCACCATTTACGAAGCAAGCGACGAGGTGGGCGGCCAGTTCGTTCTGGCAGGCAAGGCCCCCAAGAAGCAGGAGTTCACCGAAGCTGTCCTCTGGGAAGCCAAAGAGTGCGCACGCCGCGGCATCGAGATCAAGACCGGCGTTACCGTCACCCCTGAGCTCATCGCTCAGGTCAAGCCCGACCATGTTATTGTTGCCACCGGCGCATACGCTGCTGTTCCCGCAATTCCCGGCATCGACGGAGCAGACATCTGCTCTGCAGAAGATGTTCTGGCAGGAAAGGTCCTGCCCCAGGGTGAGGTCGTCATTCTCGGCGGCGGAGCCGTCGGCTGCGAGACTGCACAGTATCTGGTAAACAAAGGCGTCAAAGATGTCCGCGTCATGGATATGAAGCGCGTTGGCAACGGCATGGGTATGCTCCGTACCATGTTTATGGACATCGAGTATCCCGGCGACACCATCAAGAAGAGCAATAAGTCCAAGGTTGTATCCATTGAAGATCACACCCTGAACTACAAGTTCACCGATAAATTCAAGAAGACCTCCGACAAATCCCGCCACTTCGACACTTTGATAGTGGCTACAGGCACCGTCTCTCGTCCCACCGCCGATCTCACAGCAAAGTGCGAGGAGCTGGGCATCCCCTATGATGTCATCGGCGACGCAAAGGAAGTTCGTATGGGTCTGGATGCTACCGCCGATGCTTACGAAGTCGGTATGCGCGTCTGAAAAAGAGACATTAATTTAGAAAAGAGGTTTTACCATGACTGTTGAAGAACGTCTTGAAGCTCTTGAAAAAGAAGTACAGCAGCTCAAGGACATCGAAGAGATAAAGGGTCTGAAGTGCCGCTACTTCTGCGCTCTGGACACGAAGAACTGGGACGCACTTGAGGCAACTCTGTCCCCCAACGTATCCACCGCCTACTCCAACGGCAAGCTGGCATTCCACGGTCCCAAGGAAGTCACAGACTACTTCAAAGAGCAGATGCCCGCCACCGTCATTACCCTGCATCAGGGCCATGACCCCGAGATCGTCATCGACAGCGATACCGAGGCTACCGGCACCTGGTATCTGCAGGACCTGCTGATCTTCACTGAAGGCAACCCCAGCGTGGGCTATCAGATCCAGGGCAGTGCCATCTACACCGACAAGTACGAGAAGGTCGATGGCAAGTGGCTCATCAAGGAGACCGGATACCTCCGTGTCTATGAGGAAATCTGGAAGCGCGACAGCACGCATTTCGTGCGCATCAACATGCATGCACCCAAGAAAAAGAAGGTTGTCAAGAAGAAATAAGAGCCCCATCCGCAAAGTCCGGAAGGGCATTGTCCTTTCGGACTTTGCGTGAGTTCAGGAGAATGTTATGATGCTTTTATCAGACAAGGTCGCCGTTATAACGGGGGTCAATTCCGGGATAGGCCGCAAAACGGCGGAGCTTTTTGCCGAGTCCGGCGCAAAGATCGTCGGAGTGGACATCCGCACCGATCGTATGAAGGACCTGCAAAACAAGGTAGAGGCCTCCGGCGCGGAGTTTCTGGGCTGCCAGTGCGATGTGCGTGATGCCGAAAGCGTCAAGTCCGTCTTTAAACAGACGGTCAAACGTTTCGGTAAGGTTGACCTTGTGGTCAACATTGCCGGCGTTTCCAGTGACCGTCCCATAACCCGTACAACTACTGAGGAATTCGAGCGGGTGATGGATATCAATGTAAAGGGTGTTTTTAATTTCTGTAAATATGCCACGCCCTATTTTAAAAAGCAGCGCCATGGCGTTATTATCAACACCTCCTCAATCACGGGTATTTTCGGCTCCGGTATGGGCTGCCCCTATCCTGCCAGCAAGGCTGCGATCATCGGTCTTACCAAGTCTCTGGCTATTGAACTTGCGCCCTGGAATATCAGGGTCAATGCAGTGGCTCCGGGGGTTGTGAACACCGAAATGGTGGCCGTCCTCAACGAAAGGGAGAGACAGACATTTATCAAATCCATCCCTCTCAAGCGTATGGGCGAGGCAGAGGATATTGCCCACGCCATGCTGTATCTTGCCTCTGATTGGGCCTCCTATGTGACCGGCACTACCATTTGTGTGGACGGGGGATACAGACCCAGCACCGTTAACCTCTGATTTTGTTTTTCAATTCAACAGCTCCGGCACCTGCCGCATGTGCCATTTCCCCAGCAGTCGCCAAGGGCCGCTGCTTACTACATATAAGAGCAGAGTAATACCCTCCTGAGCGATAGGTTGCTTAGCAAGTACCCAATAATAAAAAACTGGAGAAAAAAGAAAGGAACAACGACTATGTGCACACTCGAAGCAAGGAAACATGCATTTAAAGATGCCTGGATGGTAGGCATCCCCACTATGATCCTCTGCTGGATCATCTTCTTATTCCTGCCCGCATACCAGGGAACGGAAGCTGCCGGCTTCATGACTCTGGCTTCTGCAAGCGGCTTCAGCTGCTTTGTCACCCCTGTTATCTGTGGTCTCATCGCATACCCCATCACCAAGGTCATGTTCGTTAAGAAGGCCAAGGAGAAAATGGCAAACCCCGACCCCGATGCCGCTCCCGCACCTGAGATAGGCTCTCTGGAAGAGCAGATCATCTTCTTCAACTGGATGCCCAAGAAATGGTGGGTATACATGCTGGTTTTCTCCCTGCTGGGCTGCTTTATCTTTGGCTACGGCATTCCCGCTTTCCTGGCAGGCTTTGTCTCCGGCAACTTCGTTCCCGCCGGCATCGGCGCCAAGCTCTTTGTTCTGCTTCTGGGCGGCATTCAGGTTGCAGCTTCCGCACAGTTCTGCACCTATCTGACCAAGTTCTATTTTATCCAGATGCTGAAGGCTGACCTTCCCAAGCTCCTTGCCAAGGACGCCGCCAAGGCTGCCGCAAAGGCCGCAAAGTAAGCAGTTGCTTTGCCTAAGGTGAACGGTTGAATTTAGTTTTCAATATTTACCGCATACAAATTTACTGTCCGCATTATGCGGGCAGTAAATTTGTCGTTATGAAATAATTTTTCAGGCATCAGAGAAAGAGAGTGAGTTTCGATGCTGCGCAAGCTCAGGAGAAAGATATATTATAAAATCCGTTTCAAAAGCTGGTACAGAAAAGCGAACTATTATCATCGTAAGCGTGATAAAATAGATGAGTACATAGAGCGGTTTAAAGATCCTGAGCAGCTCACCGATAAAAAATATGTGTGCGCCCTGCGCCGAGATATGATATACTGCCTCATGAAGTACGGCTCCTATTATGATGAGTACTTCCTCTTCGGTTTTGAGGGGCAGGATGATGCATACCGCTCCTCTTTCATCACCGAAGGCATTCGTCTGAGCTACTATCCCCGCATGAATGATCCGAAGAACACCAATATGCTGGAGAATAAATATCTGACATATAAAAAGTTCCGCGAAATGTTTAAACGTGATATGATATGCATAAGAAAACGGGATGAGATCACCGATGATGCGGTAGCACGCTTCCAGGAATTTGCCGAAAAGCACCCCCGCTATATCGTCAAACCCATCTATGCCGCTTTCGGGAAGGGCGTTCACTTCGACAGTCTTGCCAATTACCCGTCTGTAGAGGAGGCTTATGCGGCTTACCATGAAAAGGGCGCGGTGCTGGAAGAGATCATCGAGCAGGGAGAAGGCATGGCGGTGATCCACCCACAGTCTGTGAATACCCTGCGTATCCCCACCGTTGTTATCAAAGATGAAAACGGGGAACCGGAAGTCAGACTTTATAACCCATCGCTGAGAGTAGGTCAGCACGAAAGTATCGTCGACAATTTCAGTGCCGGCGGTATCAGCGCCCTGATCGACCCGGAAACGGGAATTATCTTTACCGACGGTGCCGACAAGAAAGGGCACAAATTTGAGACCCACCCGGATACGGGTGTCCGCTTTAAGGGCTTCCAGATACCCGAATGGGACAAGGCGGTAGCAATCGTAAAGAAAGCGGCACTGATGGTCCCCGGCAATCATTATTGCGGATGGGATCTGGCATACAGCGCAAAATGCGGCTGGTGCATGGTGGAAGCCAACTGCACCGCCCAAATGAGCGGGATGCAGCTTGTGACCCGGACCGGAAGAAAACAGGAACTTGAAGCACTGATTTCCAGAATGTAAGGGAGCGTGCAGGATGAGGAATGCCACCACTATCCGCGACATCGTTGCGGCAAGGAAACACATCAGAGAGTTTGCCGGTCAGCTTTCCGAGCGATGCGGCAAAGATGCCCGCTTCCTTGAAAAAGACATTCTCCGGGCGAAAAAACAGAATCATATCTCTCTCAATGAGTATGAATGGACAGGCTATTACGATCTGACCGAGGAACAGAAGGCCACTGTTTCCACATTGTGGACCCGCTCAGAGTACAGAAAGACCTTTACAGACAGACGATATATCTGTATACTGATGAATAAGTACATATTCTCCAAGGTCTTTTCCGATTTTTACGGACGCAAATGCCTTGCAACCAGGGATGTAACACCGGAGCTTCTGAAAGAGCTTTCCGGCGATAACGGCAAAGTTGTCCTGAAGCCCAACTGCAAGGGGCAGGGAAAGGGTGTCCGCGTTCTTGCCACCTCCACAGATACTGAGTTTGATGCGGCGCTGGACTCCATCAGAAAGGTGGAAAACGGCGTAGTGGAGGAATACATCTGCCAGCATAAGGACATTGCGCGTTTGAACCCGGATGCGGTGAGCATCGTCCGCTTTTACTCGGTGGTTTCGCCGGTGGGCTCCTACCTTTTTGCTCCCGTGTTTACCGCCGCTACAAACAAAGACATTTCCAACGGCTGTCAGGATGCCCTCACTGCCATGATCGATATCAGAACGGGAGAAGTCATTACCGACGCGGTTGATCAGAATAATACTTCGGACTATACCGTCCATCCGGTCACGGGGGTACCTTTCAAAGGATTGAAGGTACCTTTCTGGGAGGAGACCATCGCCATGATGCGCAAAGCTGTGCCTCTGGCGGCAAAGATATCCAACATCGGCTGGGACGTGGCAATCACCGAAAACGGCCCTCTTATCATAGAGGCCAATACCATTCCCGGCTTCAACACCGCCCAGTACAGAGGCTTTGCCTGGGTCACGGACGGGTACAGCTACCAGCCTTTGTTTGACGAGGGAATGAAAGGCATACCCTTCGAGGATAAGGGCCGCTATGAAAAAGTGGTTCTGAAGCTGAGCTGAAAAGACTAATACTGATTCTTGATTAAAAAGTTTAATCAGGAATCCCGTGTGCTGTGCACGCTCAAATTGTGCCGTAGGCACAATTTACGTCTCATAAAAACTTAACGCGCTTCGCGCTATAAAACGGTTTTTAACCGTTTTCATAAGTTTTCGTATAAAAAGCTATCAAAAAACGCGCAGCCCAGTGCCGCGCGTTTTTAAGTGGAAAATTCAGAGGAGGCGCTTTCATGCAGGATAAGATCAAACTATATTACGCAAAACTTGCCAATATGGGCGACCTTCTCAATGTGCTGATCATCGAACGCTGCTTTGGCTGTCAGGTAGAGCGGCACTCCTTCCTTACAGGGGAGATGTGCGCCATCGGAAGCTGCCTCGCCCAGTATACACTCCATGGCTCTGCTCTTATGAAGCTGCAGCAGATAATAAACGGCTTTACACAACCCAACGTCAGCGTGTGGGGGACCGGCTTTATAAACTATACCGACTGCGAAGGCCGTTTTTTCAAGCGCAACATGAACTTCTGCGCTGTGAGAGGCGAGCTCACCAGAAAAAATGTGGAGCGGATGACCGGCAAAAGCCTGAATATTCCCACCGGAGATGCCGGGATTCTTGCTTCGGAATTACTGGACGAAACACCTGAAAAGATGTATGATATGGGTATTGTACCCCATATCTGCGATCTACAGGACCCTGCAGTGCAGGAGCTTGCGGATCAATATGATAATTCCGTTGTCATCAACGTAAAAGACGACCCTTTGACGGTCGTAAAGCAGATTGCCCAGTGCCGCACGGTGCTCTCCAGCAGTCTGCACGGACTGATTGTGGCGGACAGTTTCAGCATCCCCAACCGGCATCTTATCTTTTCCGACAGGCCCCTGGGAGACGGCTACAAGTTTGACGATTATTACTCCGCCTACTCTGTACCCCATGTGTTGTGTGACATAAGGGAAGAAACGGCACCGTCTTTGGAGGAAATCAGGGCAGGCTATGCCATTACCCCGGACATGGTGGACGAAAAGAAACGGCTCATGAGGGAGAGTTTCCCGAAACCCATGAGAAAGGACAGCAATGTACGATAAAGAGCTGATATCCGTGGTGATACCCTGCTACAACAGAAAAGATAAGCTCCCCGCCTGCCTTTCAAGCGTTCTGGGGCAGAGCTACGATACCATTGAAGTAATCGTGGTAGACGATGCTTCCACCGACGGGACGGAGGAGCTTTTTGAAAATATACAGGACCCCCGGGTAAGATACCTGCGCTATGAGGAGAATCGCGGTGCCTGCTATGCCAGAAATTACGGGGCTCAGCGGGCAAAGGGAGAGTATATTGCCTTTCAGGACAGCGATGACACCTGGCATCCTGACAAGCTGAAAAAACAGTTTGCCCATATCAAAAAGACCTGTACGGACATGTGCTTTTGCGGAATGAACCGCGTCTCCCCCGACGGCAGCAGATATTATTTCCCGGTGCACGATTTTCACGAGGACAAGGCGCTGGAGGAATTTCTGGCAGAGAACAGGGCCGGTACCCAGACCATGCTGATGCATAGGTATGTGTGGGAAAAGCTGCGCTTTGACGAGAGCTTTAAACGCTATCAGGACTGGGATTTTGCCATCCGCGCCGCCGCAAACTTCCGCCTTTCCTACCTGCCGGAGGCGCTGGCCGACTCTGAGGTGGGAGGAGACAGCATCTCCTTTGCGGTAAAGTCCTATCCCGCTTTGCTACATCTCTACACAAAGCATGCCTCTTTGTACGAGAGATACCCCCGCAGTGATGCGGTGATGAACCGGCGAATGGGGAAAAGGCTTCATAAAACAGACCCTGCCGCAGCCGCAGGGCATTATCGGAAATCTTTTGAGCTCTGCCACAAATGGTATGACTTTGCTTATTACCTGGGAGATTCGGCGAGAGCATGTGTTCATAGAAAAAAGAAAAAGGAGCGAACACCATGACGGCTTTCGTTATTCTCCATTATCGTGCAATAGACAGCACCAATATGTGCGTTGACAGCATCAAGTCCCTTGATGGTGATAACCATGTGATTATTGTGGACAATGCGTCCCCCGACAAAACAGGGCGTATCTTGCAGAAAAAATACGAGGATGATGAGAATGTCACCGTGCTGCTCAACAGCGAAAATTCCGGGTTCGCACGGGGCAACAATCTGGGCGTACGCTATGCCTGTAAGAATCTGTCCCCCGATTTTACCGTGGTTCTGAATAATGATGTTGAGATCATCCAGAAAGACTTTTCAACGAAGATTGCGCAGATATACGAGAGCCATCCCTTTGACCTGCTGGGCCCGGATATCGTCTCCGTCTTTTCGGGAATCCACCAAAATCCAAAACGCATGAATGGTTGCACGCTTGAATATACCCGCAAAAAGCTGGAGTATGTAAAGCGCAGCCAGAATCCGGTGCTTATGCTCCTCAGCAGCGGAGAGAAATATAATCCTGCCTTATGGCGTTCCATACAGCGGCATAACCGGGCAAAGCAGCATATAGACTCTACTGTTCCGGCGGAGAACATTATCCTCCATGGTTCCTGCATCATTTTTTCCTCCCGCTATACAGACCGCCATCCTGAGCCTTTCTATCCGAAAACCTTCATGTATTATGAGATGGAGATTTTGGACTGGCTGTGCCGCAGGGAGGGTTGTGTCGTAAGATATGACCCCTCTATTTCCGTAAAGCATTACCAGTATGTGGCCTCCAAAATGGAGTATCGATCCATTGTAAAGCGATCCAAATTTGTGGCATCCTGCCTGCAGGCCTCGCTGGAAGCGGCGGAGAAACTCATGCTGTCAGCTGAGAATAATAAAGAGAAAAAGACAAAGCAGGATAAGGAAGTCAGCAATTTTGCCATGGTCGATGCTTGAGCCGGAGAATAAAACGTGAAGAAGAAAAAGATCAAGACTGCGGAACGGGCTTTCTACGCCTCACTCTCCTATCTGTCACCGAAGTTGAATACAGAGCTTCTGTTCCTGAAAAAGTTCGGACGGCTTCCCGACTTGAAAACGCCCAGAACCCTCAATGAAAAGCTGCTGAAGCTGAAGCTGGAGCGCTACGGTACAGACCCGCTGGTACGCCAGTGTGCCGACAAGTATCGTGTTCGGGATTTTGTGGAGCAGCGGGGCTGCGGCGGGAGTTTGAATCCGCTCATCGCCGTTTATGACCGTGTGGAGCAGATTGACTGGGATGCTTTGCCCCGGCAGTTTGCAATGAAATGGAATTTCGGCTGCGGCTATAACCTGATTTGCACCGACAAATCCGCACTGGATATTGCAGCGGCGGAAAAGAAACTGAAAAGATGGGGGAAAGAGCCTTTCTGGGCCTATTATTCCGAGCTTCAGTACAGAAATGTTGAAAAGAAAATAATCGTTGAAGAATATATCGGCATGGACAACGGGATCCTGCCCGAGGACTATAAATTCTACTGCTTCAACGGCAGGGCATACTGTGTTATGCTCTGCGAGGGCAGGGAAGAAGGCTGGCCCCGGTTCTACTTTTTTGACCGGGATTTTCAGCTTATGCGCATAAACCGGGACTCCAAGGCGGCACCGGAGGGCTTCTCCCTTCCCAGGCCGGAGGGACTTGAAGAGGCTTTTCATACAGCCGATTTACTCAGTGCCGGTTTTCCTTTTGTCAGAGTGGACCTGTATCTGGTTGAAGGGAAAGTCCGTTTTGGTGAAATGACTTTTACTCCTGCCGCAGCGCTGGACAATAAGCGGCTGCCAGAGACCGATCTTATGTTTGGAGATATGCTGTGAAAATTGCTATACTTGGGGCTGGGAACAGCGGCTGCGCTTTGGCTGCGGACTACTCCCGGCTTGGACATGAGGTTACACTGATCAAGACCTCCCATAGTCTCCACGACGACAACTTCCGCTATCTTTCAGATCATAGCGGAGAACTGTTTATGGACGAATTTGGCACCGTAACCCTTTGCCGCATCTCCCATCTCTCAAGAGAGGTGGCGGATGTTCGGGGGCAGGATGTCATTATTCTCTGCACCCAGACAGGCTATCACCGAGAAATCCTGCAAAGGGTGGCTCCTTTTCTCACCGCCGGGCAGGTATTGCTTATTGATCCGGGCTATCTGTCTACAGCCTATGTGCTGGGCTGCTGCCCGGTGAAGGGACTTATGGTGGCAGAATCCGAGAGCAATTTTATCGACGGGCGCATATCCGAACCGGGACGCTTTCATGTGGGCTTTCGGAATGTGAGAAACCCCATCGGTATTTATCCCGTAAGTGCATTGGAGGAAGCCCGGCAGAGACTTGACAGGTTGGGAACACCCTTCACCTATCTGAACAGCGTGGTGGAGGCGGCACTCCACAACCCAAACATGATTGTGCATACCGTGGGAGCCATCATGAGCATCCCGCGTATAGAGGCCACCGGCGGCGACTACTGCATGTATCACGAAGTGTTCACCCCTTCCGTCTGGAACATTCTTGAGGCTCTGGACAGGGAGAAAATGAGCATACTCCGTGAGCTGGGTTATGAGGAACTGCCCTATGTGGAGGCCTGCAAGTTCAGAAACAGTCTGAATGAGCAGCGGGATGCAAAGCAGGTCTTCTTTGATTATGCTGCCATGCCATCCAGAGCCAAGGGCCCCACCAGTGTGGATTCACGCTATATAACCGAGGATGTGTCCCAGGGACTTGTGCTGCTGGAGTCTCTCGGTACGGTTCTGCATCTGCCTACGCCGGTAGCCACATCACTGATTGAGATTGCCTCTGCGGCTCTGGACTATGATCTGCGTGCCGGAGGGCGTACGCTGGAAGCTCTCGGCAGAGAGAATGTGCACAGGATCATTCAGAACGCGAGGGGCGAAGCATAATGTCACAGTGGGCCGCTGCAAAAAAAATATATGCCATGTGCCGCAGACTTTCGGAGCAGCGGGGAGGCTCGGTGCTGAGATACTTCCTTGATGCCGCTTATTGCAGTTACAGGCACGGCGCCTCGGCGGAAAATTATTTTGTTCTCCGCTTCTATGAGCTCAGCGAAAAGGAGCGGGCGCAGTATCTGACCTCCGGGCGCTCAAAGACGGTGGATAAGGAGTTGAACCGGTCTGCCACAAGAGAGGAAAAACAGACCATCGGGCACAAAGACCTGTTCAACAGGGCCTTTGCGGGTCTGGTAAAGAGAGAATCCATATTTGCGCCGGACTGCGGCTTTGAGGAGTTCTCGGCTTTTTTAAACCGGCATGAGGAATTTGTGCTGAAACCGGCCACGGGTACACAGGGGCAGGGAATAGAAAAACGAAAAACCTGCGCCATTGAAAACAGAGAAGAGTTTTACAGCCGCTGCCGCAGCGAAAGACTTTTGCTGGAGGAACTTATCAGGCAGCACCCGGAGCTGGATCAAATCAACCCCTCCTGCATCAATTCTGTCCGGGTGAACGCGGCAAGGGCGGCGGACGGCAGCATCTGTCTGATCGGCGCATGCCTCAAATGCGGCGGACAGGGCGCTGTGACAGACAATTTTCACACCGGCGGCGTGGCTTATCCACTGGATCTGGAGACAGGGCGGATATCCGGCCCCGGCAGAAACAACACGGATATCAATGAATTTATTCGCCATCCCAGCTCGGATTTTTTTATGCCGGGCTTTCAGCTGCCTTACTGGGGATCCGTGCTGGACTGCGTAAAACAGAGCATGGATGTGACGCCGGGCATTGGCTATGTGGGCTGGGATATCGCCGTCACCCCTGAGGGGCCGGAACTGATTGAGGGCAATTACCACTGGCCGGGAGGCAATATCATTCAGTTTGACAGAGTTGGGAAATATCCTTTGATTTTGAGCTGTTTGGGTGAGAGAGATGAAAAACATACTGACTGAAAATATACTCGTAAAGAGCATAAAAGCATATCCCGTACTGAAAAAGAGATTTAAATACTATGTTAAAGGTGTTCAGCGCCTGCCGGAGGGCTTTACGGCCAATAAGCTCTTCTATGATTATCTGAAGGTTCGCCGGAATAACCCGGAAAAGAGGGTGTCCATTTCGGAATATATGATTTTCGGCTTCCACAGTATTCCGCTCTCCGAGCAGAAGAAGTTTCTGACGGATACGGAAGCTACGCTCCTTATGCGCCCCTACAATGCGGAGTCTGAGCCTTATCTGAAAGATAAGGTCTGCTTTTTAAAGACTTTTTCTGCGTTTATCAGCCGCGACTGGCTTTATCTTCCAGAAGCAACAAAGGAGCAGTTTGTTCAGTTTCTTGAAAAACACCGCTCCATCGCTCTCAAACCTCCTCTTTCAAGCTGGGGAATCGGCTTCCGCAAGCTGAACATTGAGAATGTGGAGGACATGGATGTGCTTTTCACAGAGCTTTCCGGGAAAAAGTATCTGGCAGAGCAGTTTTTGGAATCCGATCCGGAGCTTGCAAAATACCATCCTGAGTCTCTCAATACCCTGAGGGTTATCACCTTCCGCAATGAAGACAGGTTCGAGGTGTTTGGAGCGGGGCTTCGCGTGGGAAACAAGGGTCTCCATGTGGACAATGCTCACGGCGGCGGCATATTCTGCGAGATTGACACCCAAACCGGAGTGATTATTACCGACGGTCTGGATGAGCACGGAAACACTTACGTGAGTCACCCCATGACCGGCGTGAAGTTCCGGGATCAGCAGATTCCCTATTGGGATGAGATCATTGACCTGTGCCGCAGGGCCTCCATGACGCTGCCCTGCCTGCATGTGGTGGGATGGGATGTGGCTGTTCTTCCCGGCGGCAGACTTGAACTTATCGAAGGAAATCATAATCCGGGCATGAACATCGTTCAGGCTCCGGCAAAGCACGGTGTATACGGCAAGTTTTCCGCTATGCTGCTGGATTTCTACGGCAGCCCTGATAAGAAGAGCGGCTCTGAGCTTTGCGCTCAGGGCGTATAAAACCAACCGGAAACTGACAGGGGGCAGGGGAACATGAAAATTACAATAGCCGGTGCGGGATATGTGGGCCTGTCTCTTGCGGTGTTGCTGTCTCAGCATAACGAAGTCATGTGTGTCTCCACCACGGAAGCAAAGGTCAAAAAGATAAACGCGGGTGTAAGTCCCATCCGGGACAGGGAGATAGAGGACTTCCTCCGGGCAAACGTTGAAGGCAGAATAAAGCTGAACCTCACGGCCACCACCGACGGAGAGACTGCCTACCGTTTCGCCGATATGGTGATCATCGCCGTGCCCACAAACTATGATGAAACGCTGGACAGTTTTGACACCTCCGTGGTGGAGAAAGTGATGGAGACGGTGCTGAGTGTGAACCCATCGGCGCAGATGATCATAAAATCCACGGTGCCTGTGGGCTTTACGGACAGGATCCGGGAGAAGTACAAGACGGGGAATATCATTTTCAGCCCGGAATTTCTTCGGGAGTCCAGAGCACTCTATGACAATTTGCATCCCAGCCGTATCATCGTGGGTGCCTATGAATCTCAGAGGGAGACGGCACGGCAGTTTGCAGAGCTTCTGAAGCACGCGGCGGAGGAGCCCCTGATGGCAGGAGAGAGCGTACCGAAAAATATTCCCGTCATCTTTGCCTGTCCTGCGGAGGCAGAGGCCATAAAACTCTTTTCCAATGCCTATCTGGCTGTAAGGGTAAGCTTCTTCAATGAGCTTGACACCTACGCCCAGATAAAGGGATTGGATTCAAAAAGAATGATAGAAGGCGTGTGCCTTGATCCACGCATCGGTATGCACTATAATAACCCTTCCTTCGGCTACGGGGGATACTGTCTGCCGAAGGACACCGTGCAGCTTTTGGCAAATTACAAGGATGTTCCCCAGAATCTGATCGAAGCGGTAGTGAAAAGCAACGCCACCCGAAAGGATTTTATTGCGGCCTCCATTCTTAAGAAAAAGCCCGATACTGTAGGTATTTACAGGCTCACCATGAAGAGCAACAGCGACAATTTCCGCTCTTCCGCCATCCAGGGTGTTATGGAACGGATAAAGGCCAAGGGCGTCCCTATTATCATATACGAACCCACACTTGGCAACGCAGGGAGCTTTTGTGACTGTCCGGTGATAAATGATATTGACAGCTTTAAGAAACAGTCTGATGTGATACTTGCAAACCGCTATGACCCCATCCTTGAAGATGTGCAGAATAAAGTATACAGCAGAGATCTTTATTTCAGAGATTGAAAAAACTCCAGAGGCATTTGAGAATGCCCCTGGAATTTTTGATAATAGAATATAATTTTAAGTGATTAATTGGTAGAAATAATAATTAGGGTATGGTATACTGCACTACAGTAATGCTTATACAAAGCAAAGAGGTAAAAAAGAATGAAAGGGATTGTTCTGGCGGGAGGAAGCGGCAAGCGCCTTTATCCGCTGACCAAGGTTACATCAAAGCAGCTTCTCCCCGTGTATGACAAGCCAATGGTGTTTTACCCGCTGTCTACACTTATGCTTGCCGGTATACGGGACATCCTTATCATCTCCACCCCGGCAGATCTGCCTAATTTTGAAAAGCTCCTGGGTGATGGAGGTCAGTACGGGATCAGGCTTTCCTATAAGATGCAGCCATCACCGGACGGTTTGGCCCAAGCCTTCATTATTGGCAGGGACTTCATCGGGGATGACCGCGTCGCCATGATACTTGGAGATAATATTTTCTATGGTGCCGGGCTGAGCAAGCACCTGCGCAGAGCTGCGGAGATGGAAGAAGGCGCTACTGTGTTTGGATGCTATGTTGAGGATCCGGAACGCTTTGGCGTGGTGGAATTTGATCATTCAGGCAAGGCTGTATCCATAGAGGAAAAGCCAAAGCGCCCGAAATCCAATTATGCGGTGACAGGGCTTTACTTTTATGATAAGAAAGTGTGCGACCGTGCAAGCAGCCTTAAGCCCTCTGCCAGAGGCGAGCTGGAAATAACTGACCTGAATCGCATGTATCTGGAGGAGAACAGCCTCAACGTTGTTACTCTGGGGAGAGGATATACCTGGATGGACGCCGGAACCATTGACTCTCTCGCCGAAGCTACAGATTTTGTGCGCGTGGTGGAATCAAGGGAGGGCATACAGATAGCCGCCCTTGAGGAGATTGCCTACACCAACGGTTGGATAAACAGGGAACAGCTTCTTGCGGCGGAAAAGGAATACGGAGATTCGCTTTACGGCAGACACCTTCTGAACGTGACACAGGGAAAGTATATATATTAAACAAACGGAGAAACAGCAATGAAATTCACAAAGACCGCTATTGACGGCCTTATGATAGTAGAACCGGCCGTGTTTGGGGATCACAGAGGCTTTTTCATGGAAAGCTGGTCAAAACGCTCCTTTGAGGAAGCGGGGCTGTATTATGACTTCGTTCAGGACAACCATTCAGCCTCAAACGTGAAGGGCACCCTGCGCGGCATACATTTCCAGCGCGGAGAGATGTCCCAGGCAAAGCTGGTCCGCTGCACAAAGGGAGCGGTGCTGGATGTGGCGGTGGATCTTCGCCCGGAAAGCCCGACTTATAAAAAATGGATAGCGATGGAGCTGTCGGCGGAGAACAAAAAGCAGCTTCTCATTCCCCGCCGTTTCGGCCACGGATTCATTACTCTTACAGATGAGGCGGAATTTTTATACAAGGCAGACAATTTTTATGCACCTGCATATGAAGGCGGTATCCGCTGGAACGACCCGGAGCTGAATATAGACTGGGGAGTTAAGGAGCCTGTACTCTCTGAAAAGGACAGAATCGCACCATATCTCTCAGAGACTGTCACAGACTACTGAGAGAGCTTTGAGGCTAATATATGAAACTTTTTATAACCGGCGGTGCCGGGTTTATTGGAAGCAATTTTATATTTTATATGCGAAAAACACACCCGGACTATGATTTGGTGTGTCTGGATAAGCTCACCTATGCGGGCAATCTTGAAACGTTGGCTCCGATGATGAATGACCCGAAATTCAGGTTTGTTTGCATTGATATTGCCAATCGCAGGGCGGTATACGATCTGTTTGAATCGGAGAAACCGGACATGGTGGTGAATTTTGCTGCGGAGAGCCATGTGGATCGCTCCATAGAAAACCCTTCGATTTTTCTTGAGACAAACGTGATAGGGACTCAGGTACTTCTGGACGCCTGCCGCACCTTTGGCATCAGACGGTTCCATCAGGTATCCACCGACGAGGTGTACGGCGATCTGCCTCTTGACAGACCCGACCTGTTCTTTACCGAGCAAACCCCGATACATGCCTCCAGCCCTTACTCCGCATCAAAAGCCGCAGCCGACCTGTTGTGCAGCGCGTACCACCGTACCTACGGCATGCCTATAACCATAAGCCGCTGCTCCAATAACTATGGGCCTTATCAGTTCCCCGAGAAGCTTATCCCCCTTATGATTGTGAACTGCACTGCGGACAAGGCGCTGCCTGTTTACGGTCAGGGACTGAATGTGCGTGACTGGCTGTATGTAGAGGATCACTGTTCCGCCATCGATCTGATCCTTCAGAGCGGCAGGGAGGGGCTTGTGTACAATATCGGCGGACATAATGAGATGCGCAATATCGACATCGTGAAGCGCATTGTTCACTCCCTTGGAAAGAGCGAGAGCCTGATAACTTACGTGACTGACAGAAAGGGTCACGATATGCGCTATGCCATTGACCCCACCTTTATCCATAATGAACTGGGATGGCTGCCGGAGACCAGGTTTGAAGACGGCATCATCAAAACGATCCGGTGGTATTTGGACAATAAGCCCTGGTGGGAGAACATTATGAATGGCGAATACAAGAACTATTATGAAAAAATATATGGCAGCAGATGACCTGGAGGAGAGAATGAAAGTTTTTGTAACGGGAGCCAGCGGACAACTGGGGTACGACGTATGCCTTGAACTTAAGCGCCGGGGGATAGAATTTAAAGGCGTCTCCTCCGCGGATCTGGATATAAGGGAAAAAGCGCAAGTAATGTGTACCCTGAGAGACTATGCCCCTGATGCAGTGATACACTGTGCGGCTTATACAAAAGTGGACAAGGCTGAAGAGGAGCCGGAGCTTTGTGCTGCTATAAACACCGATGGCACAAAGAATATATCCGAGGCCTGCGCGGATATCGGTGCAAAGCTGCTTTATATCTCTACCGACTATGTATTTCCCGGAACCGGAGAGCATTTCTACGAGCCGGAAGACAATACCGGTCCATTAAGTGTTTACGGGAAGACCAAGCTTCAGGGGGAGTTGGCGGTCAGAACGCTGCTGGAAAAGTACTTTATTGTGCGTGTATCATGGCTGTTTGGCCAAAACGGAAGTAATTTTGTAAAGACTATGCTTCGTCTGGCAGAGACTCGCAATGCCATACAAGTGGTTGATGATCAGATCGGGAGTCCCACCTATACTGCCGACCTTGCACCGCTGCTGTGTGATATGATCAAAACGGATCGATACGGCATATATCATGCTACCAATGATGGAGTGTGTTCCTGGGCAGAATTTGCGGAGGAAATATTTAAACTTGCCAAAAAAAACACCCGCGTTGAGCGGATAAGCTCGGAACAATATCCATCGAAGGCCTGCCGGCCGAAGAATTCCAGAATGAGTAAAAATATTCTTTCAAGTCAGGGGTTTAAGGCGTTGCCTCCCTGGCAGGATGCTCTAAAACGATATTTGATAAGTGTGGATGATTTATACTGATATCTAATAGAAATCTCGAAAATCTTTATCGACCTTTCTATCAGATATCATACTAAACTTCAAAAAAAAGAATTAAAAGTAGGACAGGATATGATATAATGG
>CAZESU010000028.1:0-20213 GCA_964515275.1 uncultured Oscillospiraceae bacterium
GGCGCAGGTCCCTGCGGTCCCTGCTCAGAGATTTATTATGACCGCGGTGAAAAGTACGGCTGCGGCAAGCCCGACTGCACCGTTGGCTGTGACTGTGACCGCTATATTGAGGTCTGGAACAATGTTTTCTCCCAGTTTGATAATGATGGCGAAGGACATTATACCGAGCTTGTGCAGAAGAACATCGATACCGGTATGGGTCTTGAGCGTCTGGCAGTTGTGTGCCAGGGCGTTGACTCTCTCTTCGATGTGGACACTGTTATGAACATCACCCACAAGGTCAGCGAATTGACCGGCGCATACTACGGCAAGAGCCACAATATGGATGTGTCTCTGCGCGTTATTACCGACCATATCAGAAGCGCCACCTTCATGATCTGCGACGGCGTTCTGCCCTCCAATGAGGGGCGCGGCTATGTGCTTCGCCGTCTGCTCCGCCGTGCTGCACGCCATGGCAAGCTTCTCGGTGTGAATGAGCCGTTCCTTTATAAGGTGATCGATACCGTTGTTAAGGAAAACGAGTGCCAATATCCCGAGCTTCGTGAAAAGCAGAATTATATCACCCGTGTGGTAAAGACTGAGGAAGAGAACTTTGCCAAGACCATAGACGCCGGTATGAGGATTTTCGCCGATCTTCTCTCCGAGCACAAGGCAAAAGGGGAGACCACCTTCTCCGGTGCTGACGCATTCAAGCTCTATGATACCTACGGCTTCCCCATTGATCTGACCATCGAGATGTGCGAGGATGAGGGCATGCGTGTGGATCAGGATGAGTTCAAGAAGCTCATGGAAGAACAGCGCGTTCGCGCCCGCAAGGCCCGTGAGGCTCTGGGTGATCTTGGCTGGGCCGGTATTGAGTTCGGCAAGAACATCCCCGATACAAAGTTTGTTGGCTATGAGAACAGTGTTACCGAGGGCAAGGTACTTGCCATCGTGGCTGACGGCGAATTCCGCGAGGAGATAACCGCCGGAACGGAAGCGATTGTTGTTCTCGATCAGACCACCATGTATGCCGAGATGGGCGGACAGGTGGCCGACCACGGCACGATTGAGGACGCCGACAGTCTGTTTGCGGTAAATAACGTCCAGAAAAACAAGGGCGGAAAATATATGCATTACGGGGTTTTGAAATCCGGAAGCCTGAAGGTCGGAGATACCTGCTCGGTATCAAACTGCATCGTACGCCGTGCAGCTGTTGCCCGCGCCCACAGTGCCACCCATCTGCTTCAGCGTGCTCTGCGGGATGTGCTGGGCGATCATGTGCATCAGGCCGGTTCTCTGGTGGAACCCGATTTCCTGCGTTTTGACTTCACCCATTTCTCCGCTGTCACTCCCGAACAGCTCAGACAGGTGGAGGATATGGTAAACGAAGCTATACTCACCGGTTATTCCGTTGATGTAAGAGAGATGCCTGTTGCCGAAGCCAAGAGCTGCGGTGCAACTGCTCTCTTTGGTGAAAAATACGGTGATATCGTCCGTGTGGTAAACATGGGCGGATACAGCATTGAGCTCTGCGGCGGCACTCATCTGGACAACACTGCCAAGGCAGGCGCTTTCCACATCGTATCTGAGGGTTCCGTTGCCTCCGGTGTGCGCCGCATTGAGGCTACCACCGGCCTTGAGACCGTAAAGGCTCTGCACAAGAGCATTGAATCCCTTGAAAATGTGGCGGCTCTTTTCAAGTCCAACTCCAGCGATGTGATTAGCCGTGTCGAGCAGCAGGCTGCTGAACTGAAGGAAGCAAAGCGCGTCATCGAGCAGTACAAGGCCAAAGAGTCCGCAGGCGGCGCAGACAGCATGCTGAAAAACGCTGTTGATATCGGCGGGCTGCATGTTGTGGCACAGAAGGTGGAAAGCGGCGATGCAAATGCGCTCCGCCAGCTGGGCGATGTACTGAGAGATAAGGACTGCAAGGTTGTTGCCGTTATCGCCGTTGTGAACGGAGAGAAAATAACCTTCCAATGTGTCTGCGGCAAAGAAGCCGTCGCCAAGGGAATTCGTGCAGGTGATATTATCAGGAATATCACAGCAATTGCCGGCGGCAAGGGTGGCGGCAAGCCCGACTCCGCTATGGGCGGCGGTAATGATGTCAAAAAACTGAAAGAGGCTCTTGCAGCGGTCAAGAGTTTTGTATCCGAAAGAATTTAAGGAGGAAATAATAATGGCAAATGATTGTCTGTTCTGCAAAATAATTGCCGGGGAGATTCCCTGCACCAAAGTGTATGAGGACGAGAATGTTCTTGCATTCCGCGATATTGCGCCTCAGGCCCCTGTTCATATCCTTGTTGTACCCAAGGAACATATCTGCTGCACCAACGCTGTTGATGAGAGCAATTCCATCCATGTGGCGAAGTGCTTTGAGGCCATTGCAAAGATCGCAAAAGCAGAGGGGCTTGACAATGGCTACCGTGTTATCAGCAACTGCGGAGAAAATGGCGGTCAGACGGTTATGCATCTGCATTTCCATATTATCGGCGGTACGAAACTGTCCGAAAAGGTAATCTGATGTTTGCTTTTACTGCCGCATAAGCTCACGCTTATGCGGCAGTGTGTTTTATGATTATGAGAAAACTTGCTGTTGCGGCCTTGTCCTTTTCTGCGGCTGTGTTTGCCGCAAACTACATATTCTCTGTAAAGCTATGTCTTGTTTTGGCAGTGTTTTTCCTGCTTGCGGGCGTGGCTCTCTTTTCCATGCGCAGAAAATGGATGAAAGGGCTCGTTATCTGTAGCTTTTCCCTGTCTGTTGGTCTGATCTGCTTTGGTATCCATTATATGGCTACCACTCTTCCAGCCCACGAGCTTGAGGGACAGACCGTCAACGTCAGCGCCAAAGTGCTCAGCTATCCAAAGCAGTACAGTGATTACAGCTCAGCGGAGATTAGGCTTGAGCTTGATGGTGTGCCCCATCTTCGCGCCATATTGTATGACAGAAACGGCAGCTTGGATAACCTGACTCCCGGAATGAAGATAAACGGGCAGGTCAAGCTCTCCAGTGCTGATGTGCGCTATGGAGAAGCGTATGACTACTATAACGCCAAAGATATTTATCTTGTGGCAAATACAACGGGCAGTCTGGAAGCTGAACCCGCCTCGGGCTTCGACCCTGTATGTCTTGCAGCCGGTGCAAACAGATATCTTGCTTCTAAAGTTGACGAATTATTTCCCTCTGATACAGCGCACTTTATGAAATCCCTTATGTTGGGGGATAAGACGGAGCTATATGAGGATGAAGGGCTTTATCTTGCCATGCAACGATCCGGAATCATGCATATTGTTGCGGTTTCGGGGATGCATGTGGCATTTCTTGTTGGTCTTCTTCAACTGCTTATGGGCATCAGTCCGAGAAGCTCTGTACTTTGTATCCTGCTGGTTTGGTGCTTTGTTTTTGTGACAGGCGCTCAGCCGTCTGCGGTACGTGCCGGCGTAATGCAGACACTGCTCCTTCTGGCTCCTCTGTTGAGAAAGGAAAACGACGATATTACTTCTCTTTCAGCGGCGCTGGCGCTTATTCTGCTCTTCAACCCATATGCGGCGGCGAGCGTTGGGCTTCAGCTCTCCTTTGCTTCTATGACTGGTATTGTGTGCCTGAGTGAGAGAATAAGAAATATGATTATCGGAAGACGGCGCAAAGGATTTTGGTGCCGTGCCATTGAATACCCGGTGGATGTTCTGGCAAGCTCTTCTGCTGCTATGATATTTACCGTCCCGCTTATGGCACTGTATTTTGGGTATGTCTCCATTCTTGCCCCACTTACCAATATCCTCATCATGTGGGCTGTCTCTATCTGCTTCGGCGGCGGCTTTGCTGCTTGTGCGGTTTCATGCCTTTCTATGCCGCTGGGGCGCCTGATTGCGGTGCTGGTCTCTTGGCTTGAAAGATTGATTTTTCTATCTGCGAAGTTCGTATCCTCAATCGATTTTGCTGCTGTCTATCTGGAGGATAAGCTGTTTGTCTGGTGGCTGCTGCTGGTTTATCTTCTGTTTTTCCTCGCATTCAGAGCCAAAGCCTCCACGGTTTTCAAAGTTGCACTTCCCACAGCTCTTTCTGTTGCTACTCTGTGCTTTGCACTGAATATGACAAGGCTGTATTATACTTCCTCCGAAGGATTTATTACGGTTCTGGATGTGGGTCAGGGTCAGTCCATCTCAGTTTTCTCAGGAGAGAGCACAGTAATGATTGACTGCGGCTCGATTTACACTTTTGATAATGCGGGAGACACGGCAACAGCCTATCTGAAAGGCTGTGGCAGAAAAAACGTCGATCTTTTGCTTCTGACGCATCTGCACGCAGACCATGTGAACGGCGTATTGAAACTCATGGCGGCAATGCCGGTTGAGACCATAGCAATGCCGACAGACCCGAATGATGATAACGGGCAGCTTGACAGTATCCTTGAAGCGGCGGAGAGGTATGGCACACAGGTAATTTATATCAGCCAAGATACACCAATGAGCATTGGCGGAATTGATGTATTGATGTACGCTCCGGGACAGTCAGGCGATGCCAATGAGCGCTGTGTCATGGCAAAAATCTCTCTGGGAGATTACGATATGCTGGTTACAGGCGATGGCTCCAAAGCCTCCGAATTGGAGCTGATAGCAGAGCATGATATCAGGGATATTGAACTTTTAATAGCTGGGCACCATGGTTCCCGCTATTCAAGCAGCGGAGAGTTCCTTGGAAGCATTGGCGCGGACACAGCAGTTATAAGTGTGGGCTACAATACATATGGGCATCCCACCAATGAAACACTTGAACGGCTTGAGGCTTACGGTTATAATATATACAGAACCGATCTGAACGGAAACGTGGAGATCCGCATTTCATAGGAGGATTCATGGCAAAGAAAAACGGAAAAGAAGAAGTAAAACTGAATTACAGCGCCGAGCTTCGCCGCCTTAAGCAGCAGGGCCCGGATCGTCTGTACCTTCTCTGGGGGCCGGAGGACTATCTGCGGGAGCAGTATCTCCAGCAACTTAAGGCAGTCTGCCTTCCGGAAGGGGAAGACAGCTTCAGCTATAAACGTATGGACGGACCTGAGATTGACTATATTGAGCTTCAGAACGCCGTGGATGCCATGCCCTTTATGACGGAGCGCAGCTTCATCGAGATCCGGGATGCCGATCTGAATAAACTCAAGGAACCGGAGAAATTGATCAAAATCGTTTCCGATATTCCGGATTACTGTACGGTGGCTTTCGTCCAGTCCGTTCAATATGAGCTTGACGGCAGACTCAAGCTGATAAAGGGTTTGAAAAGCATTGCTTCGGAATTGAAATTTACCCAGCAGTCCCAAAGCCTGCTGATTGACTGGGTCAACCGCCGGTTTGCCGCCGCAGGAAAGGGCGTTGAGCTTGACGCGGCACAGCGCCTTATCTTTATCAGTGGCGACCTTATGAGCAAGCTCATTCCGGAGATCGAAAAAGTGGCGGCATATGCCAAAGGAGACAAGGTGACGATTGCCGATGTTGAGGCCATTGCCAACCATATTCCGGATGCCATCATTTTTGATATGACAGACTGTATCTCACAGAAAAAATATAATACGGCTCTGTCCATCCTTGCGGAACTTCTGGCCGACAAGAATAACGAGCCGATCCCTATGCTTGCCATGCTTGGCTTGCAGATGCGTAAGCTCTATGCTGCAAGGCTTGCCATAGACAAGCAACTTGGCGCAAAGTATGTGATGGAGGTATGTGCACTGAAGCAGGAGTTCATCGCAAATAAACTCATTGCCTCTGCAAGAGGCTTTACTGTGCCGCAGCTTAAACGGGCTGTGGAGCTGTGTGCCGAGGCTGACTATAAAATGAAAAGCAGCTCCGTTGACGATGAGGAGCTGCTGAAAGAGACCGTGTTGCGTATCGCCGCAGGAGAGGGTAATGTATAAGATCAAAGAGGTCATCGTTGTAGAGGGGCGCTACGATAAAAATGCTCTCAGTCAGGTGGTGGACGCCGTAATCATCGAGACCTCCGGCTTTGGGATATTCAATGACGCTCAAAAGCAGAAACTGCTGCGCACCATGGCGGAAAAACGCGGTCTTATCGTTATGACAGACTCTGATGGAGCGGGCTTTGTAATACGGAATTTTATCAAATCCTGTGTAGACCCGAAGCTTGTGAAACACGCGTATATCCCCGACGTGCACGGCAAAGAAAGGCGCAAGAGCCATGGCTCCAAAGAAGGAAAGCTTGGCGTGGAAGGGATGCAGCCTGAAATATTGCTTGATGCGCTTATTCGTGCCGGCGCTACGCTGGATGGTGAAAATTCGGAATCATCCGGCGCGTTGATCACAAAAGCAGACATGTATGCAACGGGCCTGAGCGGCAGAGAGGGAAGCGCAGTAAAAAGAGCGGAGCTTATCAAAAGACTTGACCTTCCGGCGCATTTAACGGCAGATGCTCTTCTGGATGTACTCAATGCGGTAATGAGCAGGGAAGAGTTCTATGATCTGCGGCTTTGAAGCTCTTCGGCGCAGACTGAGAGTATAAGTCCGCCCAGCAGCAGACCTTGTGGCGACTCAAACAGCGCGATCGCGGTCATATACTTTTCCCGTTGCATGATGGAGCCATCACAGTCCAAAAGCAGCATAAAAGCGCAGAAAAGCAGCACACAGGAAAGCTGTATGCTTCTGATAAATATGTACCATGCTGCGTCACTCATACTGAGCATTCGCCGCACAATGGCCCGAAGCTTCATAAACAACACCTCATGGGGATTTTAGACCTGCCAAGAGAATAAATCAACGAACATTTTCTGCCATCCGATCCGGTATGCGATTACAATTTCTGTAATTGTAAACATTACATTAAAAGTGCTTGTAAACTGAGGACAAACGCCGGATAAAGTGTTAAAGTAAATACGCTGCATAAAAAATGCCGCCGGAGGATGTATTTCCCCGGCGGCATGGCACTCCCGGCGCGATTCGAACGCGCGACCTTCCGCTTAGGAGGCGGATGCTCTATCCTGCTGAGCTACGGAAGCATGTGCCTGTATAAACAGCTCTGACATTTTACCGCAGAAAAGGCACAATGTCAATAAATACTTGGTCAGGAAGGATATACAATGCTTAAACTCAAAGACATAAAAAAAGATTATCTGTCTGGAGACTCCACTGTACACGCGCTCAAAGGAATTAACCTTGAATTCAGAAAAAACGAGTTTGTTGCCATATTGGGTCACTCCGGCTGCGGCAAGACCACCCTGTTGAATATCATAGGAGGGCTTGACCAGTATACCTCAGGTGATCTGATCATAAATGGAAAGTCCACAAAGAACTTTACCGACAGTGACTGGGATACATACCGCAACCATTCTATTGGCTTTGTGTTTCAGTCCTATAATCTGATTCCGCACCAGACTGTGCTCTCAAACGTGGAACTGGCCCTTACCCTGTCAGGCGTCGCTCCGGCGGAACGCCGCGCAAGGGCAAAGGAAGCCCTTGAAAAGGTAGGGCTTGGTGATCAGATCAATAAAAAACCCAATCAGCTGTCCGGCGGCCAGATGCAGCGTGTGGCCATTGCCCGCGCCCTTGTAAACGACCCGGATATCCTTTTGGCGGATGAGCCTACCGGAGCATTGGATACCGAGACTTCCGTTCAGATTATGGAGATACTCAAGGAAATATCCAAAGACAAGCTCATCATCATGGTAACACATAATCCTGAACTTGCAACAGAATATGCCAGCCGCATCATCCGTTTGCGCGATGGTGAGATTGTGGATGACAACGCCCCCTATGCCTCCACAGGAGAGGGAAAAGGCACCGGCATCATAGGCAAAAAGCCATCCATGAGTTTTTTAACAGCTCTGGCGCTGTCTACCAACAACCTTCTCACCAAAAAGGCACGTACAATTTTAACGGCTTTTGCCGGCAGCATCGGCATTATCGGCATTGCTCTGATCATGTCCCTGTCAAACGGCATACAGAATTATATCGACAAGGTGCAGGAGGACACTCTTTCCAGCTACCCCATCACCATACAGGCGGAAAGTGTGGATATGACCGGGCTTATGAGCTCACTCATGGGTGTCCAGGCCGAAGCTGCCAGTCAGCAGCACGAACGGGACGCGGTGTATTCCAGCACTGTCATGTATGACATGATGAACTCTTTGCTTTCGGCAGATAAGGAGACCAATAACCTGGAAGCTTTTAAGGAATACCTTGAGGATGAGAATAGTGAGATTGCTCAATATATCAGCTCTGTCCAGTATTCCTATGACCTTGACATGAACCTTTACGCTCAGGACGTGGACGGAAACATCGTGAAAACAGATGTTATGGAGCTGCTGCAAAACACCATGAGTGCCACCTATGGCGGGGATTACAGCCAGCTTTTTGCCACCTATGGTCAGGCCTCTTCCGCCATGGATGTATGGCAGGAGATGCTGCCCGGCGAGCATGGGGAGGTCATCAATCCGCTGCTCAAGGAGCAGTACGATGTGCTCTACGGCAGCTGGCCTGAGAGCTATGACGAAGTGGTTCTGGTTGTTAACGATGATAACGAGATCTCCGATCTTGTGCTGTATGCTCTGGGACTGAAATCCAACAGTACTATCGCCGAGGATATGCAGTCCTTCATGTCTCAGGAGACCGTCTCGACAGAAGTTGAGAGCTGGAGCTATGAAGAGATATGCAACATGAGCTTCCGGTATATTTTCCCCGCTGACCAGTATCAATACGATGAGGAGTCAGGGGAGTATATCAATCTGGCCGATGAGGAGCTGGGCCTGCGTACCCTGTTCAATAACGGCCTGGAGGTCAAAATTGTCGGCATTATCCGGCAGAACAGCGACTCGGTTTCCGGTATGATGACCGGCTCTATCGGCTATACCCATGATCTGGTGGAGTATGTAGTGCAACAGGCGGAGACCAAGGAGCTTGTCAGCCGTCAACTCAGTGATCCGGAGCACGAGGTGTTTACCGGCCTGCCTTTCCTTGACCGGGAGGATGAGGCTCTGACTCACAGTCGCAAAGTCCAGGCGGCAAGAGACTATATCGCTTCGGCCAGCGTTGAGGAGATCGCAGACATCTACGTTGAATACATGTGCAACCCCTCCGATGAATACGTTCAGGAACTGGTGGATGAGCAGCTGGAAAGTACTACCCGAGCCGACATTGAGGATACGGTGCTGAACATGTACCCGGAGTATGCTTCTATGATGGAACAGATGGATGACGAGATGCTGTTTGACTATGTGGGCCAGATGATAGGCCAACAGGTAAAGGAACAGTATGCAGCCCAGATGTCCCAGCTTTACCGGAATCTCTCCGACGAGGATCTGGCAGAAGAATTTGATCTTTTGATTCTGGATGAGGATGATTACCTCTGGATCTATGAAAACGCCATGCCGCCTGTTTTTTCCGAGAGCAGCCTGAAAGAAACTCTCAAAAAGCTGGGCTATGTAGATCTGGATAGTCCAAGCACCATCAATATCTACGCGTCCACCTTTGAGGACAAGGACAATGTGGCAACGGCCATTGAGCATTATAATGACACAGTGGATGACGAAGATCAGATCAGCTATACCGATGTTGTAGCGATGCTTATGAGTTCCATCACCTCCATCATCAACGTCATAAGCTATGTGCTGATCGCCTTTGTGGCCATATCTTTGGTGGTGTCCTCTATCATGATCGGCATCATCACTTATATCAGCGTTCTGGAAAGAACAAAGGAGATCGGCATCCTCCGTGCGATTGGTGCTTCCAAGCGGGATGTCTCCCGGGTATTCAATGCCGAGACCCTGATTATCGGCTTCTCTGCGGGCGCTATCGGTATTATCATGACCTTGCTTTTAAATATCCCCATTAATATGATTGTCCATGACCTGACGGATATTTATTCCCTCAACGCCGTTCTTCCCTGGACGGGGGCAGTTGGCCTTGTGTTCATCAGCATGGTGTTGACTTTCATAGCCGGCCTGATTCCCTCTGGCATTGCTGCAAGGAAAGACCCGGTGGAAGCACTGAGAACCGAATAATACTGATTCTTGATTAAAGTTTAATCAAGAATCCCGCATGCTGTGCACGCTCAAATTGTGCCGTAGGCACGATTTACGTCTCATAAAAACTTAACGCGCTTCGCGCTATAAAACGTTTTTTAACCGTTTTAATAAGTTTTAGTATAAAATACAGCTCAGCTTTGATGGCTGAAATAGCAATGAAAGACTCCTCCGAAAAAACCGGAGGAGTCTTTTTTACATCGCTTCTATTTCTTTGATATTGAATTGGTTTCCCGTTACAAGAAAAGTATTTCCGCTGTGGCAGTAGGGACATTCCTTGCCGTAGGTTACAGTGGGATAAGTCTTTTTGCAGTCCTGACAGAAGGTGACCGCGTCAAGCCAGTCGATCTTAAGCTCGGTTTCTTTCAAAAGCTCAGACTTTTTCCGCGCAAAAAGCCAGAAATCCTTCAGATAGTCCGGGACGATTCCGCTGACCTCGCCCACCTCCAGCGTGATGGATGCGACCTGTGTCAGCTTTTCCTCCACGGCCAGCTTTTCTATTGTCTCAATGACATAGACAATGGTACCTAATTCATGCATTACTTCTTCCTTCTGCTCAGGATCCTGATTTCACGCTTTGCTGCATAAGGCGCGATGGCTTTCAGCTTATCCTCTGCCTTATACATCTTGCTGGCTTCTGGCAGGTCGCGGCTCAGATGGATAGCGTCAAACTCGCACTTGGTGGTGCAAATGCCGCAGCCAAGGCAGCGGTTGGAGTCCACAATGGTCGCGCCGCAGCCAAGGCAGCGGGAGGCCTCCTTCTTTACCTGCTCTTCTGTAAAGGTCAGATGGTCATTTGCAAAGGTTTTTGCCTTGGCCTTGTCGTGGCTGGAAACCTGACGCTGGGCGTTATCAAAGCTCTCCAGCGGGATTGCGAGATTGTCCTTATCCAACTCAATAAAATCGCGGCGGTTGCGTCCAAGGGTAAGGCTCTGGCCGGGATGGACATAACGGTGCAGGGAAATAGCAGCCTCATGACCTGCGGCGATAGCGTCGATGGCAAACTTGGGGCCGGTCACAACATCACCGCCGGCAAAGATATCAGGCTGTGTGGTCTGACAGGTAAGTCTGTCTGCAATGATGGTGCCGTTGGCATTGAAGCTGATGCCCTCCGGGGCGATGCCGCCCAGATCCACCTTCTGCCCAATAGCGCCGATCACACTGTTGACTTCAATTACTTCATATTCACCGGTGCCGATGGGCTTTCTGCGGCCCTTTTCATCCGGCTCGCCAAGGCTCATCTTTTCCACCTTGAGGCCGGTTACTTTGCCCTCAGCGCCAAGAATCTCTTCGGGAGCACAGAGGAAGCGGAACTGAACGCCCTCTTCCATTGCCTCGGCAACTTCGTTCTTGTCGGCAGGCATTTCATTCTGACTGCGGCGATAGACAATATAAGTGTCCTTTGCACCCAGACGTACTGCAGTGCGGCACACATCCATTGCCACATTGCCGCCGCCGATAACGGCGCATTTTTCACCGACTTCGGGCTTGCCGCCCAGATTCACTTCGCGCAGGAAATCTACTCCGCCATATACACACTGAAGCTCCTCTCCGGGAACACCGATGGGAGCGGACTTCTGAGCACCGATGGCCAGATAGAAAGCCTTGTACCCCTGCTGCCGGAGTTCATCGATGGTAATATCCTTACCAACTTCAACGCCACATTTGAACTCAACACCCATCTCTTTGAGAACGTCAATTTCGGCATTTACCACGTCTTTTTCAAGACGGAAGCTGGGGATTCCAAGCGTCAGCATACCACCGGGAACCGGGTTCCTGTCGAATACGGTGACGGGGTAGCTCATATTAGCAAGGTAATATGCGCAGCTCATGCCTGCAGGGCCTGCACCAATGACAGCGATCTTTTCCTTATAAGGCTCTTTCTCACTTCTCTTGGAGACCACCTTAGGTATGTAACGCTTTTCGGCATGAAGCTCCTGCTCGGCGATGAATTTCTTGATCTCGTCAATCGCCACGGCCTGGTCAATGCTGCCGCGGGTGCAGGCGTCCTCACAGCGGCGGTTGCATATGCTGCCGCAGACAGCGGGGAAGGGGTTATCCTGCTTAATCAGCTTCAGGGCATCCAGATATCTGCCCTGTGCTGCCATCTTGATGTAGCCCTGAACGGCGATATGGGCAGGGCAATTGGTCTTACAGGGAGAAGTACCCGTCGGGTGGCAGTTAATGCGGTTGTCGTCACGGTAATTTTCGTTCCACTTTTCGGGATCCCATTTTACTGCGTCAGGCAGCTCCTGCCTGGGATAAACTACGGGGCCATCCTTGGTGCAAAGCTTCTGGCCCAGCTTTACTGCACCGGCGGGGCATACCTCCACGCACTTGCCGCAGGCTACACAGTTTTCCTTGTCCACGTGGGCGATATATGCGCTTCTGGACATGTTGGGGGTATTGAAAAGCTGAGAAGTACGCAGAGCGTAGCAGACGCCGGGTGCACAGTTACAGATGGCGAAGATCTTGTTTTCACCGTCAATATTGGTTATCTGGTGGACATAGCCGTTATCCTCAGCCTTCTGCAGTATCTCCATGGCCTCTTCGTAGGAGATATGGCGACCTGTGCCAACCTCTGAAACATAGTCAGCAAACTCACCCACGCCGATGCACCATTCGCTCTCCACATCACCGGAGCCCTCGCCGCGGATACTCTGGGCACGACGGCAGGAACAGATGCCCACGCCAATATGGCCCTCATACTTTTTCAGCCAATGGGAGATATGCTCAATGCTCAGGGACTGAGACTGGGCGGGAATGGCCTTTTCAACAGGGATTACATGCATGCCGACGCCGGCACCGCCGGGAGGAATCATCTCGGTCAGACCTTCAAGAGGCAGCCTTGTCATGCGCTCAAAGAAGTCACATACTTCAGGATGTTCGCTGACAACCTTGCTGTTCATGTTAAACAGCTCGGCCGAACCGGGAACAAACAGGGGAAGAATATAGCGCTTGTTCTCTCTGGTATGTTCTTTGCCACCCCATCCATACTCCAGAAGGCCAATAGTCGCCATCTCCTGAAGCACCTGCTCAAGGTAGGTCTCCTCTTTTCCGGTGAGCTTTACAAGCTCCTGCAGGGAAGTGGGAGTACGCTGCTTCATTGTAAGAGCAATCTCGACCATCTCATCAGTGAGTATGTTGACCATACCCCAATATTCCGGGGAATCTTCCGTCAGTGCTTTAAGGCCAAGCTTATAGGGGATTCTGTCGGTCATTTTCTTGCCGAGCTTAAAAAGATTTTCTTTATTTGTTACCATATAATCTCCCTTCTCTGTTTTGAAATAAAACGCGCTTTCTTTGTTAAGGATATCACAGAAGAAGCAAAAAGTCACGTAAAAGTCGTACAAAAAGCAAAAAACGTACATTCCTTCAGAAATGTAAAGATAATAAATCAAAAATACATATAATACTGATATCTGAGAGAAAGATTCCGAGATTTCTATTAGATATCAGTATAAAATCACCCGGAAAATATCTTCCCGGGTGAAGAAATTTTAATCTTTTTCCGTCAGTAGCTTCAAAATCTGAACGGCATTGCTGGCGGCACCTTTTCTTATCTGGTCGCCGCAGCACCAAAGGGTAAGGGCGTTATCGTCCGTCAAGTCACGGCGGACACGACCGACCCAGACCAGATCCTGATTGCTGGTATCAAGGGGAGTTGGATAATTGCGGCCTTCATAATCTTCAATCAGGCGGCAGCCGGGATAGGCCTTAATTGCCTCGTTTGCCTCCTGTATGGAGACCTGTCTCTCCGTACGGACGGTGACGGCGATGGAATGTGAACGCATAACAGGAACGCGCACACAGGTGCAGGTAACTTTCAGTTCAGGCAGGTGGAGAATCCTTCTGCCTTCGTTCTGCATCTTCATCTCCTCGTCGGTGTAGCCGTTTTCCAGCTCATCACCGATGTGGGGAATAACGTTCAGGGCAATCTGAGTGGGGAAGGTACTGCAAACAACGCTTTCACCGCGTGCCAGAGCATTCATCTGATTTTCAAGTTCCAGCAGACCGTTCTGACCGGCGCCGGACACGGCCTGATAGGTGCAGGCAACCATGGATTTGACAGGGGAGAGTTTAGCGATACCGGCCACTGCCATCAGAGTGATAATGGAGGAACAGTTCGGGTTTGAGATAATACCTTTATTTTTAAAGGCATCTTCACCATTTATTTCGGGTACAACAAGGGGCACTTCCGGGTCAAGACGGAAAGCAGAGCTGTTATCTATGTAGACTGCGCCGCTTTTTACAATGGCAGGTGCAAATTTCTTGGACATGCCGTTTTTCACAGCGCCCAGAACAAAGTCCATGCCCTCAAAGCTTTCCTCGGTGGCTTCCCGAATCACGACATCCTCACCGTGAAATTTGACGGCGCCGCCTGCGCTTTTGGCACTGGCGAGAGGCAGCAGTTTCTTTACCGGGATATTGTATTCCTCAAGGACTTTCAGCATCTCCTGACCAACGGCTCCGGTGGCTCCCAAAATGGCTACATTGTATGATTTCATTTATTTTTCCTCCTTCAATCAACCTGCAAATCCGTCGTACAAAACTCGAATGGCAGTTTCAAAATTGCTGTTGTCAACGCCCACAATGATGGAAAGCTCATCCGCGCCCTGGGCAATGGTGCGGATATTGACGCCGTGCTCGCCCAATGCCTTGAACAGTCTGCCGGAGATACCGGGCCGGAATGTCATCTTGCGGCCTACCGCTGCCACGAGCGCAATGCTGTCCTGAATTTGGACATCGTCCGGACGGCATGTTTTCTGGATATCCGCTATCACATCGTATAGTCCGTCGCCAAGAGCCGATGTGGAGGAGACCAGAGCGAAGCTGTCAAGGCCCAGAGTGATATGCTCCACAGGTACATGATATCTGTCCAATATCTCAAGGGATTGGCGCAAAGTCATACTGGTATTCATATTCCGTTTCAGAACAGTGATAATGGAAAAGTTACGCCGCCCGGCGATGCCGGTGATGAAGCGGTCAACAGATTGTTCTTCTTCAACACTGTCCACAATCATGGTTCCGGGATCTTCGGGCCGGTTGGTGTTGCGGATGTTCAGAGCAATCCCTTTTTCTTTTACAGGTAAAATTGACTCCTCATGCAGTACCGACGCGCCCATGAAGGCAAGCTCCCGAAGCTCGGCATAAGTTATGTGGGCGATAGGGCTGGGATTGGGGACAATCTTGGGGTCTGCCATAAGGATGCCGGAGACATCTGTCCAGTTTTCATACACATCTGCTCCAACTGCGGCAGACGCAAGAGCGCCGGTAATATCGCTGCCGCCACGGGTCATGACTTTTATTTTGCCGGTGGGAAGTCTGCCATAAAAACCGGGGATAAGAATTTTCCCGTTGGCCTTTAATGCAGCGGCAATGGTGCTGTCGGTCTTTTCACGATCGATCTGTCCGTCAAAGCCGAAGAAAATGCAGCTTGCTGCGTCGACAAACACAAAGCCCAGATACTCGGCCATAAGCCGTGCTGTAAAGTATTCACCCCTAGAGACCAGCTCATCCACCGACATGTCCCGGTCAAGCCGGGCACTGAGGGCATCAAATTCACCTTCCACATCATAGCTGAGATTCAGCTCATCCCGAATGTCGATAAAACGCTGCCGTATGGTATTCATTATATCGTCGCAGGACACGCCATATGTCAGGTGGGCATGACAAAGATACAAGAGATCTGTCAGCTTGTGGTCATCCGAATTTCTTTTTCCGGCGGCGGATACCACAACCAACCGCCTTGTAGGGTCTGATTCAATAATCCTTTTAACTTTTTTGAACTGATCGGCGCCAGCAACGGAGGAGCCGCCGAATTTTGCAACCTTCAACATATATCTTATTCTCCCATCGCGGCGAAAAATACCTGAGCGCCGGCCTTCCTGATTTCTGCTGCCGCCTCATGCATGGCGGATACGGACAAAGGCTCTGTAACGGCACGAACCAAGGTACCGTCTTTTTCAACATCCTTAAGTGAAAGCCTGTCCGCCAATTCTTCCGGCAGACGCACATAATATGCGTGGCTGCAGGCACTGTTGTCCGCCTTGACTCTGGGGCAGCCGGCTTCCAGCATGACGCGCTGACCCTGAAGAATACAGGACAGATCGCGGATAACGGCAGAAGCGGTGGGCCAGCGGCCGGCACCCTGCCCCATAAGGATGATGGCACCGGAATTTTCACCTTCATAGCGTGCAAGATTGAAATTGTCCAGTACAGCACACTCCGGCGCACTGGCGGGAAGAAGCACAGGCTCCACAAAGGCAAATACCTTTCCACTGTCAGAGAGGCCGCCCTTTGCAAGCAGGCGGCAGGTGAGACCCTTTGCCTTGAAGTGCGTAACGTCTGCGGCAGTGAGGGAATCAATTCCCTCGTTATATAGACCCTCTGCTGGAAGCTGATCATAGGCAACGGCGCAGGCCAGCATAATCTTTCTCAGCGCGTCAAGACCGGAGACATCAGCGGTGGGGTCTGCCTCAGCATATCCAAGCCTCTGGGCGTCCTTAAGAGCGTCCGCATAGTCCATATCACGACGCTGCATGGCATCCAGCATATAGTTGGTTGTGCCGTTTAAAATACCGCCAACGGAAAGGATGCGGTCACTTTCCGTGGCAAGTGCCAGATTATGCAGGAAAGGCACGCCGCCGCCGCAAGCTGCGCTGAAAAGGAATGCCACATTATTTTTTACTGCAAGTTCCGCAAGCTCAGGGCCATGTGCAGCAACAAGCGCCTTATTGGAAGTGACTACATGTTTCCCGGCTGAAAGTGCGGCGGACACATATGTGAACGCAGGCTCGATTCCGCCCATCACTTCAGCCACTGCGCCAACAGATGGGTCATTGACTATTCTGCTGATATCTGTTACTTTAAAAAAGCTGTCGTCTTTTCCCGGCCGGACCAACACAGGACCCTGCTCAAGGCCGTATGCGCCATCAAGCATTTCATATACTCCGACACCTACAGTGCCAAAGCCTAAAAGTGCAACTTTCATTTTTTCCTCCAAAAAAATCGTGTCCGCTCAAAAAAGACACTTGTTTTTTTAACGGAGACAGTGTATCATATGGAAGAAACAAAAACAAGTCTTTTTTTCGTCAAATTTTTCATTAGATGGAGATAAGCACAAATGCTTGAAAATTATTTATTGATACACAAGAGTATTCTTCCCGAATATTACGAGAAAGTCCTGGAAGCAAGGCGCCTTCTTGAGGACGGAAAAGCAAAGGAAGTAAGCCAAGCTGTTAAAATGGTGGGCATTTCCAGAAGCACCTATTATAAATATAAGGACTTTATCCTTGAGCCATCGGAGATGACGGTTGGACATAAGGCAGTGCTTTCCATGATGCTGACACATGAGCCGGGAATACTCAGCACGGTATTGACCCATATTTCCGAGGCCGGAGGCAGCGTCCTTACGATAACCCAGAGCCTTCCCATTCATGGTAAGGCCAGCGTTACGATCAGTCTTGACGTAAGTTCCATGCCTGGTAAGCTTTCGACGCTTCTTGAAGTAATTGAAAAAACATCTGGCGTTGAAAAGCCCAAACTGCTTGCGGTGGAATAAAGGAGAAAAAACATGAACTATCAGAGCACACGCGGAAAAATATATTCCAGCGACACCAAAGCTGTTCTTCAGGGAATTGCACCGGATGGAGGGCTTTTTATTGACCCGGAAATAAAAAATATAAGGTTTGACTGGGAGAAATGCCTTGAACAGGATTCTTTCGGTATGGCCGAAATGGTGCTGTCGGCTCTGCTTCCGAGTTATGAGAATATGAAGGAGCTTGTTAAGAAGGCCTATATAGGCAGGTTTGAATCTGAGGTGCTCACACCGCTTGTATCGGTGGGAGATGATTATGTACTTGAGCTTTTTAGAGGGCCTACCTCCGCATTTAAGGATGTTGCACTGTCTATGCTGCCTCAGCTTATGACTGCGGCAAGAAAACAGGAGGGCATTGAAGGGGAAACTGTAATCCTCACGGCCACCTCCGGCGATACGGGAAAGGCGGCGCTGGAGGGCTTTCACGATGTAGATGGTACAAGGATCATGGTCTTTTATCCTTATAATGGAGTTTCCGCTGTCCAGAAAGCCCAGATGGTTACGCAGACAGGGTCAAACGTTAAGGTCTGTGCCGTGAAGGGCAACTTCGATGATTGCCAGCAGGGCGTAAAAAAAGCATTTGCACAGATTAACTCACAGAACCTTCTCAAGGGCAGCGGCAAGAGTCTTTCTTCCGCAAACTCCATCAATATCGGCAGACTTGCACCGCAGGTGGTGTATTATTTTATCGCGTATTCCAAACTGATCAGCCTTGGCAGAATAAAGAAGGGCGGCAAGGTGGACTATGTGGTGCCCACCGGAAATTTTGGAGATATTCTGGCAGGGTATTTTGCGAAGCTGATGGGACTGCCCGTGGGGAAGCTGGTCTGTGCATCCAATGCGAATAAAGTTCTTACGGATTTTCTGAACACCGGCGTATACGACAGGAGACGGGAATTTGTGCGCACAAGTTCACCATCCATGGATATACTTGTGTCTTCAAATCTTGAAAGGCTGCTCTATCTGGCGGCAGACGGAGATACCGAGTATGTCTCTCAATGTATGGATACTCTTGGGCGAGACGGCATCTACACAGTAAAGGACAATGTTCTTGAAAATATCCGGAGAGATTTTGCTGCCGGGTATTGTGACGAGGCAGAAACGGAAAAGACGATTGACCATATATGGAAAGAATATTCCTATCTGTGCGACCCTCACACCGCTGTGGCCATCTCGGTTGCAGAGAAATATAAAAACGCTGTCCAGACTGAAAATGCACTTGTGGTGCTGTCTACGGCATCTCCCTACAAATTCCCGGCTGCTGTGCTCAAAGCCATCGGCGGCAGCACCGACGGCGATGAATTTGAACAGATGGAGACTTTGAGCGAGATGACGGGCGTTGCCATACCCTCCAATCTATCCGGCCTACGAAGCAGGGAAACAATACACAATGATGTTATAGATAAGGATGAAATGCTTAACTACATCCTTGAATACTTGGACGTTAAGGAAGTAAAATAAAATGAAATTCAGAATACCAGCCAGCTCTGCCAATCTTGGACCCGGTTTTGACTGCTTGGGCATCGCTTGGCAATGCTATAATGAAATTGAGTTTATTCCTGGGGGAGACGGTCTTGTCATCATCGGATGCGATGAGAAATACTGCAACAGCGATAATCTGGCTTATGTTGGTTATCATGCGGCGATGAATTGGGCAGGCCAGCGGGAGTCGGGAATTGAAATACGATTTGGGAAAACCGATATTCCCGTGTCAAGGGGGATGGGTTCTTCCGCTGCGCTTATTGTCGGCGGAGTCGCTGCCGCCAATACAATAAACGGACTGGATCTTTCCGGAGAAGAACTGCTTGCAATTGCCACATCAATAGAAGGGCATCCGGACAATATAGCGCCTTCATTGTTTGGCGGTTTCAGGGTGTCTGCTATGGATGGCATTGCGGCAGTTACCACAAATTTTCCTATTAGCGAGAATTTGTTCTTTACCCTTCTGATACCGGACTTTGAGCTTTCCACGCAGCTGGCAAGAAGTGTGCTCCCGGCTCAGGTCTCCAGACAGGATGCCATATTCAACATTTCCCGTACAGCCCTTCTGATAAAGGCACTGGGTAAGGGCGACAGGGAACTGATGCGTATTGCGCTTAAGGATAAGCTGCACCAGCCTTACAGAACGAAGCTGATCCAGGGCTATGATATTGCGGAAGCTGCCGCTAAGAAACTGAACGCTATGGGAATCTGTATCTCAGGAGCGGGCTCGACACTCCTCTGTGTCTCCGATAGGGAGGAATTTTCAGCTCAGATGGAAGAGGAACTGAAAGAACTGCTTCCCGGCTGGAAGGTAATGGGCGTTCGTCCGGATATGCAGGGTGTAAAAATAATATAATAATATTGTCAGATTAAAATTACGGCAAGGAGATATGTACAATGGATTTAAAAAATGCTGTTGATCTGGATGAGTGCCCAATCTGCCGTGGCCCCGGCATACTGAGTCATGAGGGTGGTTGGAACGTCCAGGTAGAGTGCGCGGATTGCAGTGCTCATACGATATATGTGGAGTACAAAAATGAAGAGGAAAAGCGGGAAGCGGAACAGAAGGTTATCCGTTTCTGGAATTTGGGCAAAGTAATAAAAAGTGAACCGGGGGATTAGGCCTT
>CAZESU010000029.1:0-19290 GCA_964515275.1 uncultured Oscillospiraceae bacterium
TTCTTCTTTGCTCTTTTCCTTTTGTTCTACCCCAACTATTGACAGAGAGCCTTTTATTATCCTTTCGGTTCATCGACCTTGACGAGCACCTTTTCCACCCGGCGGCCGTCCATTTCAAGGACGGTAACGGTCAGGTTTTCGTATCGGAAGCTGTCGCCCACCTTGGGGAAGGTGCCAAAGGACTCTACCGTCCAGCCGCCCACGGTACCGCTCTCCGCTTCAAAGCTCTCCTCATCAAAGCCCAAAAGCTCAAGGAAATCATCGATTACCATGGTGCCGTCCAGTTCGTATTCCCCGTTATCCCGCTGAACCACTTCATGCTCTACAATATCGGTCTCGTCCCATATCTCGCCCACGATCTGCTCCAGAACATCCTCCATGGTCAGCACGCCCAGCGTGCCGCCGTATTCATCGGACACGATGGCAAGATGCTGACGGTCCTTACGCATCTGGTTCAGAACCTCAGGCAGCTTCATGGTCTTATAGACATAGCAGGGCGGCATCAGCAGCTTACGGATATCGGTCCGGCCATCGTCTGTCATTGCCTTCAGAAAGTGGTTCAGATACAGAACGCCGATGATGTTGTCAATGCTGTCCTCGTACACGGGCAGACGGGAGAAGGGTGCTTCCTCGATCATGGAGAGGATATCATCCCAGTCATCGTCGATGTCGATGGCCTGAACGTCCACACGGGCGGTCATGACCTCAAAGGCGGATATCTCGGAAAAGCCGATAGCGGCCTGCAAAAGCTCGGATTGATCTTCGTCCAGAACATCCTCATCCTCGGCGGTCTCGATGATGGACTGAAGCTCCTCAACCGCCTCTTCCGCATCCTCTTCGCCGCTGCCTTTCATGCCGCGGGTAATCAGGTTGATGGATGAAACCACCAGCCAGATGATGGGCTTTAAAATGAACATCAGGGCGGTAATAATATAGGAATCCTGCACCGCGATATTATTGGCGCACTTCTTGGCGGTTATCTTGGGAATGGTCTCACCGAAAGTGATGATAAGCAGGGTGATAATCACCGTAGACAGCCAGGTATTATTATCACTGCCGGTGACCAGAATTACCAGGACGGAGCCTAAAGAGGACGCTGCAATATTTACCAGGTTATTTCCTATCAAAATGGCGCTGAGGGCGTCATCATAATGCTCGGTAATACGGACAGCGGCTCCCGCGCGCTTTGAGCCCTCGTCCCTGGCTTTTTCAAGGCGGAGCGGGTTACAGGAGGAATAGGACATTTCCGCTGCGGAGAAAAAGGCCGAAAGGCAGACGCAGACCACAATGCCCACGATAACAAGATACAGGCTCATTCTTCGTCGCCTCCTTCCTCTTCCTCAGGAAGCACGGCAACATCCAACTTCAAAATCCTGTTATGCTGCATGGCAGAAACCGTCACGCTGAGGCCGTGGTACACAAAGCTGTCCCCCACTTTGGGGATGGCAGTGAACTGCTCATAGGCCCACTCGCCCATGAGGGTGTTTACCAGTTCCTCGTCCTCTTCCGGATCCTCAAAGCCCAGCTGCTCGAAAACATCGCTGACGGATTCTTCCGCGTCCACACGGTAGGTTCCGTTTTCAAGCTGCACGACATTCTCCTCTACCACGTCGTCCTCGTCCCAGATCTCACCCACAAGCTCTTCCAGAATATCCTCCACGGTTACAATACCCACGGTGCCGCCATAATTGTCGGTGACGACTGCCATATTGATCTTCCGCTTGGACATAGTGGGCAAAAGCTCGTCGATATTGGTACTCTGGTGGACGAAAAACACCTCGTCCAGCAGGGGGCGGATATCCAGATTGCTGCCCAGACGCAGATAGGCCTTTATAAACTTGCGGATCTGCAAAATCCCGATGACATTGTCAATACTGCCCTCATAAACAGGCAGACGACTGTGATTCTGAGACTTGATGAGGGACAAAATTTCCTCATAACTGTCCTCAATATTGATTGCCGCAAGATCCACTCTGGGGGTCAGGATGCTTTCCACCGTCACGTCGCCGAACTGGAGGGCGGAGGAAATCAGATCACCCTGCTCCTCGTTCAGTGTGCCTTCCTCGGTCATGTCCTCGATCAGGTCGTAAAGCTCATCCTCGGTTACGGATATCTGGGAATCACCCTTGGTGAGCTTTGCCGCAGCCTGACCGATTTTGGTCAGTAGCGCAGACAATGGGCCGAACAGCTTCATGAAGAAGCACATGGGGCCGGCACAGGCAAGAAGAAATTTCTCGCTGTATTTCTTTGCAATACTTTTGGGAAGCATTTCCCCGGCAAAAAACACCACAATAGTGGTGACAATGGTGCTTATGGACACCGCACTCAATCCCCACGCCCTTGTCACAGCCACGGTGACGATAGCGGCAGTAGAGATATGTACGATGTTCGTACATATAAGGAGGGTGCTTATCGCCCGGTCAAAGTTATCCAGAACGAAGAGTCCTCTCTTTGCCGCAGTATTCCCTCTGTCGGCAAGGGTCTTTATTTTCGTGCGTGAGGCCGACGCAATCGCGGTCTCGCTCACGGCGAAATACGCCGCACAAAACAACAAAACGATTGCTATTATCCAAGGCAATCGACTGCCATCATCCATTTTAGGATATACAACTCCTTTTTTTCATAAAGATACAGAACAGTATAGCATAAGCATTTCCCGACGTCAACATACATGAGGCAAATTTACCTTTAACGCTAATAGCTGTATGACATCAGCAGCCAAACCTGCGCAAAAAACGGATATGCCGGATATTCGGATATTTTTGTTGACAAACCGCGAATAAAATTATATAAAACAATACTTTAGCAAATTTTCGGTCCCTTTCTCTCTTTTTTCATATAGAGTTTTCTGCTGCATAAATTTCAGGAACTTCGGATGCTTATCCAAAGTTCCTGAAATTCGTTTAGATTACATAATGATGCACTTTTTGGGGCAGGTCTCAGCGCAGGTGCCGCAGGCGACGCACTTCTCGTCGTCCAGTTTCCAGACCTTGTTTGCTCTGTCCACCTCAATGGCCCCGGCGGGACATTTCTTGGCGCAGAGCGTGCAGTAGACGCACCTGGAGGGGTCGCTGACGGGCTTACCGTCGTCTCTGGGCTTTACCTCGGCGGCGGGGGCTGCCTGCTCCGCAGGCCTTACAGGCGCTGCGGCAGGGGCCGGCTTCTTTACCGGGGGCTTCTTTATAAAACTGCCGGTAACAAGCAGATCCTCCTCCTTGGTAGCGACCATATGATAGTCGCCGGTCAGTTCAATGGCGTTGCGGCTGCAGAAATCTGCGCAGTCTGAACAGAAAGTGCAGGAGCCAAGATTGAAGGTAAGCGTTATCTTATCGCCCTCATCGGTCTTTTCAACGGTGCGGGAAATGGCTCCGCCGGCACAGACGCGCTCGCACATGCCGCAGGCTATGCATCTGTCGGGATGATAGACAATTCTGCCCCGGTATCTCGGAGCGGCTTCACTGGGGACAACCGGGTACATGGCGCAGCTTGACTTACTGAAAAGCTGGGATATGGCCTCTTTTACAAACGGAAAATCCATTACTTCTGCCCCCTCTTTTCCTTGAGTATTTTGGTTGCCAGTGCGAGACCGTCGATAACGGCCTCAGGCTTGGGTGCGCAGCCTGCCACATCCACATCCACATGCACGTATTTGCTGAGAGGGCCTGCCACAGAGTAGCTGCCCTTAAACACATTGCCGGACTGGGGGCACGAACCCATGGTCACGATGCAGCGGGGCTCCGGTACCTGAGAGATGGCTCTCAGCACGCGGGGCAGGGACTGCTTGGTGACAGGACCGGTAACTACTACGATATCCGCATGGCGGGGGCTGCCCGCCAGCTTGAAGCCCAGACGCTCCGCGTCATAGCGGGGAGTGAGGACAGAAACCAGCTCGATATCACAGCCGTTGCAGGAGCCGGCGTTGATGTGGAAAAGCCAGGGAGATTTTGCCGTACTTTCTGCGATCAACTTTTTAAACATTTTCGCCCCTCCTTACAGACCGTACCATGCCAGAACCAGGCTGATGAGCGCAAGTCCGGAAACAACGGTCCAGTAGTACTTGAATATCTGCTCGATCTTGAGCCTTGCTGTGACGGCATGAACCAGTGAGATCGTCAGAATGGTGATGACCACACACAGCAGGAACACGATGATGCCGTCCACAAGCAATATGCCTGTGCCGATGCCCCCAAGGAACAGAGCCACGAAGAGGGAGGTCAGTGTCAGCATCTTGATGGCGTGAGTCAATTTATATACGCCCAGAGGTGCGCCGCTGTACTCGGCAAGCAGGCCCTCGCAGATTTCGGTCTCGGCCTCAGCCGCGTCAAAGGGATGATTCCCGGTCTCGCCGGGGATGACCATCAGCATGGCAATAGCTGCCGGGATCATGCTGGCCTTCAGGATAAGGCTGCCGTTTGCCGCCTGATAGCCGGCAATGTCGGACAGGGAGAAAGTAAGCCCGGTTCCGATGGCGTTGCCCACGGTCTTACCCACGGCCAGAAGCACCAGCACAAGGGGAAGCTCACAGGAAATGATGGTAACCATCTCACGGCTGAGGCCAACGCCTGCATAGGGAGAGCCGGAGGCCGCACCGCCAAGGATGGAGGCAAGGGCCGGGATGAGAAGCAGATACAGGATGACGATTACGTCTGCCATACCGGAAAAGGCGCTGAATGTGAAGATGGGGATAAAGAGCTGGATAACCACCAGCGCCGCAAGGCCCACCAGCGGGGCGATCAGGAACACGGTTCTGGATGCCGCTGCGGGAACGATGGTCTCCTTGCCTATGAGCTTGAAGAAATCATAGAAGGGCTGGAGGAGCGGGGGGCCGACGCGCTTCTGCATTCTGGCAACGATCTTTCGATCGATGCCGCAGAGGAGCATGCCGGCAAGGAAGCAGAACAGGAAGCCGGGGAAAATAAGGATGTAGCCCAGGTATTGAAGGGCAGTCAGAACAGTACTCATGATTCCCACCTCCTTAAAGAACTATCTGCAGGAACAGCATCACAAGAGCCAGAGCAACCACTGCCCAAAGGGCGTAGTCATTGACGATGCCGCTGTGCAGGTCATGCATGAAGCTGAAGTAATGGCGCCAGTTGTGCTTGAAGCCCCAGAACAGGTCGCTGCCGCCTACCTGAGAATAGACGCTCTCTTCGCCGCCGAAGAACAGGTCGTACTTGGTATCCACAGGATCGCCCTTGTTTTCGCTTACCACATCGTACTTGCCAAACACCGCTACGAGAGTGATGGCCAACAGCGCGATGGCCAGAATGAGCAGCCAGGAGACCGGGTTCCAGCAGCCTACCTCAACAAAGGTGCAGGTCTGAGTTACAGGAAGATTTGCTCCCATGACGCTCTCGGCATAACCGGAGCCCATCATGGAGTCTATGTAATGGACAACATTGAACACCGCGTTTGCCGCAGGCTCAGTCAGATACTTGGTGACAAGATTCGGGAACAGGCCTGTGAAAACACAGAGCAGAGCGAAGATGCCCATTGCAAGGCGCATACCAAAGGGTACTTCCTTCACGTTCTCAAACTCTTTGGGGAGCTGACCGAAAAATACAGACTGGCTGACTTTGACGAAGGAAGCCAGCGTCAGGACGCTGGTGACAAGGGCAATGATGGTGACCAGCAGGAAGCCGATGTTGCCGGTCTCCACGGCCTTTTCATAGGTGGCCTGATAGATCATCCACTTGGAAGCAAAGCCGTTAAAGGGAGGTATACCGCTGATAGAGAAGGCGCCAATCAGGAAGAAAACTGTAGTATGGGGCATTTTCTTGGAAAGGCCGCCCAGCCTGTCGAGGTCTGTGGTGCCGGTCTGGTGCAGGACAGCGCCGGCAGCAAGGAACAGCAGGCCCTTGAACAGGGTGTGGTTCATGGCGTGATAAAGTCCGGCGGAAATGCCCAGTGCGGTGCTAAGGCCTGCAGCCGTGAGCACATAGCCGATCTGGGAGATGCTGTGGAAAGCCAGCAGACGCTTGAAGTCATGCTGGGCAAGAGCCATAGTCACGCAGATGAACATGCTCAGGCAGCCGAAGAACACCAGCATAAACTGGATAGTGCCGAGACCCATGCTCTGGAACAGGAAGTAGGTAAGACGGATGATTCCGTAGATACCGGACTTGGTGAGAACGCCGGAGATAAGCACCGAGATGGATGCGGGGGCCGCACCGTGGGCATCCGCCGCCAGAGGATGGAAAGGCACGATAAAGGCCTTGGTGGCAAAACCGATGAAAAGCAGCGCAAAGGCCACCTTGGTAGCATTATTCAGGTTGCCGGGGATCAGGGCAGAGAGCTGGGCAAAGTTCAGCGTATGTACCTGGGCGTAGAGCAGGATAGTTCCCACCAGTATACACGTGGAGCCCATGCAGCCTACCACCAGGTATTTGAACGCCGCTTCCAGCGCGCCGTTGGCAGTATTTCTGAAAGCTGTCAGCGCTACTGCCGCGAAGGTGAGAATCTCAACCATGATGAACATGTTGAAAATATCGCCGGAGAGGACAAGACCCATAACGCCGCCTGCCAGCATAAGGAACAGGGTGTAATATTCGCGCACGTTGTGGTCGTGGCTCATGTACTGCATAGAGTATACGCCGGAGACAAACACTGCCGTTGCAATCAGCAGACCGAAGAACAGGCTGAGTGCATCTACCTCAAGGGCGATGCCGATGGCATAGCCGCCAGCGGGTGCTCTGCCGCCCATCCAGTAGGAAATAATCTCTCCGTCAATCATGACAGGCTTAACAAGGGCGATAAGGAATCCGAGTGAGGCAGTGACTGCCAACATGGCGATGGTGTTCCTGACGATTTTGTTCTTTCCAAACAACATGACAAGGAAAGCGCCGAGGAACAGCACCATGATGGAATAGATGGGGAAGTGCTGATAACTGAGCATACTCATCCTCTAAGCCTCCTTATCTCACGGGTATCGACAGTACCGTACTGCTCCTCCAGCTTGATGACAAGGGCCAGAGACATTGCGGTGACACAGGCACCGATAACGATGCTTGTAAGGGTAAGAGCCTGGGGGATCGGGTCAACGAAAAAGCTTGAGGGGGTCAGCTCGCTCCAAGTGAAAATAGGTGCGGTGCCGCCGGGATTGAAGCCTATACTGATAATCAGCAGGTTCACCCCGTAGTCAGCAATGGACAGGCCGATAACGGTCTTGATCAGATTATACTTGGTGACGACGGTGTAAAACCCGAGGCATATCAGGAAAAAGGCCACGATGTAATTCATTAATATCATATCATCTCACCTCATTCCTTGCAGTCCACGTCTTTGCTGTTCAGGACACCCAGCATAAGAAGCGTGATGGAGCCAATGCCGGTGATGACCTTGATACCAACGGCGAGGTTCATCCAAAAGATGGTGCCGGAACTGTACAGCTCACCGGGATCGCCATAGGTGTAAAGCACGTTCTGGCAGAACTGTGCGCCTACCGCGACACCCAGCAGGGCAAGGACCACATACATGGTGGAGGCAAAACCCTCCGCCTCATGCAGCAGACCGAAGCTCAGGGCGTTGGTAGTACACTCATAACCGTGGCCCAGATACATCAGGATGACAACAGCGGCCATAAGGACACCGCCCTGAAATCCGCCGCCGGGGGACAGATGACCATGGAGGATAATATAGAAGATGTATACCAGCGTCAGCGGAAGAATGGTATCGCAGCCGCATCTCTGGATAACCCTCTTGATTTTGATGTTATTATTTTTCATCCCTGTCGTCCTCCTTCTTCTTTTCGGTGTGGGTATAGAGGATGACCATGCTGCCGGCCACAGCAGTTACAAGGATAAACGCCTCACCCATGGTGTCATAGCCACGGAAGTCAAAAACAACGGAAGTGACATCGTTCACGGCGTGGGTCTTATCCAGGTTCTGCTGAATGATGACGGCAGCGGCACCGTCAGCGGTGCTGTCGTCATAGGAGGCGGGGTCCTGTCTCAGGTCGTACACGGAGACATTGGCGTCCTGCCCCTCATAAGTGCGGGGCATACCGGCCATAGTCACGCAGGCATAAATGCCGGTCACAAAGATGACCGCAAGAGAGACCCATGTAAGAAATTTCTTCATTTATCGTCCCCTCCTCGTATTTTCTTGAGCGCGACGATGAATATCAGCGGGCTGAGCGCCGCGCCGACAGCTGCCTCGGATATCGCCACGTCGGGAGCCTGGAGCAGCAGGAAAGCTGCGGCAGCAAAAATGCCGGTGACGCTCAGAGCAATGATGGAGGACAGCATTTTTTCAAAGTGTACCGCCATTACTGCGGAAATGACCATGCCCGCAAGGATGAGGGCATTGAGTATCACAATAAGCTCACTCATCGAAATCCCTCCTGTAATCGTCGGTCTCCATCCGCTTTTCGGGGCGGATGCCCGCCTGATATGCGCCCTTCATGATGGCGTGGGCGCCGACGGGGTTGGTGGTAAGGACAAGCGCGCCGATAACAACAATCTTAACCGCAGTGGAAGGGCTGCCCATCACAAAGATTGCATAGAGCAGTGCTCCCAGGCACACGCCGATAACGCCCATGGTGGTGATACAGGTACTGGCCTGCATGCGGCTGAAGGTATCGGGCATTTTCATAACGCCGATGGTGCCGGCCAGTGCAAAGATGGCGCCCACGGCAATCAGAATATCAATGATTATCCTCAGCATGCTGCAGCCACCTCCCTTTGTCCAGATACCTGCCGATAAGCATGGTGTTGATGATACCGAGCATTGCGCTTATAATAGAGATGTCCAGGTATATACCTCTTCCGCTGTAAAGAGAGAACAATACCAATGCGCAAGCTATCAAAATGTCTGTGCTGTCTGCAGCGACCATTCTGTCTGCGGCAGTGGGTCCTTTGACGAACCTGTAAAAGTTCATAACAGCAAGGACCGCAAAGAATATTGCGAAAATCATCAGGTCTGTCATTCCCATACCCTCCTGAGCCATTTTTCCAGAGTGCCCTTTATGGCGTCTCCGGCCTCTTTGCCGCTGGGCTTCTGCACATCGATCCAGTGTATGTAGTAATAGGTCTGTCCATCCTCTTCGGCGATATCCAAAGTGATGGTACCTGGAGTCATGGTGATGGCGTTGGCAAGGGCGGCCTGTGCATAATCAGACTTAAGGTCAACCGGCACTTTCACAATACCGGGGTTGACATTCCTGCAGCCACCGAAACAGCGCTTTGCCATGTCCACATTTGCCTTGAACAGTTCCACCATGAAGACGCCAAGCCAGAAAAACACTGCCATTACCAGTCTCCTCGGATTGAACAGCCAGAAGGCCTTATCATGAATGAAGAAGCGAGCGGAGAACAGCGCCACGATCAGGCTCACCACTGCGCCCACGATAAGCTCCTGGCTTGAGAAAGACCAGGTGAGCAGTATCCAGAACGCATAGGAAACGATGAATGTAGCTAATACAGCGGGAAAGCTCGTTTTTTGCAAGAGAGATCCTCTCCTTCCTTTTTTTACTTATTTATTCGACTTTCAGACTCTCCACAAAGAATTCCCTGCCGGCAATCATTTTGATCGCTGTGCTGCGGCAGACAGGGCAGCAGGCATTTTTTCTGTCCGCTTCGCCTTCAAAGCCGCAGTCCAGGCATTGGAACCGGGCGGGAATGTTTTCCACCGCCAGTCTGGCACCTTCCGCAGGGGATCCGGCGGCGGCAATGGGGAAGAATTCCCTGATACATTCCGGGACGATACCGGAAAACTCACCGATGCTGAGCTTGATTTCCAGCACCCGTTCAAAACCCTTTTCCTTTGCTTCCGAGTTTACTATGTCGATGATTCCCTTTGCTATCGCAAGCTCGTGCATCGCTTATCTGTCGAGACAGCTGAAGCAGGGGTCGATGCTTGCAATGATCAGTCCCGCATCTGCCACGGTGTTGTTTCTCAGCATGAAGGGGATGGTGGGCGTATTTTTATAAGACGGCACATGGATACTGACACGGTGGTTGTTCAAGCCGCCGTCACCCACCACCATGTGGCTGAGCTGTCCGCGGGGTGCCTCATGCCTGGCGACAGCCTGCCCTTCCTGTATTTTAGGCAGCTTGTTGCCCAGATTGATGGGGCCTTCGGGCAGGTTCTCCAATGCCTGGCAGATGATCTTTATGCTCTCATAGCACTCAAGAGCACGAACCACCACGCGGGCGAAAACGTCGCCGCTTTCCACCACGGGAATATCAAAATCAAAGTCTTCATAGGAGGAATAGGGGGCGTCCTTGCGCACATCAATTTTCACACCGGAAGCTCTGGCGTGAGGGCCGACAGCGCCCATACGGATTGCATCCTCTCTGGGCAATACGCCGACACCCTTGGTGCGCATGGCAATGGTCTTGTCAGTCAAAGCGATCTCCACAATGCGGTCAAGGGGAGCCTTCAGCTTATCGCAGGTCTCCAGTATCTCGCGGCGAAGCTCGTCGCCGATATCGCGTCTTGCGCCGCCGATGGTCACCATGGCGTAGTTTATGCGGTTGCCGGACAGTTTTTCCAGAATGTCCATGACCAGCTCGCGCTCGTCCCAGATATGCATGAACATGCTGTCGTGCCCAATGATATGGCAGGCAATGCCCAGCCACAGGAAGTGGGAGTGCAGTCTTTCAAGCTCTGCGGTGATGACACGGATATACTGGCCTCTCTTGGGCACATCCACCCCGTTGATGGTCTCCACCGCCATGGCGTAGGTAAAGGCGTGGGAGTGGGAGCAGATGCCGCAGACGCGCTCCACCAGCACCAGAGTCTGGATAGCGTTTCTCTCCGTCGCCAGCTTCTCGATGCCCCGGTGGTTATAACCCACGAATACCTCGGCGTCCTTTATGACCTCTCCCTCGGTGTAGAGCTTCGCATGGACAGGCTCCTCAAGGGCAGGATGGTACGGTCCGATGGGAACAATATAGCTCATCTTATGCCTCCCCCTTACTATTTTTCTCAACAAGCTCTTTCAGCGGCGTGACCATGATCTGCCCCTTACCCTGGGTTTCCAGCATATCCTCCGGCAGGAAGAGGCGCTTTGAAACGTCAAGCCCTTCAAACTCAATGCCGAACAGCTCATTCAGTTCTCTCTCCGGCCATGTGGCTGCGGTGTCGTAGATTTCCCCGATGGATGGCACCTTCGTCTCATCTACAACATGGTAGGATTCGATGACCGGATTTACTGCATAGTCCCATGAGATATCCATCCTTCCTTCCTTGTCGGTAAAGGCGTGGATCATTACAAGGTAATTCCCTGCCTTTCTCATGCGCTCTGCAACGGGTACTATCTGATCTTTGCTGATGTCGATTCTTCTGTACTCCTGCATTCGTTTCACCTCTTATTTTGATCCTTTTTTATTAACAAATCCGCGGAAGCTGTGCTCCCGTGAGTTTTTGCAGTATTCTGCTGCCGCCGAAAGCGGTCTTCATCACAAGCTTTCCCGGATATCTGCCCGTGACACTTCCGATGATTGCGGCATTTTCCCCTTCCGGCAGGGCTTTCATGACGGCAAGCACTTTCTCCGCGCCCTCCGCCGGAACCGCGCAGAGAAGCTTTCCCTCGTTTGCGCAGTACATGGGGTCAAGGCCCAGCATGTCGCAGGCGGCTCTGACCTGTCCCCTGACGGGTATGCGTTCTTCCTCCAGTTCTATGCCAAGGCTGCTGCCCTCAATGAATTCGTTCAGCGTTGTCGCAATGCCGCCACGAGTGGGGTCACGCAGCACACGCACCTCCGCGCCGCAGGACAGCACCGCCTCCGCCAGTCTGTTGAGCGGTGCACAGTCGGAACGGATATCCCCCTGCATCATGTGGTTTCTCGCCAGCATCACCGCCGTGCCGTGGTCGCCCACGGTGCCGGAGACGAGCACTTTATCGCCCTCCCGGAGATTTCCGGGGCAGAGCCCCGGATGCTTCAGAATACCGATGCCGGCAGTATTGATATATATCTTATCGCCCCGGCCCTTTTCCACCACCTTGGTGTCGCCGGTGACCACCTGCACGCCCGCTCTGCTGCAGGCAGCACGGATGGACTGCACAATCTTTTCCAGATCGCCCAGGGTAAAGCCCTCTTCTATGATAAAGGAGCAACTCAGATATTTCGGCGTTCCGCCGCACATGGCAATGTCATTCACCGTACCGCAGACCGACAGCTTGCCAATATCTCCGCCGGGGAAGAATAAGGGGTCTACCACAAAGCTGTCCGTGGAAAAGACAAGTCTTTCCGCTCCCTCCAGCACCGCGCCGTCCCCCAGCTCGCGGAGAGCCGGGTTATCAAGGGCCGGTACGATCATTCTTTCTATCAGGCGGGAGGTCTTTTTGCCTCCGCTGCCGTAATCCAGTGTGATTATCTCGTCCATTTCCGCCTCATTCTACCGACTGGTATTTATATGCCGCCGCACAGGCTCCCTCCGAGGAAACCATGCAGGGCCCTACCGGGTCCTCCGGCGTGCAGCGCTTTCCGAAAAGCGGGCACTGAGCCGGGCCTATCCTGCCGCATATCACGTCTCCGCAGCGGCAGGCGGTGGGTTTTTCACTTTCGCCGTATGCAAGGGAGAATTTTCTCTCCGCGTCATATTCCGCGAACTCCTCCCGAAAGCCGAGGCCGCTGTTTTCAATCCTTCCGAGGCCGCGCCACATATCCGCTCTGGGCCGGAGACAGCGATTTATCATAGCCTGCGCAAGTTCATTGCCGTTTCTGGACACAGCCCTTGTATACTCATTCTGAACGCTCGGCGCACCATCGGCGATCTGCTTTAAAAGCAGGTAGATGGACAGAAGGATATCCTCCGCCTCAAAGCCTGCAATAACAGCAGGCATTTTATATTCCGCCGGGAGAAAGGCAAAACCCCGCTCACCGATGATGGTCCCCACATGGCCGGGGCACAGGAAGCCCTGCACCTGAAAATCCTCCGTTTTCATCAAAGCCCGCAATGCCGGCTCCACCGTCTTCAGCATGGACAGGACGGAGAAGTTTTTTACGCCCTCCTCCTTTGCTGTCATCACTGCGGCTGCGGTACCGGGGGCTGTCGTCTCAAAGCCCACGCCCAGAAACGCCACTTCCCTGTCCGGGTGCTCCTTTGCATATTCCACCGCATCCACCGGGGAATACACTACCAGCAGATTTGCGCCAAGAGCTCTTCTTCTCTGAAGGCTGTCGCCGGGGACACTGCCGGGAACTCTCACCATGTCGCCATAGGTGGCGATCGTGATCTCCGGCTTCATGGCCAGTTCCAGCACCGCGTCTATGACCTGGGGAGGGGTTACGCACACCGGGCAGCCGGGGCCGGACAGCATCTTCACATTCTTCGGCAGCATAGTCTTGATGCCGGATTTGGCTATTGCCATTGTATGAGTGCCGCAGACCTCCATAAGCCTCGTCTCCCCAAGAGGCAGCGCTTTTATGGCCTCAAGCAGTTTCTTCACCTCAGAGGACATCCTTGATCTCCTCCCAGGCCTCAATATCCTCCAGTGCCTGCTTTTCGGGCAGCCGCTCTATGGCAAAGCCCGCGTGGACAATCACATAGTCCCCGGGTTTGGGTTCCGGGATAAAGTCCACTCTCAGCTTGCGCCTCATACCCATGGACTCGCCCACGGCGTTGTTTCCGTCTATTTCAATCAATTTCAATGGGATCGCCAAGCACATGTTTATTCCTTCTCCGCGCTGTTTTGCGCAATCATCAGCTGTCCGAGAGATATGCCCTCGTCATTAGCGGACACTCTGTGGTGGTGCCACACCTGAAAGCCCAGCTTTTCCAGTCTGGCCGGCAGACGCTTCATGATATACATATTCTGAAAGCTTCCGCCGGACAGAACCACATCGTTGATGCCGCTTTTCTCTCTTGCTGCAGTACACTGTGCCGCAGCCATGCCGATCAGCGTATTCATAAAGCGGGCGGCTATCCGCCCGGTTTCAAGGCCTTTCTCCATGTCCTCCGCCATGGCCCTTATCATAGGCCGCCAATCAAAGCGGAGGGGTTCGCCCACAAGAACGACGGGATATTCGCCGCTGTCCTCCGTGGCAGCTGCCTCCAGAAGTACGGCTCCCTGCCCCTCGTAGGAGCAGAGCTTTTTTATGCCCAATATCGCCGCAGCCCCGTCAAACAGTCTGCCCATGCCGGAGGATATGGGGCAGTTCAGCCCTTTATCCAGCATCTGAGCATATACATTGCCGTTTTCTATGCAGGAGATGTCGCAGCCGGAGTCTCTCAGGAGGGAAAATGCCACCCTATCGGTCTCCTTTACCGCCCGGTCTCCGCCGGGGAGCGGGATGGGTCTGATACTGCCGAAGCGTTCAAAACCCTTATAATCTCCGATCAGGCATTCCCCGCCCCATATGCTGCCATCGTTTCCGTAGCCGGTGCCATCCCAGATCAGGCCGATAACCGGACCTTTTAGTCCGTTATCCGCCATGCAGGAGGCCATGTGAGCGTGGTGGTGCTGCACCGGGATTAACGGTATATTTTCATGCTCTGCCCGCTCCGCTGCGTAGGCCGTGGACATATAATCCGGGTGCAGGTCACAGGCGATGAGCTTCGGTTCAATATCAAAAAGTCTCTGAAAATGCCGGATCTGCTGCTCATAATTTTCAAAGGTCTCCATGTTTTTCAAATCGCCTATATGCTGGCTCTGAAAAACGTAACTCCCCTTGGACAGGCAGAAGCTGGCTTTCTGCTCCGCGCCGCAGGCGAGCACCATGCCCCGGCTCTCCGATACCTTCACCGGGAAGGGCACATAGCCTCTCGACCGCCTTGCGGGGTATTCCTTCCCGTCCAGTACCCAGCACAGGGAATCGTCGCAGCGGGTCTGGATCTCGCGGTTGTGCAGAAGAAAACCATCCGCTATACCGTGAAGCTTTTCCACCGCCTCCCGGTTTTTATACATGATGGGCGTGTCGGAGAGGTTGGCGCTGGTCATGATGAGCATATCTATATCATCGCCGAAGAGCAGATAATGCAGCGGCGTATAGGGCAACATCACGCCCACATAGCCGTTCTCACTTATATGCCCGAGCCCCTCTTCGCGCTTTTCCAGCAGCACTATGGGACGGCGAAAGCCGGTGAGAATCTTCTCCTCGGTCTCGGACACATAGCAGATTTTCCTTGCCGTCTCTGCATCCCGGCACATAATGGCAAAGGGTTTTTCATCCCGCTGCTTCCGGCGGCGGAGTGTCCGGGTAATTTCGGCATCATTGCAGGCGCAGGCCAGGTGCATACCGCCAAGACCTTTTACCGCAATAATTTTTCCGCTTTTCACATATTCGCGGGCAAGTTCAATGGCGTCACCGGTCAGTTCCCTGCCCTCACTGTCCAGAAAGAACACCCTGGGTCCGCAAATCCTGCAGCAGTTCGGCTGTGCGTGGTAGCGGCGGTCTTCGATATCGTGGTATTCCCTGTCGCAGTCCGGGCACATGGGAAATTCGCTCATGGATGTTTTGGCACGGTCATAGGGTACGTCTTTAATGATGGTAAAGCGGGGACCGCAGTTGGTGCAGTTTATAAAGGGATAGCGGTAGCGCCGGTCGTTTCTGTCCCCAAGTTCCCGCAGGCAGTCATCACAGATGCAGATATCCGGGGAGATGAGCGTATTTCTGAATTCCTCCGTCTTGCTCGCGAGGATACGAAAATCCGTATAGCCCACAAGCTCTCCGGTGTAACGCATCTCCATATTTTCGATCACCGCAAGCTTCGGTGCCTTTTCCGGGACATCCGCCGCAAAGCGTTCCAGTTCCGCCCGTTCCCCCTCAAGCTCCAGCTCCACGCCGGAGGATGTGTTCTTTATAAAGCCGCACAGACTGTATTGGGTCACCAGCTTGTGTATAAAGGGTCTGAAGCCAACGCCCTGAACAATGCCGTGTATGCTTATCAAAGCCCTTTCCAAGCTCCGCGCCCCTTTGTTAGTTAAATATCAGGCAATATTATAATACCTGTCGCGTTTTCACGCAAGCCTTTTTTCTGGTGCTATTTTTTATATTATAATTCTCATATCCAATATACGCAAGGAAAGTTCATAATTTATCACAATTTCCTTTTGTTCTGCTAAAATTCCGTTCAATAGCGATTTTTTAGTATAAAAAACCATGGGCGTTTTCACACCCATGGTATAAGTATGGATTTTTCTTTTAAGTTTACCGCACCTTGGTCTTTTTATTTCCAGTATATGCGACGATTGCAAATATCACCAACAGAGCTGCGGATACGCAGTAGCATACGAGCTGGATCGTGGATCCGTTATTTACATTATAGCTGGTCAGGTTGTCGATAAGCATACCGGCAAGGACAAAGGCCATGACCACAGGGACAACGAAGGTGACACAGATCTTATAGAAGCTATCAAAGAACTTGGAGTGTTCGCCGCTGTGTACCTCATCCAGAATATAGTCGGGCTTCATCTCACCGCCTATCATCAGAGCCATGAGCATTGCGCCCAACGGCATTGCGATGCCCTCAGCCCAGAAGTCCATGAAGTCCAGCCAGCAGTCATTCCACATAGCGTACATGGCGCCGTCCTTCCATCCAAAGAGATCGGCAGGAGCAATACCGTTTTCGCCAAGTCCGCAGACTGCAACCAGAAGCGCCTCGATAAGTATGGCAATTGAGACCCAGAGAACCACCTTTTTGCGGTTGCCGACTTTGCCTTTCTCTGCCGCCTTGTCAAGGAAGTAAGCGGCAACGACCTCCATCAGGGAGATAGCAGAGGAGATGGCGGCAAGGAGAACCAGCAGATAGAAGATGACACCGAACAAGGGGCCTGCATGACCCATGTTGGCGAAAACATCCTGCAGGGTAACAAACAGGAGCTTGGGGCCGCCCAGAGCAATCTCACTGGGAGCCATACCGCTGGAAAGGCCGTTTGCAACAGCTGCGGGGATAACTGCAAGACCAGCCATCAGAGCCACAACTGTATCGGCAATGACAATAACGGCGGAGTTTTTAACCAGGTTCTCCTCCTTGCTCAGATAAGAGCCGTAGGTCACCATGGCGCCCATTGCCAGAGACAGAGAGAAGAACATCTGACCGCCGGCAGTGCCCAGAACGGAGACAATGCTCGGGGCTTCGCTGATAAAGCCTGCCTTCACTGCGTAACCGGGAACGAACATAAACTTCAGGCCTTCCACAGAACCGGGGAGGGTCAATGCGCGGATGATGATGACGATCAGCATTACAAACAATGCAGGCATACCCACCTTGTTGAACTTTTCAATACCGCTGTCAACGCCGCCCTGAACGATGAGCATGCAGATAACCATGAACAGAAGGGTGAACACGAAACAGCCAAAGGGATTGGTGAGCATTGCGCCGAATGTGGTGCTGCCGCTGATGGAAGAGCCGAAGATCGTGCTGAGGCCAAAGCTCAGCTCGGCCAGATTCAGAGACATGTACTGGATGCAGTAGCCACCCAGAACAGAGTAAAAGCTCATAATGAGGAAGGGGGCAAGAATACCGAGCCAGCCAACCCATTTGAACTTTTTTGACGCTTTCTGATAAGCGCCCACTACGCCAATGCCGGTCTTGCGGCCCAGTGCAAGTTCGCTGACCATGATGATCATGCCAACAAATACCGCCAGAAGAAGATATACTATGAGGAACGAAAAGCCGCCGCTCTTGCCCATCTTATAGGGAAATCCCCAGATGTTGCCCAGACCGACAGCCGAACCGATGGCAGCAAGCAGAAAGCCTATATTGCTGCCCCAGGAGCTGCGTTTGTTTTCCATAATAATAACCTCTTTCTCGAATTAATACCGTTGTGTTACTTTATTTTAACATTTGTATTGATTTTCTCCAAGCACTATATTATTATATTTATCATAAGGATTTGTTATGGATATTCCATTCATAAAGGAGTGAAATAATTAACATGGAGAGCAAAAAGTTCAAGGCTTTTCTGGCTGCAGTGGACATGGGCAGTCTCACTGCCGCCGCCGCAGAACTGGGCTACACGCAGGCCGGGCTTACAAATATGATGAACTCGCTGGAAAACGAACTCGGTATAGGGCTTTTGATTCGCAGTAAGACAGGCGTGCGCCTCTCCGCCGCAGGAAGGCGGCTTTTGCCGGATATCCGCGCCTTTGTGGAGGCGGCAGACAGGCTGACAGATACGACCGAGCGCATACGCTCCGCCAGCTCTTCCTCCATACGGGTAGGGGCTTACTCCAGCGTGGCCAGGCACTGGTTGCCGCCCATACTTGCGGAATTCCGGCGGATCTGCCCCGATACGGACGTATCTGTTGCCATGGGCGGCAACAAGGGCATACACGATTTTGTCCGAAGTGGGGAACTGGACTGCGCCTTTGTGAGCTGTCACCCCTCTCTGCGGCACGGTTTAGACTGGATATCTGTCAAAAAAGACCCTCTGTTGGCCGTTTTGCCCAAGGGCTATCCACTGGAGGGCGACACTTTCCCTGTCAGTAACTTTTCCAATGAAGAATTTCTCATGCCCTCTCTTGGTTTCGACCTGGATATCATGCCGGTGTTCAATTCTCAGGAGCAAAAGGTCTCGCCTCACATCCGATACACCAATCTGGACGATGCAGCCCTTGTCTCCATGGTGGCACACGGACTGGGGCTCACCATGCTGTCAGAACTGGTCATGCGCAGCATGAATGAAGATGTTCAGGTGGTGCCTATCAGCCCGCCAGGTTACCGGGAAATCGGCATCGTTACCAGCGATCGCAGAAAAAACGACAAGATGCTAAAGCGCTTTATCAGCTGCGCCCAGGAGACGTTGGCGCAAATGTACAGTGATTGAACGGTCTCTAAGCGGGTGCCTTTTTGACCGCGATTTTTAACATTTGTTTATTCATATAGTGCTTTATCTCTCTTGTTATATGATATATGTTAATATTCCTGTTTATGCTCACCCGGCTTCCTCAGTATTTCGTCTCTGATTTCTGCAAAACGTGATGAATCAAAGAATCAAGGAGACTGTCAATAACCGGCTGGCAGCAGGGCAGCGGAAGTGACGATGCTGAAAAGCGGCACCTGTTTACAGGTGCCGCTTTTTTCAGCTCCAATTGCCGGAGATGCCATCGGGGGCATCGGATTCCCTCTCCCAGGGGCTATCCCCCTCACTGCGCTTGATACACCGCTCATCAAAGCCGGTCTCCACCGGCGCAGGTACTCTGTCGTTCTTTTTCTTCTTTTTGGACATGGTACGCGCCTCCATTTAAGAGATCAGGCACAGTATCAGCCCGTATACCACGCTGGTACTGATGCCGTAGACGATAACCGGACCTGCGATGACGAACATCTTTGCCGCCGTGCCGGTGATGAAGCCCTCTGCTTGTGTCAAGTAAAGACCAACAAAAAACTCTAAAATTT